>NZ_JBQHDG010000009.1:0-310934 GCF_052068095.1 Phytohabitans sp. LJ34 | reverse complement strand
AAGACCCGAAGTCAGTCCGTCGTAGGGTCAGACCCCCGACGGGAGGTGCTCACAAACATCATCTCTGTCCGTCGTGGTCCGGACCGCTGCTCCCGCGGCCTCACCCGTCCGCCGCTGGTCACGGTCACCTTGTCGCCTCCGGCAGGAAGATCGGATTGAAGCCCCGCGCGGCGGTCTGTACCACGGCGGACGCCGCATAGCTCAGATCTCGATCTTTGGGTTACGACGCCAAACGCCCCCACCGGCCGCAGGCTGGCCGCGGGCGGTGAGGGCGACGAAAGCGTCAGACGTTGAAGCCCAGGGCGCGCAGCTGGTCGCGGCCCTCGTCGGTGATTTTGTCGGGGCCCCACGGCGGGAGCCAGACCCAGTTGATGCGGAAGTCCTTCACCAGGCCGCCGCCGGGGCCGGTCGTGAGTGCCGACCGGGTCTGGTCTTCGATCACGTCGGTCAGCGGGCAGGCGGCCGACGTCAGGGTCATGTCGAGGGTGGCGACGTTTTCGTCGTCGATGTGGATGCCGTAGACCAGGCCGAGGTCTACCACGTTGATGCCCAGCTCAGGGTCGACGACGTCCTTCATCGCCTCTTCGACGTCCGCGGTCGCCGTCTTGGCCACGTCGCTCATGCCTTTACCTCCGAACCAGACTCGGTGGAGCCGGCCACGCCGGCCCGCACCGCGGCGTCCTTGAACGCCATCCACGGTAGCAACGCGCACTTGACGCGGGCCGGGTAGCGGGCTACGCCGGCGAAGGCGATGCCGTCGCCGAGCAGTTCTTCGTCGGGGGTGACCTGGCCGCGGCCGCCCATCAGCTCGACGAAGCCGTCCATGATTTTGAAGGCCTGACCGGCGTGCTGGCCGCGCAGCAGCTCGTGCAGCACGCTCGCCGAGGCCTGGCTGATCGAGCAGCCCATGCCGTCGTACGAGACGTCGGTGAGCAGGTCGCCGTCGGCGGCCACGCGGATGGTCACCTCGTCGCCGCAGGTCGGGTTGACGTGGTGGGCCTCGCCCGCGTAGGGCTCGCGCAGGCCTTTGCCGTGCGGGTGCTTGTAGTGGTCCAGGATGATCTCCTGGTAGAGCTGATCGAACTCCATCAGCCGAACACCTTCCGCACCTGCTCGAGGCCGCGCACGAGCGCGTCGACCTCGCCGACGGTCGTGTAGAGGTAGAACGACGCGCGGGTCATGGCCGGCACGCCGTATCGCACGCAGAGGGGGCGGGCGCAGTGGTGGCCGACCCGCACCTCCACCCCGAGTGAGTCGAGGATCTGCCCCACATCGTGTGGGTGTACCCCGTCGAGGCCGAACGAGATCGTGCCACCCCGGCCCACCGGCGTCGTGGGGCCGAAGATGCGCAGGCCGGGCACGGTGGCGAGGGCGTCGAGCGCGTACGCCGCGAGCTCCTTCTCGTGCCAGCGGATGGCCTCCATGCCGATGCCGGTGAGGTAGTCGACGGCGGCGCCCAGCCCCACGGCCTCGACGATCGGCGGGGTGCCCGCCTCGAAGCGGGCCGGTGGCGGCGCGAACGTCGACCGCTCCATGGTGACCGTCTCGATCATCGAGCCGCCGCCGAACACGGGCGGCATCGCCTCCAGCAGCTCGTGCCGCCCCCACAGCACGCCGATGCCGGTGGGCCCGCACATCTTGTGCCCGGTGAACGCCAGGAAGTCGGCGCCCAGGTCGGCCACGTCGACCGGGATGTGCGGCGCGGCCTGCGAGGCGTCGAGCAGCACCAGCGCGCCGACCTCGTGTGCCCGCGTGGTGATGGCCGAGGTGGGGTTGATGGTGCCGAGCACGTTGGAGACCAGCGCGTACGACACGAGCTTGGTGCGCTCGTTGACGATCTCGTCGAGGTTTTCCAGGTCGAGGCGGCCGGCCTCGGTCACCTTGAACCACCGCAGTGTCGCGCCGGTGCGCTCGCACAGCAGCTGCCACGGCACGATGTTGGAGTGGTGCTCCATCTCGGAGATCACGATCTCGTCGCCGGGGCCGAGCGCGAGGCGCGAGCCGGCCGGCGAGTTGGAGATCGCGTACGCCACGAGGTTGATCGCCTCGGTCGCGTTCTTGACGAAGACGATCTCTTCGGGGCGCGCGGCGTTGACGAAGCGGGCGACCTTGCCGCGGGCGCCCTCGTACGCCTCCGTCGCCTCGGTGCCCACCTGGTGCACGGAGCGGGCCACGTTGGCGTTGTGCCGCTCCAGGTGCTCGCTCATCGCGTCGATCACCTGGCGCGGCTTTTGCGACGTGTTGCCGCTGTCGAGGTAGACCATCGGGTGGCCGTTGACCTCCCGACCCAGGATCGGGAAGTCGGCCCGCACCTTCTCCACGTCGAAGCGCGGCACGTCGCCGTACTGCGGCATGCCCTCCGGGATCGTGATCGCGGTCATCGGTGCGCCTCTCAGGCCTTCGCCGGTCCGGCCCCTGCGAGATACCGCTCGTAGCCTTCGGCTTCCAGCTTCTCGGCGAGCTCGGGGCCGCCCTCCTCGACGATCTTCCCGGCGACGAAAACGTGCACGAAGTCGGGCTGGATGTAGCGGAGGATGCGGGTGTAGTGGGTGATCAGCAGCAGGCCGGTCTCGCCGGTGGCGCGGATCCGGTTGACGCCTTCGCTGACCACCCGCAGCGCGTCGATGTCGAGGCCGGAGTCGGTCTCGTCGAGCACCGCCACCTTCGGGTTGAGCAGCTCTAGCTGCATGATCTCGTGCCGCTTCTTCTCGCCGCCGGAGAAGCCCTCGTTGACGTTGCGCTGGGCGAACGCCGGGTCGATGTGCAGCCGCTCCATCGCGGTGCGCAGCTCCGCCGCCCACGTGCGCAGCTTGGGCGCCTCGCCGTCGATCGCGGTCTTGGCGGTACGCAGGAAGTTGGCCACCGAGACGCCGGGGACCTCCACCGGGTACTGCATGGCGAGGAACAGGCCGGCACGGGCCCGCTCGTCGACGGTCATCGACAGCACGTCGGCGCCGTCGAGGGTGACGCTGCCGGCGGTGACCTGGTACTTGGGGTGGCCGGCGATCGAGTACGCCAGGGTGGACTTGCCCGAGCCGTTGGGCCCCATGATGGCGTGGGTCTCCCCCGCCTTCACGGTCAGGTTGACCCCGGCGAGGATCGGCTTCAGGTCGCCCTCGGGCAGCTTCACCGACACCTGTAGGTCGCGGATCTCCAGGGTGCTCATGACGGGTGTACTCCATTGCTAGGCGTGAGCGATACGTAGACTTCGCCGTCGCGGACCTCGACGGGGTAGACCGGGACGGGCTCGGTGGCCGGCAGGCCGGTGGGCTCGCCGGTGCGCAGGTCGAAGCGGGAGCCGTGCAGCCAGCACTCGATCGTGCAGCCGTCGACCTCACCCTCCGACAGCGGCACCTCGGCGTGCGAGCACACGTCGTGTACGGCGTAGAAGTTGTCGTCCTCCGCGTGCACCACGGCGACCTCGGTGCCGTCGATGTCGGCGGCGACCGCGGTGCCCTTGGGGACGTCTTCCACGGAGCAGACCTTGATCATGCCCCCGCCTTCACCAACCGCTCCTCGATCGAGGCGCCGAGCCGCTCGCGCAGCTCCTCGACGGGGATCTTGTTGATCAGCTCGGCGAAGAAGCCACGCACGACCAGCTTGCGCGCCTCGGCCTCCGGGATGCCGCGGGCCATCAGGTAGAACAGCTGCTCGTCGTCGAACCGTCCGGTCGCGCTCGCGTGGCCGGCGCCGGCGACCTCGCCGGTCTCGATCTCCAGATTGGGTACGGAGTCGGCCCGCGCGCCGTCGGTGAGGACGAGGTTACGGTTGATCTCGTACGTGTCGGTGCCGGTGGCCTGCACCTGGATGAGCACGTCGCCGACCCACACGGTGTGCGCGCCCTCGCCCTGTAGCGCGCCGCGGTAGCCGACATAGCTGCGGCAGTCGGGCACGCTGTGGTCGACCAGCTGGCGGTGCTCCAGATGCTGGCCGGCGTCGGCGAAGTAGAGCCCGTAGAGCTCGGCCTCGCCGCCCCGGCCGGTGTAGTCGACGCTGGTGAACTGCCGCACCAGGTCACCGCCGAGCGTCACCTGGATGTGCGTCACCCGCGCGTCGCGGCCCAGCCGGAAGCGGATGTGCTGCGCCTGCACCGCGTCGGCCGCCCAGTCGGCGACCGTGACGAGCGTGAGCTTGGCGCCGTCGGCGAGCGCGACCTCCACGTTGTCGGCGAGCGTGACCGAACCGGTCTGCTCCAGCACGATGGTGGCCTCGGCGAACCGCCCGACCTCCAGGAACGTGTGCCCGAACGCGAGTTTGTCCTCGCCGACCACCCGCAGCACGGCGGGCTCGGCGAGCACCGTCTCGGCGTCGACCGAGATCAGGCTCGCCTGGCTCGCGCGCCCGTAGGCCAGCGCGCTGATCCGGTCGAACGGCGTGAGCACGCTGCCGATCCGCGGGTCGCCCTTGTCCAGAATGGACACCGTGATGCCGGCCGGCAGCGCGTGGTACCCGATGGCGGGAGCGGAACCACCGACGAGGTCGCCGGTCAGGCCGCGGAGGCGCTTGAGCGGCGTGAAGCGCCACTCCTCCTCCAGGCCGGTGAGGGCGGGAAAGTCGGCGACGTCGTACGACCGCAGAGCCTGAGACTTCGTCTTGGGAGGCGGTGCGGCGAGGGTGTCGGTCATTTAACCGACGGCTCCTTCCATCTGGAGTTCGATCAGGCGGTTGAGCTCCAACGCGTACTCCATCGGCAGCTCCTTGGCGATCGGCTCGATGAAGCCACGCACGATCATCGCCATCGCCTCGTCTTCGGTCAGGCCCCGGCTCATCAGGTAGAAGAGCTGGTCTTCACTGACCTTGGAGACGGTCGCCTCGTGGCCCATCGACACGTCGTCTTCGCGGATGTCCACGTACGGGTAGGTGTCGGAGCGGGAGATCGTGTCGACCAGCAGCGCGTCGCACTTGACCGTGCTCTTGCTGTGGGTCGAGCCTTCGAGCACCTGGACCAGGCCGCGGTACGAGGTGCGGCCGCCGCCCCGCGCGATCGACTTGCTGATGATGGTGGAGGACGTGTTGGGCGCGGCGTGCACCATCTTGGCGCCGGCGTCCTGGTGCTGCCCCTCGCCGGCCATCGCGACCGAGAGCACCTCGCCCTTGGCGTGGTCGCCGACCATGTACACGGCTGGGTACTTCATCGTGACCTTGGAGCCGATGTTGCCGTCGATCCACTCCATGGTCGCGCCCTCGTGCGCCACGGCACGCTTGGTGACCAGGTTGTAGACGTTGTTGGACCAGTTTTGGATCGTGGTGTACCGGCAGCGCGCGTTCTTCTTCACGATGATCTCGACGACCGCGCTGTGCAGCGAGTCGGAGGAGTAGATCGGCGCGGTGCAGCCCTCGACGTAGTGAACGTACGCACCTTCGTCGACGATGATCAGGGTCCGCTCGAACTGGCCCATGTTTTCCGTGTTGATCCGGAAGTAGGCCTGGAGCGGGATGTCCACGTGCACGCCCTTCGGCACGTAGATGAACGAGCCACCCGACCACACCGCGGTGTTGAGCGCGGCGAACTTGTTGTCGCCGACCGGGATCACCGTGCCGAAGTACTCCTTGAAGAGCTCCGGCTGCTCCCTGAGCGCGGTGTCGGTGTCGAGGAAGACAACGCCCTGCTCCTCGAGGTCTTCACGGATCTTGTGGTAGACCACCTCGGACTCGTACTGCGCGGCGACACCCGAGACGAGGCGCTGCTTCTCGGCCTCGGGGATGCCCAGCTTGTCGTACGTGTTCTTGATGTCGGCGGGCAGGTCGTCCCACGTCGCGGCCTGCTTTTCGGTGGAGCGCACGAAGTACTTGATGTTGTCGAAGTCGATGCCGGTGAGGTCGGCGCCCCAGGCGGGCATCGGCTTGCGGCCGAACAGCCGCAGCCCCTTGAGCCGCAGATCGAGCATCCACTGCGGCTCGTTCTTCTTCGCCGAGATGTCGCGGACGACCGCCTCGTTGAGACCCCGCTGGGCGGCGGCGCCGGCGATGTCCGAGTCGGCCCAGCCGTACTCGTAATTGCCGAGGACGGCGAGCTGCTCCGCTTGGGTCATCTGCTCGGTCATCTATTCGGTCCTCACCGTGGTTGTTTGAGCCGGAATGTGCGTGGTGCACACTCCGTCACCGTGCGCGATCGTGGCTAGGCGCTGGACGTGGGTGCCGATCAGGCGGGAGATCACCGCGGTCTCGGCCTCACACAGCTGGGGAAACTCGGCGGCCACGTGCGCCACCGGGCAGTGGTGCTGGCAGAGCTGGCCGCCGGAGGCGATGGTGGACGCGTTGGCAGCGTAGCCCTCGGCGGTCAGCGCCGCGGCGAGCGCCTCGGCCCGCGCGAGCGGGTCGTCGCCGGCACCCTCCAGCGCGGCCCGGCAGCGCGCCTCCAGGCCCGACACCTGCTCGGCGGCGAACTCCGCGACCGCGGCCTCCCCACCCGTGCGGGAGATCCAGCGCATCGCGGCGGTGGCCATGCCGTCGTAGAAATGGGTGCCGCAATCCTGCTTGCCCGCCTCGGTCAGCACGAACACGCGGGCGGGTCGCCCACGGCCACGGTGGCCCCGAACCGGGCGCTCGCGCGAGACGACGACGCCGTCGGCAAGCATGGCGTCGAGATGCTTGCGGATGGCAGCGGAGCCGAGCCCCAACTCGGCGCCAAGCTCGGCGGCGGTGGCCGAGCCGTGCGCCAGCAGCAGCCTGGCGACGCGGTCACGGGTGCGCCCGTCGACCGCCGCCGGCCGCTCAGGGAGCGCCGCCGCGTATTTCACAACGCCCACGTTACGTATTTCCGGTACGACCCGCAAACCCAGGCCCGAGTGATCCACCCCACCGGGATGACCCGGACTAGCCCGAGACGTGGGCGGCGGAGACCTCTTCCCGGGGAGCGGGAGCGGGGGTGACCTCGGGCCTGGGTGCCGGGTGCAGGGCCCAGAGCACCGAGAGCGTGGCCAGCCAGACCAGGCAGGCGCCGAGCATGTGCGCGCCGACGAGCAGCACCGGCAGGTCGGTGAAGTACTGGACGAAACCGATCAGCCCCTGCCCCAGCTCCACCGCGAGCAGCACCAGCGCCGCCCGCGCGGCCACCCGCGGCCCGGTCGCGCGCAGCGCCAGCCACCCGGCCACGGTCAGGCCGATCAGCAGGAACACGAGGTCGGCGTGTATCTGGGAGATGGTCTCCGGGTCGAGGCCGTTGCGGGCGGCGCCGTGGTCGCCCGAGTGTGGGCCGCTGCCGGTGACCCACGTGCCGACGACGAGCACGGCGGCGCTGACGGCGGCGACCACCCAGCCCAGCAGGCGCATCGGCCGCGGGACGGGGGCCGGGGCCGCCGGGGCGTCCGTCGTGCGCCAGAGGGCGTACGCCACCGCGATCATCGCGATCGAGGCGAGGAAGTGCAGGCCGACCACCCACGGGTTGAGATCGGTGAGCACCGTGATGCCACCGATCACGCCCTGAAGCGGGATGCCCAGCAGGACGGCGCCGGCCAGCAGCACCTGCCGGCGCACCCGCGGTCGCCGCCGCCAGGCCGCGACGAAGGCCGCGAGCGCGACGAAGCCGACCACGTACGTGAAGAGGCGGTTGCCGAACTCGATGGCGCCGTGGATGCCCATCTCGGCGGTCGTCGTGTACGAGTCGTCGGTGCAGCGCGGCCAGGTGGGGCAGCCAAGGCCGGAGTCGGTCAGCCGGACGGCGCCGCCGCTCACCACGATCGCGACGTTGGCGACCACGGAAGCGAGGGCGAGGCGGCGAAGCACGGCAACTATCGTACGTAGTAGCTCCGGTGCGCTCTCAGGCGGCCAGCTTGTACGCCCGGATCACGGTCTGCGTCACGGTGTTGCCCGCACTGTCGACGGCGGTCGCGCGGAGGGAGACGTACCCGTCGCCCGCCGGGTGGGTGACCGTCGCCTGGCCGGCCGCCACCGGGGCGGGCGCCCACGTGGCGCCGTCGTCGTACGAGACCTCGACCGCGAGGCTCCGGTTGGGGCCGGCCGCCGAGTCGGGCTGGGCCACCACGGTCACCGGGATCGTGGTGGCCTGCCCGGCCGGCGCGGCGTTCTCCTCGTCGACCCTCGGCGCGAACCGCACCGTGGAGAGCGGCAGCCGCGCGGCAGCCTCCCCGGAGACGTGCGAAGAGCGGAATGTCCACGCGACGCTCACCCGCGTGGAGAGGGTCGCCGGGCCGCTCCGCTCCGCGCTCATCTCGAGCCGGTAGTCGGCCGGTTCCGGCGGTACCTCGAACTGGGCGGTCAGCTCGTCGACCGAGGCGACCCGCTCGGCGGAGCGGTACAGCGTGATCTGGCCGGCGGCGATCGATGAGTAACCGGCCCGTCCGGCGGCGTCGCCGTACAGCGGGGCGAGCACCAGGAGCGTGTCGCCGCGGCGGGTCACCCACTGGTGCTCGTACGACGGGGACGCCACCGTCGGCCCGAAGACGCCGCGGCTCCACTGCTCCTGGTACGGCTGCCCGGCCCGGTACGCGGCCGGCGGCGCGACGGTCGACGTGACGTACTGGTCGGTGGTCATCTCGTCGAACGAGCGGAACCACCGCACCCGCCCCTCGACGTTGTAGTACTCCGTGCGGGTCGAGGGCAGCGTGACCGGCATCGCGTGGGCGAAGCCGCCCATCACCGTGTCGGGCAGCACCGGCCAGGCCATCTTCTGCCCGGTGGTACCCGATGCCTCGTGGCCGTGGTCGGCGCGGACGGTGGCCAGGTCCGCGGCGGTCAGCGTGCGGCCGAAGCCGGTGGGCATGCGGTCCTCGGTGAGCCAGCCGAGCAGGTAGGCGCCGCCGTCGAAGCCGTACGTCGCGGAGATCCGGTTGACGAAGCCGGCCCCGGTGCCGCCGATCCCGGCCGTGTACAGCCCGGCGAAGGAGCGGCCGAGCGTGCCCACCTCGACCGTGCGGCCGGGCG
This sequence comes from Phytohabitans sp. LJ34, assembly GCF_052068095.1. Lineage (NCBI taxonomy): Bacteria > Bacillati > Actinomycetota > Actinomycetes > Micromonosporales > Micromonosporaceae > Phytohabitans > Phytohabitans sp. LJ34. The sequence goes on along the minus strand of NZ_JBQHDG010000009.1, from coordinate 302,051 downwards.
TGACCGAGAGGGTGGCCGCCTCGGCGAACTCCTGTACCGCGTCGCCACGTGGCACGGTCACCGAGATCGGCGCGCCCTGGCGGGCGTCGAGGGTCACCGTGCCGGCGCCGGCGACGTCCAGGGTGGGCTGGCCGATGATCGTCGTCGCGTACCCGTTGCCGTCCGGCCCGGTGATCGCGCCGAGCACCGAGTACCGCCCCTTGGGCACGCGCGTGGTGACGGTGCCGGCGGAGGCGGGCAGGTTGACCGCGATCTTGCCGTCGGCGGAGGCGAGCACGGTCACGTACCCGTCGGCGGCCTTGCCGTCCCGGCCCACGTGCGCGACGGTCACGTCGTAGCTCTCCACCTCGCGGTCCACGGCGAGCGGCAGCCGCAGGTCTCCGGCGACGAGGTGCCCGGTGAGCAGTCCCTCGCCGCCCTCGACGGTCCCGTTGGCGGTGACCGTCACGTCGGCCGTCCCGCCGGCGGGCACGGACACCGAGGAGGGTGCGACCGAGAAGAGCGCGGGACCGTCCACGGAAACATCGAGGTCCACGGCGGACGAACCGTCGTTGCGCAAGGTGACCGTGCGGGAGACCGGCGCGTCGTCGGTGTGCGGCCAGGCGAGCCGGCCGAAGCTCAGACTCGCCGGGCTCGCGGTCAGCGTCTGCCGCACCGCCCGCCCCACGTCCAACCGGCCGGCCCCCTCGACGAACGCGTCGCCGAGCAGCGGCCGCGCGGCCGTCATCAGGCCGCCCTTGAGCTGCGCCGCGGTCCAGTCGGGGTGCCGCTGGGCGAGGATCGCCGCCGCACCGGCCACGTGCGGTGCGGCCATGGAGGTACCCGAGAGGGTCGTCTCGCCCTCCCCCGGCAGCCCGGAGTCGGCGCCGCGGGCGGCGACGATGTCGACGCCCGGCGCGGTGATGTCCGGCTTGATCGCGCCGTCCGCGCGCGGGCCGCGGCTGGAGAAGCTGGCCAGCGCGTCCGACTTGCTGACCGCGCCGACCGCGAGCGCGGCGTCCGCGCTGGCCGGCGAGGCGATCGAGCCGGCGCCGGGCACGTTGCCGGCGGCGACCACGAAGAGCGTGCCGTGCTCGGCGGTCAGCGTGCCGACCGCCTCTTCGACGGGGTCGACGCCGGGGGTGTCCGGCGCGCCGAGGCTCAGGTTGACGACCGCGGCGCCCTGGTCGGCCGCCCACTGCATGCCGGCCAGGATCCACGACTCCGCGCAGCCGCCGACGACGCAGATCTTGCCGTCGAGCAAGCGCGCGCCGGGCGCCACGCCGGCCGTACCGGCGACGGTCGAGGCCACGTGGGTGCCGTGGCCGGTGCGGTCCTTGTCGTCCTCGTTTCCGTCGGTGAAGTTCTTCTGGGCGGTCACCCGCCCGGCCAGCGCCGGATGGGTCGCGTCGACACCGCTGTCGAGCACGGCGACCGTGACGCCCGCGCCGTCGTACCCGGCCGCCCACGCCTCCGGCGCGCCCACCCGCGGCACGCTCTGCGCGAGCGCGGGCTGGCGCAGACCGTCGAGCCAGATGGTGTCGACGCCGACGGTGAGCCGCCGCTCGGCCGGCCCGCCGACCGTGAACGTGCCCCAGAACGTGCCCAGCCGCGCCGTCTCGGCCGCCACCGCGAGCGCGTCGACCGTGGGCAGCTCGCGGCTGACCCGGGCGCCGCTCTCGGCCACCCGCTCGCCGACCCGGGCGCGCTCGTCGTCGCTGGCGTAGGCCACGATCAGCGGCAGGTCGGCCCGCCCGTCGTAGCCGTAGTCCAGCAGGGTGGTCACGTCGAACAGCCGCGGGTCGAGGTCACCGTCGCGGAGCAGGGGCAGCGCGTCGGCGGGTACCACATGGATGTGGCCTCGCTCGTCGCGGCGGGTGACGAAGGGCATCGCCTCGCGGCCGGGGCCCGGCCGCACCGACGCCTTGTCGCCGGCGGTCACCGTCACGACGTCGCCGGAGACGAGGGTGACCCCGCGGGAGTCCGTGGCGGCGGCTTGCGGCCCGAGGACCGAGGCGGCGGCGGGAACGACACCAACAGCCGCGCACAGCATCACCAATGCCGCCGCTCGCCCGATAACCCGCCGCACTATGCCACCTCCGCCGAATCGGACATCGACGGATGACTATACGCGCTTGGCGTCAAAGGCGCGAGACGATGGCCTCCGCGAATCGCGCGGGTGCGGCGTCGGCCGTGCCGATGAAGAGCGACGGCTCGGTGAGCTCCAGCTCGACGAGCACCGGCAGGTCGTCGGGGCCCGGTATGAGGTCGACCCGCGCGTAGAGCAGCCGGTCGGGGCCGCCCGGGACGGCCGCGAGCGCCTGCCGCGCGATCTCCATCTCGGCGTCGAGCGGCGACCGCGGGCGGATGGACTCCTCTTTGTACAGGCCATCGGTGGCCTGGTCGGGCCCGGTCAGCATCGCGCCCTTGCGGATCGCGTGGCTGAACGCCAGCTCGCCCTCGGCCGGGAAGAACATCAACGAGGTCTCGCCGTAGGTGTCGACCGCCGCCAGGTAGGGCTGCACCATGACCAGCCGCCCGGCGGCGTGCAACCGGGCCACGTGCGCGGCGGCCAGCTCGCGGTGCTCGGCCTCGTCGAGGTTGTACCGCCCGGTGTCGAGGCTGCCCGCGCCGACCGCCGGCTTGACCACGAACTCGCCGCCCGGCGGCGGCTCCCAGGCCTCGCCCGGCTCCACCCACGTGGTGGGCACGACCGGCACGCCGGCGGCGGCGAGCTCGCGCAGGTAGCGCTTGTCGGTGTTCCAGCTGACGACGTCGGCCGGGTTGGCCAGGCCGGGCACCTTGGCGGCCCACGCGACGAACTCGTCGCGCCGGGCCACGTAGTCCCACGGCGAGCGGATCACGGCCAGGGCGAACGACGCCCAGTCGACGGTGGGCGCGTCCCACACGACCGGCACGGCCTCGACGCCGCGCTCGCGCAGCGCCGGCACGACCAGCTGGTCGTCGGCGTCCAGCTCGGGGATCTGGTCACAGGTAACGAGAGCGACCCGGGATCGCTCCCGGGTCGCTGGGACAGAATCTTCGTTCATGAGTACGTCAGCGGGCGAGTGATCGCCGGCCCATCGACCTCCACAGGTCGTTGCTCGGGCGCATCTGGTCCATGAGCTCGCGCTCCCACTCGTTTTCCACCTCGACCCCCGCCTTGACACACGCCTGGCGCGCCACGTCGGTGCCGTCGGCGAACTGGTCCGCCCACTCCCCGTCGCCTCCGACGAGGACGATCCGGGCGCCCCGCTTACCGACGTACTCGATGACCGCCTTCGCGCCGCCGTGCCCGGCGGCGAAGGCCCGAAGGCCCGCGACGAGGCCGCTGGAGGCCTGCGCCGTGGCTGTCGGGCCCGCGGTCATGTTGGTATCGGAACCATCTGCCATGTGCCCGAGCCTAAGCACGCCCCTCCGCGTGCGACGCCCCTCTCACGTTTTTTTGTGATGCCAATTACCCGACGTTTAACCACCGTATCCTCGCTGTTTTGCCCGATTTATAGCGTTAAATCAGCTTAATTTTCTAGGGCAAAAGGGACAGCATTCCGAGCCGGCATCGATCGTCGGGTTGATCGGGCGTTTCGCGGGCCAAAGGCTTCGAAACGGTCATGCGCCGTGAGGCATCGACACTTCATTCAAGTCGTGAAACCGGCGTCACACAAGAGCGTCGGCGGCGACCGCGAAGAAGAGGATCGTCAGGTACGTGATCGTCCAGTGGAACAGGCGCATCGGGCGCATCTGCTCGCCCCGCTTGGCCCGGCCCACCAGCGCGTACGCCTCGCGCAGCAGCAGCACGCCGGTGACCAGCGCGGTCAGCCCGTAGATCGGGCTCAGACCGACCGCGCCGCGGCCGAGCGGCCACACCGCGACCGAGGCGGCCACGGTCAGCCAGCTGAAGAGGAGGATCTCCACGTTGACCCGGCGCTGGGAGGCGACCACCGGCAGCATCGGGATGCCGGCGCGGGCGTAGTCGGCCTTGAAGCGGATCGCGAGCGCGTAGAAGTGCGGCATCTGCCAGAAGAACACGACGGCGAACAGCGCCCACGCGGTCGGCGAGAGCCCGCCCGTCACCGCGGCCCAGCCGATCAGCACCGGTGCCGCGCCGCAGATCCCGCCCCAGAACGTGTTGGCCGGGGTGCTGCGCTTGAGCCACAGCGTGTACACCACGTCGTAGTAGACGATCGCGGCGAGCGTGAGCCCGGTGGCCAGCCAGTTGGTGAAGGCGGCCATCAGCGCCACCGACACCACGCCGAGGATGAGGCCGAAGGCGAGCGCGCTGCGCGGCGAGACCCGGTGCGCCGGCAGCGGGCGCCGCGAGGTGCGCTTCATGACCTGGTCGATGTCGCGGTCGATGTAGCAGTTGAGCGCGTTGGCCGCGCCGGCCGCGAGCGAGCCGCCGACCAGCACGACGGCCACCAGCCACAGCTGCGGGACCCCGCCGGCGGCGAGCATCATCGCCGGCACGGTGGTGACGAGCAGCAGCTCGACGATGCGCGGCTTGGTCAGCGCCACGTACGCCTTGACCACGGCGACCACGTCGCCCGCGCGCACGCGCTGCCGGGGCGGTACCAGGTCGCGGGGGGCGACCGGCACCAGCGGCCGGGCGGCGGCCGGGGGGTGGGGGCGCTCGGTGATCGTGCTCACGTGGCGGTTCACCTTCCGGACGTTGGACGGGTGACGCACGGCGCGGACAGGCAAGGTCAACGCGCCGACCGACAGGGTACGCGCTGGCAGAACGCGACCTACTACGACCCCACGTAGATGGGCGGAGCGTGCCGCCGGTCACAACCTGTTGTCCCACGCGTCGGCCGGTCACCCTCCGCACGTTTAGCACGGGTAGATAGGGTCATCGCAAGAGGGTTGCCGCATTGCCGAGGAGCACACATCGTGACCGCGAACGAAGCCTCACTGCCCTGGTCTGAGCTCGACCGTAAAGCGGTCGACACCGTACGCGTCCTGGCCATGGACGCCGTGGAGAAGGCCGGCAACGGCCACCCCGGCACCGCGATGAGCCTGGCGCCGGCGGCCTACCTGCTGTTCAACAAGCTGCTGCGCCATGATCCGACAGATCCACATTGGGCGGGCCGCGACCGTTTCGTGCTCTCCATGGGTCACTCCAGCCTCACCCTCTACATCCAGCTCTACCTCTCCGGGTATGGGCTGAGCCTCGACGACCTCAAGTCACTGCGACAGTGGGGCTCCCTCACCCCCGGTCACCCCGAGCACGGGCACACGGTGGGTGTCGAGACCACCACCGGCCCGCTCGGTCAGGGCGTCGGAAACGCGGTGGGCATGGCCTTCGCGGCGCGGCGTGAGCGGGGTCTCTACGACCCGGCGGCCGAGCCCGGCCAGTCGCCGTTCGACCACCACATCTGGGCCTTCGCCTCCGACGGCGACCTCGAAGAGGGCATCAGCCACGAGGCGAGCGCGCTGGCCGGCCACCAGAAGCTGGGCAACCTGATCCTGCTCTGGGACGACAACGAGATCTCGATCGAAGACGACACCCGCATCGCGAAGAGCGAAGACATCGCCAAGCGCTACGAGGCGTACGGATGGCACGTGCAGACCGTCGACTGGCGGGCCGGTCAGCATGCCGACCAGGGTGAGTACCACGAGGACGTGCAGGCGCTGTTCGCCGCGTTCGAGGCGGCGCGGGCGGAGACCGAGCGCCCCTCGTTCATCGCGCTCCGCACGATCATCGCGTGGCCCGCGCCCAACAAGCAGAACACCGGCAAGGCGCACGGCTCGGCCCTCGGCGCCGAGGAGGTCGCCGCCACCAAGCAGCTGCTCGGCTTCGACCCGGCGCAGTCGTTCGCCGTCGACGAGAAGGTGCTCGCCCACGCCCGCGAGGTGGTCGACCGCGGCCGCGCCGCGCACGCCGAGTGGCAGCAGAAGTTCGACGCCTGGGCGGAGGCCAACCCCGACCGCAAGGCGCTCTTCGACCGGCTCGCCACCCGTTCGCTGCCGGAAGGCTGGACCGAGGCGCTGCCGGAGTTTCCCGCGGACGCCAAGGGGCTCGCGACCCGGGCCGCCTCCGGCAAGATCCTCTCGGCGCTCGCGCCGGTGCTCCCGGAGCTGTGGGGCGGCTCGGCCGACCTGGCCGAGAGCAACAACACGACGATGAAGGGCGAGCCGTCCTTCGTGCCGCCGGAGCACGCGACCAAGGAGTTCCCCGGCGACCTGTACGGGCGCACACTGCACTTCGGCATCCGCGAGCACGCGATGGGCGCGATCCTCAACGGCATCCTGCTGCACGGCGGCACCCGGCCGTACGGCGGCACGTTCCTGGTCTTCAGCGACTACATGCGCCCGGCCGTGCGGCTGGCCGCGCTGATGAAGCTGCCGGCGATCTACGTCTGGACGCACGACTCGATCGGCCTCGGCGAAGACGGCCCCACCCACCAGCCGATCGAGCACCTGTCCGCGCTGCGCGCGATCCCCGGCCTCGACGTGGTCCGCCCCGGCGACGCCAACGAGACCGCGGAGGCGTGGCGCCTGGCGCTGGAGCACACCGACCGCCCCACCGCGCTGGCGCTCACCCGGCAGGCGCTGCCGACCTTCGACCGGAGCCAGGTGGCCGGCGTCGAGGGCGTCGCCCGGGGTGGGTACACGCTGATCGACGCGTCCGGCGGCCAGCCCCAGGTGATCATCATCGCCACGGGCTCCGAGGTGCAGCTCGCGGTGACCGCCCGGGAGCGGCTGGAGGCCGACGGCACGCCGACCCGGGTCGTGTCGATGCCCTGCCAGGAGTGGTTCCGCGAGCAGGACAGCGCCTACCGCGAGTCGATCCTCCCGCGCGGTGTGAAGGCGCGGGTGAGCGTCGAGGCCGCGATCGCGATGTCCTGGCATGACCTGATCGGTGACTGCGGCGAGGCCGTGAGCATCGAGCACTACGGGGCGAGCGCGCCGTACACGGTGCTGTTCGAGCAGTTCGGCTTCACCGCCGACCGCGTGGTCGCCGCCGCGCACGCCTCGCTGGCGAAGGTCGGCGAGATCACAGGTTTCACGACGGGTAGCTGAGGGAGATTGGTACTCATGACTGACCGGCTTGGTGAACTGTCCGCCGCCGGCGTGGCGGTATGGATCGACGACCTGAACAGGGTGCGGCTGGAGTCCGGGGGCCTCGACCAGCTGCGCCGCGAAAAGCACGTGGTGGGCGTGACCACCAACCCGACCATCTTCGCGAAGGCGCTCAGCGACGCGACCGCGTACGACGGCCAGCTGCGCGACCTCGCCCTGCGCGGGATCACCGTCGAAGAGGCGGTGCGCATGATGACCACGTACGACGTGCGGTGGGCCACCGACGTGATGAAGCCGGCGTACGACGCCTCCGCGGGCGTCGACGGGCGGGTGTCGATCGAGGTCGACCCGCGCCTGGCGCACGAGACCGAAAAGACCATCGCGGAGGCCAAGTCGCTGTGGTGGCTTGTCGACCGCCCCAACCTCTTCATCAAGATCCCGGCGACCCGGGCCGGCCTGGCGGCGATCACCGCGACGCTCGCGCAGGGCATCAGCGTCAACGTCACGCTGATCTTCTCCCTCCAGCGGTACACCGAGGTGATGGACGCGTTCCTGGCCGGCCTGGAGCAGGCGAAGGCCAACGGCCACGACCTGACCAAGATCGGCTCGGTGGCCTCGTTCTTCGTCTCCCGGGTCGACACCGAGGTCGACAAGCGCCTCGACAAGATCGGCAGCGAGGAGGCCAAGGCGCTGAAGGGCAAGGCGGCGATCGCCAACGCCCAGCTGGCCTACGAGCGCTACACCGAGGTCTTCAGCTCCGAGCGGTGGCAGGCGCTGGCCGACGCGGGCGCACACCCGCAGCGTCCACTGTGGGCGTCCACGTCGACGAAGAACCCGGCCTTCCGCGACGTCATCTACGTCGAGGAGCTTGTCGCCCCCGGCGTGGTCAACACGATGCCCGAGCCGACCATCCACGCGTACGCCGACCACGGCGAGACCCGCGGTGACACGGTGACCGGCTCGTACGACGACGCCCGCAAGGTGCTCGACGACCTGGCCGCGCTCGGCATCGAGTACGACGACGTGGTCGAGACGCTGGAGCGCGAGGGCGTGGAGAAGTTCGAGGCGAGCTGGCTGGAGTTGCTTCAGACGGTGGAGACACAGCTTTCCAATGCCACCAATGCGTGAAGTCGAGGCGGCCGCGGGACTAGCCGTCTGGGGCGCGGACGCCGTTGGCTCCGCGGCCCGGGCGGCCCTCGTCGCAGACGGGGTCCCGGGGCTCCTCGTGCAGAAGGACCCCACGCTGTGGGGGCCCGATGCGGAGGCCGAGGCCAAGATCCGGCTGGGCTGGATCGACACCCACCGGCGCAGCCGTGAGCTGCTCCCCCTGCTCGCGGAGCTGAAGGAGGAGCTGGCCGACCTCGACCGCGTGGTGCTCGCCGGCATGGGCGGCTCGTCGTTCGCGGCCGAGGTGATCACGCGCACGCTGGGCCGGCCACTGACCGTGCTCGACACGACAGACCCCGGCCAGATCGGCCGGGCCATCGCCGACCGGCTGGAGCGCACCGTCGTGGTCGTCTCCAGCAAGTCGGGCACCACGATCGAGACCGACAGCGTGCGCCGCGCCTACTACGGCGCGTTCCTCGACGCCGGGCTCACCCCGGCGGAGGCCGGCCGGCATTTCGTGATCGTGACCGACCCCGGCTCGCCGCTGGAGCAGGCCGCCCGCGAGATGGGCGCGACCGTGGTACTCGCCGACCCCGAGGTGGGCGGGCGCTACGCCGCGCTGACCGCGTTCGGCCTGGTGCCGGCGGCGCTGGCCGGCGTCGACGTGGCCGAGCTGCTCGACCAGGCCGAGGAGCTGCTGCCCGCGCTCTCCGCCGGTGGTGACAACCCCGCGCTCGCGCTGGGCGCCGCGCTCGGCGCGGCCACCACCGCCGGCAAAGACAAGATCGCGCTGGTACCGGACGGCACCGGCATCGTCGGCCTCGACGAGTGGGCCGAGCAGCTGCTCGCCGAGTCGACCGGCAAGGAGGGCACCGGCATGCTGCCGGTCGTGCTCGAGTCGCCGGGCGCCCCGGTCGACGGCGCCGACGTGCTCACCGTGACGCTCGGCGGCTCGCTGCCGGCCGGCGCGGTGCCCGGCGGCGGTGTGCGGCCCGACGTCGCGGTCAACGGCCCGCTCGGCGCCCAGTTCCTGACCTGGGAGTTCGCCACCGCGCTGGCCGGCCGGGTGATCGGGATCGACCCGCTCGGCATGCCCAGCAAGAGCGAGTCCAAGGACAACGCGGCCGCCATCCTCGCCGCAGGCCCGCCCGCCGAGGAGCCGTCGTTCGTCGAGGGCGCCATCGAGGTCTACGGCACCGGCACCTCCACCTTGGCGGGGGCGCTCAGCGCGGTCCTGCTGGAGGCGCGGCCGCACGGGTACGTCGCGGTCATGGCCTACCTCGACCGGCACGCCGACGCCGACGCGGCGGACGTGCGCCCGATCCTGGCCGCGATCGCGCGCCGCCCGGTGACCTTCGGGTGGGGTCCGCGCTTCCTGCACTCCACGTCGCTCTACCACAAGGACGGGCCGCCGCTCGGCGCGTTCGTCCAGATCACCGGCGCGGTCGCCACCGATCTGGCGGTGCCCGGCCGGCCGTACACCTTTGGCCAGCTCCAGGCCGCGCAGGCCGCCGGCGACCGGCAGGCGCTCGTGCGCCGCGGGCGCCCGGTGGTACGCCTGCACCTGACGGACCGGGCGTCGGGCATCGTTCAGCTGTTGGACGCTGCCCGGTCCCTTGGGAACTGAAAGGATAAGTCCCGTGGGTAATCCGTTGCGCGATCCCCAGGACCGCCGGCTGCCGCGGATCCCCGAGCCCTGCGCTCTGGTGATCTTCGGAGTGACCGGCGACCTGGCTCGCAAGAAGCTCTTGCCGGCCGTCTACGACCTGGCCAACCGCGGGCTCCTGCCGCCCAGTTTCGTGGTGCTCGGGTTCGCCCGCCGCGACTGGGACCACGGCACCTTCGAGCAGATGGCGTACGAGCACGCCAAGGCACACGCGCGCACGCCGTGGCGCGAGGAGGTGTGGGCGCGGCTGGCCGGCAACATCAAGTTCGTCGGCGGCGCGTTCGACGACGACGCGGCCTTCGACACGCTCGACCGCACGCTCAACGAGCTGCGCGACACGCACGGCATCGGCAGCAATGCGGCGTTCTACTTCTCGATCCCGCCGGCCGCCTTCCCGACCGTGCTCAAGCAGCTCGCCCGCACCGGCATGGCCGACAACGAAAAGTGCGGCGGCTGGCGGCGGGTGGTCGTGGAAAAGCCGTTCGGCACCGACCTCGCCTCGGCCAAGGAGCTCAACGACCTGGTCGACGACGTCTTCACCGGGCAGGACGTGTTCCGCATCGACCACTACCTGGGCAAGGAGACGGTGCAGAACATCATGGCTCTGCGTTTCGCCAACTCCCTGTTCGAGCCGGTGTGGAACTCGAAGTACGTCGACTCGGTGCAGATCACGATGGCGGAGGACGTGGGCATCGGCACGCGCGCCGGCTTCTACGACGCCACCGGCACCGCCCGCGACGTGCTTCAGAACCACCTGCTCCAGCTGCTCGCGCTGGTCGCGATGGAGGAGCCGACGAGCTTCGACGCCTTCGAGATCCGCGCGGAAAAGCTCAAGGTGCTCCGCGCGATCAGCCTGCCCAAGGACATCCACGAGGGCACGGTCCGCGGCCAGTACCTCCAGGGCTGGGTCGGCGGCGAGCGTGCGCGCGGTTACCTGGACGAAGACGGCGTGCCCGCCGACTCCACGACCGAGACGTACGTGGCGGTCCGCCTCGGCATCCAAAACCGGCGCTGGGCCGGCGTGCCGTTCTACATCCGCGCCGGCAAGCGCCTGCCGCGGCGGGTCACCGAGGTGGCGGTGCTCTTCAAGAAGGCGCCGCACCTGCCGTTCAACCCGACCGACGTCGAGGCGCTCGGGCACAACCAGCTCGTCATCCGGGTGCAGCCCGACGAGGGCGTGGTGCTCAAGTTCGGTTCCAAGGTGCCCGGCACCACGATGGAGCTGCGCGACATCGCGATGGACTTCCAGTACGGCGAGGCGTTCACCGAGCAGAGCCCGGAGGCGTACGAGCGGCTGGTGCTCGACGTGCTGATCGGCGACCGCACCCTCTTCCCGGACGCGGCCGAGGTCGAGCAGAGCTGGCAGGTGATCGACCCGCTGGAAGCCGCGTGGGACGGGCACAAGCCGGAGCCGTACCGGTCCGGCGAGTGGGGCCCGCGCGCGTCGGACGAGATGCTGGCCCGCGAGGGCCGTCACTGGAGGCGGGCGTGACGAGCGGGAGTCGGGAGGCTACGGTCCCGACCACGACGGCGGACGAGCGCCGAGCGACGGAGCGGGGTAGGCAACGGATCGGCAGCTTGGTCCACGACAGGGCTCCTCGGAGGCGATCAGCATGATCGGTTTGTGGGACACCACCGGTAACGAGGTCGTCAAGGCGCTCGCGTCCGAGCGGCGCAGCGCCGGAGGCGTCGCCAGCGGCATGGCGCTCTCGCTCATCGTCGTGGTGGACGAAAAGCGGGTGCGCGAGGCCGAGGCGGCCGCCACGATCGCCACCTCGCAGCACCCGTGCCGCCTGCTGGTGGTGGTCCGCTCCGACTTCGAGCGCCCCATCAACCGCCTCGACGCCGAGATCGTCGTGGGCGGGCGGCTCGGACCGTGCGAGGCCGTGGTCATGCGGATGTACGGCCGGCTCGCCCTGCACGCCGAGTCGGTGGTGATGCCGCTGCTCGTGCCGGACGTACCGGTGGTCACCTGGTGGCACGGCGAGCCGCCGGAGCTGATCGCCAACGACTTCCTCGGCGTCGTCGCCGACCGCCGCATCACCGACTCCGGGCAGGCCCACGACCGGGTCGGGGCGCTGCGGCAGCGGGCCAACGACTACGCGCCGGGCGACACCGACCTGGCCTGGACCCGCATCACGCCGTGGCGCACGCTGCTGGCCGGCGCGTTCGACACGCTCGACACGAAGGTCACCGGCGCGACGGTCGTGGCGCCGGAGTCCGACCCGACCGCCGGGCTGATGATCGGGTGGCTGGCCGCCCGGCTGGGCATCAGGCCCAAGCTGGAGCCGACCGACAACTTCCCGCGCATGCGCTCGGTGACGCTCCAGTGCGCCAACGGCGAGACGCTCGCGCTGACCCGCGAAGATAGCATGGCCACGTTCTCCCGCACCGGCCACGCCGACCGCAACCTGCCGCTGGTCCGCCGCCCCACGGGCGAGGAGCTGGCGGAAGAGCTGCGCCGCCTCGACTCCGACCAGATCTACGCCGACGCGCTGGGCGCCTTCGCCGGTGTGTCCGATCTGGACAGTCGCGCGCACAAGCGGGTGCACATCTGGAAGGACCCGGTGCTGGCGTCCCGGCAGCCGGTTCCGGTCGCCGCCGAGACAGGGGCGTCGGATGGGTGAGACCAACGTCGTCGTCCACGCCGAAGCCAAGGTGCTCGCCCAGGCGGCCGCGGCGCGGCTGGTCGTCAAGCTCATCGACGCCCAGGCGGCCCGCGGCTTCGCCGGCATCGTGCTCACCGGGGGCAGGATCGCCGCCGCCGTGTACGAGGCGGTAAGCAGCCTGCCGGCCCGGGACGGCGTGGACTGGTCCCGGGTCGACGTGTGGTGGGGCGACGAGCGCTTCCTGCCCTCCGGCGACCCCGACCGCAACGAGACGCAGGCCCGCGAGGCGCTGCTCGAGGCACTCCCGCTCGACCCGGCTCGCGTACACCCGATGCCACCTTCGGACGGCCCGGACGGCAACGACCCGGAGGCGGCCGCCGCCCGCTACGCCGCGGCGCTCGCCGCCGCGGCCAAGCCCGGCACCGCGCCGCTCCCGCACTTCGACGTGCTGATGCTGGGCGTGGGCGAAGACGGGCACGTGGCGTCGATCTTCCCGGAGCACCCGGGCGCGTACGAGACCCGCGTGGTCAGCGCCGTGCGCGGCTCACCCAAGCCCCCGCCGGTCCGCATCACCCTGACCCTCCCGACCATCAACACGGCCGAAGAGGTCTGGCTGATGGCCGCCGGCCCGGAAAAGGCCGACGCGGTGGGCATGGCGATGGCCGGCGGCGGCCCGGTGCAGGTCCCCGCCTCGGGCGTGCGCGGCGTCGAGCGCACAATCTGGCTCCTCGACCGGGCTGCGGCGGCCAAGGTCGCGCCAAAGCTGCGCAGCCTGCGCTAGCGCGGCGAGTTCGTATCGGCGGCAGGTCAACCTGTCGCGGCACCGAAGCTGGGGTCGTCGATGAGAAAGCGCCAGGTGCCGTCGGGCTGCCGGCGGGCCACCTCGCCGCTCACGCCCGCGATCTGGCCGCCGTTTCCGGTGAAGGCGGCCGACATCAGCGCGTAGTCGCCGTGCACGATCACCTTGCGGGTCTCCCCGTCGAGGCGGTCCACCATCTCGACGAAGCCGGTCAGCATGGCCCGCAGTGCGGCCTGGTCGGTGAGCCGGCGGCCGTCCATGTCGAGGGTCACCGAGTCGGGCTCGTAGAGCGCCAGAAGCGCGTCGACGTCCTTGTCGTTGACCCCGTCGAGGAAGAGCCGGTGCAGGTCTTCGGGTTGTTTCGCGTTCGACATGGCGTGACCGTAGGTCGCCCGTCCGGGCCCGGGTATCCCCCCGGTTGAGGGGTAGCGTGGCCGCCGTGAACACGGTCCAAGCCCGAGCCCGCGACGGCGTGTTGCGGACCGCCGAGTCGTCGCCGGACCTGAGTAGCCTGCTGCGCCACGCGGCGCGGGCGATCGGCCGCGCGGTGCCGGTGGAGGGCTGGTGCGGCTTCACCCTCGACCCGGCCACACTCGTCAAGACGGCCGGCGTGCACGAGACGGCGGTGCCGCCGGCGCTGCTCGGGCGGCTCTTCGAGCTGGAGTACCGGCATCGGGACGCCAACCTCTTCGCCGACCTCGCGCGGGAGCGCCGCCCGGCGGCGGTGCTGACCGACCGCGCGTCCAGTGCCCGCTTCCGGGAGGTGCTGCGACCCAGCGGGTACGGCCACGAGCTGCGCCTCGTGCTGCTCGACCAGGCGCGGGCGTGGGGCGGTTTCGTGTTTCTGCGCGAGCCGGCGTCACCGCCGTTCACGCCCGCGGAGAGCCGGTTTGTCGCCACGCTCGGCCGGCACCTGGCCCGGGGCGTACGCCGGATCTTGCTGGGGGCCGCCCGGCCGCCTGCCACGCCGCCGGCGCATCCGGGCCTGCTCTTCCTCGACGAGCGCTATCGGGTCACGACCGCCACGGCGGGCACGGAGGCGCTGCTGGGCGACCTGCTCGACCACGACGCCACCGGTGCCGAGCTGCCGGCGGCCGTGTACGCGGTGGCGGCCAGCGCCACGCCCGGGCCGGCACCCGCGTCCGTCCGGATACCCACCCGCGCCGGCGGCTGGGCCACGATCCACGGCTGGCGGCTCACCGGGCCCGACCGCGTCGCCCTGTCCATCGAGCACAGCCGCCCGGAGGCGGTGACGTCACTGGCCCTGGACGGCTACGGTCTGTCCGCGCGCGAGCGCGAGGTCGTGCGGCTGCTCCTCGCCGGCCGGTCGACCCGCGAGGTGGCGACCGACCTGTACCTCTCGCCGCACACCGTCCGTGACCACGTCAAAGCGATCTTCGCGAAGACCGGGGTGCGGAGCCGGACCGAGCTTGTGGCGGCGCTGCGACCGATCCGCTGACCGGGTCAGAACTCGCCGCGCCGGCGGCGCAGAGCGGCCAGCGCCTCGGCGAGCAGTGCCTCGCCGTCGGCGTCGCTGCGGCGCTCCTTCACGTAGGCCAGGTGCGACTTGTAGGGCTCGGCGCGCGACGGGCCGGGCGGGTTGAGCTGGTCGAGGCCGCCGGGCTGGCCGCATCGAGGGCAGTCCCACGTGGCCGGTGGGGCGACCTCGGCCGCGAGCAGGACTTCGATCGAGTGGCCCTTCGCGCACCAGTACGTCACGGGCCGGCGGGGGGCGGGGTCGCACCGCTCGGTGGGCCGGACAGGGCCCGATCCGACACGGGTGCCGCGGATGGCGCTGCCATGTGGCACGGCTCTTCGCTCCTGTCGTCGAGTGGGGGTTCGACGTCGCGACGGGGAACCAGGGGATAAATCAGACCGCGGAGAGTCTATGACTACGTACGGTGCTGAGGGCCCTAAGGGTTCATCGCGAGTTTGAGCCAAAGGCCTAGGCCGACAATACAGGCAAACCAGACGATGCCCACCAAGATGGTGTAACGGTCGAGGTTCTTCTCCGCCACGGACGAACCGGCGAGGCTGGTGCTCACACCGCCACCGAACATGCTCGACAGCCCACCGCCCTTGCCGCGGTGCAGCAGGATCAGCAGCATCAGCAGGAAGCTGGTGATTACGAGCAACACGATCAACGTGTATGCGAACGCGATCGGCATGGTGGCGGTCAGTCCTCTCGACACAGAAGCCCATCGAAGATAGCCCATCGACGATGGACACCAAGGAGCCCACCAAGGATAGCGGAAGCGGATCCGGGCGGGCCGGCCCGTACCGCCCCCATATCCGGTGCGAACCGGCCCGACCGGCCACGATGACCATATGAACCGCCGCCCGCCGCTGACACAACGCATCACGACCGGTTGGTTTGCCGGCGGCACCCGCGCTGACCTGCGCAAACTCATCAAGACCGGAAAGCCGGTTTCCGTGGCCGGCAGAAAGAGGCAGGATGGCCCGGGTACCGCCCCGGATGTATGCGAGGAACAAGTCGGATATGGCGCCCCAGAACGCCAAGGCGACGGTGGGCTCGCTGCTGCGCCGATACCGTCTGGCCGCCGGCCTTTCCCAGCAGGAGCTGGCGACCGGCGCCTCCGTCAGCGTACGCACGATACGGGACATCGAGCGTGAGCGGGTAGATACCCCGCGTGCTCCTTCGCTACGCCGGCTGGCCGAGGCGCTCGGGCTCGCCTCGTTCGACCGTGACCGGCTGCTCGCCGCCATCCCCCACCCCCGGCGGGCGCCGGAGACCGACCGGCGGCCACGCGTCCAGGTGCTGGGCCCGCTCTCGGTGCGCACCGGCGCGGCGGCGGTCGACCTCGGCCCGGCGCCGCAGCGCGACCTCCTCGCCCTGCTCGCGATCCAGCCGGGCCAGGTGGTGAGCCGCGACGAGATCGTCGACGTGCTCTGGGGCGACCAGCCGCCGAAGACCTGCCTGAGCATGGTGCAGACGTACGTGGGGCGGCTGCGCGGGCGCCTCGACCCCGACCGCGAGCCCCGCTCCCCCGGCCGGGTGATCAGGCTGGCCGGCGACGGGTACGCGATCGACCTCGACGGCGAAAGTCTCGACCTGGCGCGGTTCCAGGACCTCGTCGAGCGGGGCACCGCCACACCCGACACCGGCACGGCCGTCGACCTGCTCGACCGCGCACTGCGCTGCTGGCGCGGCCCGGTGCTGGCCGGCGCGAGCCCCCGGCTGCGCAGCCACCCGGCGGCCGTGGCGGCGGGGCGGCGGCGGGTGCGGGCCGCGCTGGCGTACGCGGACCTGGCGGCCGACCTGGGCCTGCACGCCGCCGCGGTGGCCCGGCTCCAGGAGTTGGCGCCCGACGAGCCGCTGCACGAAGGCCTGGCCGCCAAGCTCATGGTCGCGCTGGCCGGCTCCGGCGAGCGGGCGGCCGCGCTGTCGCTCTTCGCCGAGGTGAGCCACCGCCTCGCCGACGAGCTCGGCGTCGAGCCCTCCGCCGAGCTGCGCGACACCCACCTGCGCATCCTGCGGCAGGAGCAGGTCGTCCGCCGCGCCGACCCGCGGCCGCGCCAGCTGCCGGCGTCGGTGCCGGGCTTCACCGGGCGGGCCGCCCATCTGGAACGGCTCGACGCGCTCCTCCCGCGCGAAGGGTCCGGCCACGGCACCGCCGTGGTGATCTCGGCGATCGACGGCACCGCGGGCGTCGGCAAGACCGCGCTCGCCGTGCACTGGGCGCACCGGGTCGCCGACCGCTTCCCCGACGGCCAGCTCTACGTCAACCTGCGCGGCTTCGACCCGGCCGGCCCGGTGCCGCCGGACGAGGCGGTGCGCGGCTTCCTCGACGCCCTGCACGTGCCCGCCCAGCGGATGCCGGTGGGGCTCGACGCACAGGCCGCGCTCTACCGCAGCCTCCTGGCCGGCCGCCGCATGCTCGTGGTGCTCGACAACGCGCGCGACGCCGACCAGGTGCGCCCGCTGCTGCCTGGCTCCCCCGGTTGCCTGGTGATCGTGACAAGCCGCAACCAGCTCGGCGGCCTCGTCGCGGCCGAGGGCGCGCACCCCGTTCCCCTGGATCTGCTGGATCCCGCGGACGCCGCGCAGCTGGTCGCCCGCCGGCTCGGCGCGGACCGGGTGGCGGCCGAGCCGGAGGCGCTGGCCACCATCGTCCGGGCCTGCGCCGGCCTCCCGCTCGCCCTGGTGATCGTGGCCGCGCGCGCCGCGACGCGGCCCGGCCTGTCCCTCGCCGCGCTCGCCGACGAGCTGCGGCAGGCGCGCGGCGGGCTCGACGCGTTCTCCGGCGCCGACCCGGCCACCGACGTGCGGGCGGTCTTCTCCTGGTCCTACCGGGCGCTGAGCGAGCCGGCCGGCCGCCTCTTCCGCCTGCTCGGCCTGCACCCGGCCACCGACCTGGCGATGCCCGCCGCGGCGAGCCTGGCCGGTGCGCCGGCGGCGGAGGTACGGCCGCTCCTCGCCGAGCTGGTCCGGGCCCGGCTGGTGGCCGAGCAGACGCCCGGCCGGTACGCGTTCCACGATCTGCTCCGCGCCTACGCGGCAGAGCTCGCGGCGCAGACCGACCCGCCGGAGGAGCGGCAGGCGGCGCTCCAGCGGATGTTCGACCACTACCTGCACACCGCGTACGCGGCGGACACGCGCCTCAACCCGCACCGCGACCAGATCACCCGCACCGCCGCGCTGCCCGGCGTGACGATCTACGTGGCCGGCGACCAGCAGCAGGCGCTGGCCTGGTTCGCCGCCGAGCACGCCACGCTGCTGGCGGTCGTCGAGCACACCGCCACCGCCGGGTACGACACGCACACGTGGCAGCTGGCCTGGGCGGTCACCACCTACCTCGACCGGCAGGGCCACTGGCACGACTGGGCCGGCGTGCAAGACCTCGCGCTCAAGGCCGCCCGCCGCCTCGGCAACCGCCCCGACGAGGCCGACGCGCACCGCGGGCTGGCCCGGGCGTACGCGCGGGTGGGCCGCTTCATCGACGCGCACGTGCACTACTGGCGGGCGCTCGACCTGTTCGAGGAGATCGGCGACCGGCTCGGCGAGGCCAACACCCACCGCAACCTCGCCTTCATGTGCGGCACCCAGGGCCACCAGCGCGACGCGCTCTACCACGCCGCGAAGGCGCTCGACCTGTACCGGGCCGGCGGCCACCAGGTCGGCATCGCGAACGCGCTCAACAACGTCGGCTGGTACCACGCGCAGAACGGCGAGTACCGGGAGGCGCTGGAGTACTGCGAGCAGGCGCTCCCGCTGCTGCGCGAGCTCGACCACCGGCCGGGCGTGGCGGCCACGCTCGACAGCATCGGCTACGCCCACCACCACCTCGGCAACCAGCGCGAGGCGGTGGCGAGCTTCGAGCGCGCGCTGGAGATGTTTCGGGCGGCGGGCGACCGCCCGCACGAGGCCGGCACGCTCACCCGCCTCGGCGACGCACACCACGCCGCCGGCCAACGCGAAAGAGCCCGCCGCGCGTGGCGACAGGCCCTGGTGCTGCTGGAGGAGCTGGATCAGCCCGAGGCCGACGAGGTCCGCGGCAAGCTGGCCGGCCTGGTCGGCTGATTCTTTCTTGAGCTACCGCGACGTCCGTCGTGGTCGCTCTCCGTTGCTCCCGCGGCCTCACCCTGGTTCTTTGGTTGCGCTTACCCCTTTCAAGCCTCCGACCATCAGGATGGGGAAGTGCCATCCCGACACCCATCAACCCGTCAAGAGCTGAGCATGCCGACGCCCGGGGCGCCCCAGAGTTGGGTGCTGATCGTTGCGGCCGTCTGGGGGGTGGTGCCCCGGGCGTTGGCATGCGCCAAGCGGACGGGTCGATGGCCGTCGGGATGGCACAACTAACCGCACCAAAAATGAAGCCAGAAAGTCGAGGGGCATTTCGTACCAAGATCTGCCAGGCCGAGCAGCTGCCGGGGTGTTTGGGCTTGGCCGGCGGGCCTGGCAGCGGAGGTCGGGGGTTTCGGTGAGCCCTGGCGAGCCGCCGACCGCCGCGGTCTCCGGCGGGAGCGGCGGTCCGCCGCTGACGCGGCCCGGGAAACGTGTCTGAAAAGGTTTCCGGTCCGCCCGCGACGCGGACGGACCGGAAGGCGAAGCTCAGCGCTGCACGTGCTCCGGGAAGCGGCAGATCTGCACGAACTCCTCGGCGTCGATGCTCGCCCCACCCACCAGGGCGCCGTCGACGTCGGGCTGGGCCATGATGCTGGCGACGTTGTTGGCCTTGACCGAGCCGCCGTACAGCACGCGCACGACCTCGGCCGTGGACGCGCCGAACTTTTCGGCGATCCGCTGGCGGATGGCGCCGCAGACCTCCTGCGCGTCTTCGGGCGTGGCGGTCTTGCCGGTGCCGATCGCCCACACCGGCTCGTACGCCACCACGACCTTCTCCACCTGGGCCGGGGTGAGCTTGTCGAGGCCGGCGTCGAGCTGCTCGATCACGTAGGGCACGTGCTCGCCGGCCTCGCGGGTCTCCAGGCCCTCGCCGATGCACACGATCGGCACGAGCTCGTTGGCCTGGGCGGCCTTGACCTTCGTGTTGACCAGCGCGTCGTCCTCGTGGTGGTACTGCCGGCGCTCCGAGTGGCCCACGACCACGTACTGGCAGCCGAGCTTGGCCAGCATCGCGCCGGAGATGTCGCCGGTGTAGGCGCCCTTGGGGTGCGGCGAGAGGTCCTGCGCGCCGTATCCCAGCAGGAGCTTGTCGCCGTCGACGAGCGTCTGCACGGTGCGGATGTCGGTGTACGGCGGGAGCACCACCACCTCGACATCGCTGAGCTGCTGCTCGTTGAGGCTCGCGGCAAGCTTTTGCACGAGCAGGTTGGCCTCGAGGTGGTTGAGGTTCATCTTCCAGTTGCCGGCCATCAGCGGCCGGCGGGCGGGCTTGCCTGCCATCACTGCTCCAACGCGGCGACGCCGGGGAGGGTCTTGCCCTCCAGGTACTCCAGCGAGGCGCCCCCGCCGGTCGAGATGTGCCCGAACGCCTCCTCGTCGAGGCCGAGCGTGCGCACGGCCGCGGCCGAGTCGCCGCCGCCGACCACGGTGAAGCCGTCGACCTTGGTGATCGCCTCGGCCACGCCCCGGGTGCCGGCCGCGAACGGGGCGAGCTCGAAGACGCCCATCGGGCCGTTCCAGAACACGGTCCGGGCCCCGGCGAGCGCCTCGGCGAAGAGCGTGACGCTGGCCGGGCCGATGTCGAGGCCGAGCCGGTCGGCCGGGATCGCGCTCGCGTCGACCACGTCGTGCGCCGCGTCGGCCGCGAACGCCGTCGCCGCCACCACGTCGACCGGGAGCACGATCCGGCCGGCGGCGCGGTCGAGGAGGTCGCGGCAGGTGTCGACCATGTCCTCTTCGAGCAGCGAATTGCCGACCTCGTGGCCCTGCGCCTTGAGGAACGTGAAGCACATGCCGCCGCCGACCAGCAGCTTGTCGACCTTGGGCAGCAGCGCCTCGATCACCGCGAGCTTGTCGGAGACCTTGGAACCGCCGAGCACCACCACATAGGGACGCTCGGGCTGGCCGGTGAGCCTGCCCAGCACCTCGAGCTCGCGCAGCACGAGCCCACCCGCGAAGTGCGGGAGGCGGGCGGCCACGTCGTAGACGCTGGCGTGCTTGCGGTGGACGGCGCCGAACGCGTCGTCGACGAACGCCTCGGCGAGCGCGGCCAGCTCGTCCGCGAAGGCCGACCGCGAAGCGTCGTCCTTGCTCGTCTCGCCCGCGTTGAAGCGGAGGTTTTCCAGCAGCGCGATCTCGCCGGAGGCAAGGCTCGCGGTCACCGACTTGGCCGACTCGCCGACCGTGTCGGTCGCGAACGCGACCGGGCGGTCGAGCAGCTCACCCATGCGCCGGGCGACCGGCTCGAGGGTGTACTTGGGGTCGGGCGCGCCCTTGGGGCGGCCCAGGTGGGACACGACGATGACCCGGGCACCCGCCTCGCTGAGCGCGCGGAGCGTCGGCAGCACCGCGCGGATGCGGCCGTCGTCAGTGATCGTCGTGCCATCCAGAGGGACGTTGAGGTCGGCGCGCACGAGCACGCGCCGACCCTCGACTCCCTCGGCGAGGAGGTCGTCCAGCGTTTTCATCAGAGCGAGGAACCCACCAGCTTGACGAGGTCGACGAGGCGGTTGGAGTAGCCCCACTCGTTGTCGTACCACCCGACGACCTTGACCTGGTCGCCGATCACCTTGGTGAGGCCGGCGTCGAAGATGCACGAGGCCGGGTCGGTGACGATGTCGGAGGAGACGATCTCGTCCTCGGTGTAGGTGAGGATGCCCTTGAGCGGCCCGTCGGCGGCGGCCTTGACCGCGGCGTTGACCTCCTCGACGGTGACCTCACGGGACAGCGTCACGGTGAGGTCGGTGGCCGAGCCGGTCGGGATCGGCACGCGCAGCGCGTATCCGTCGAGCTTGCCCTTGAGGTCGGGCAGCACGAGGCTGATCGCCTTGGCGGCGCCGGTGGACGTGGGCACCACGTTGAGCGCGGCGGCGCGGGCGCGGCGCAGGTCCTTGTGCGGGCCGTCCTGGAGGTTCTGGTCCTGCGTGTACGCGTGGATCGTGGTCATCAGGCCGCGCTCGATCGTGAACGTGTCGTGCAGCACCTTGGCCATCGGAGCGAGGCAGTTGGTGGTGCAGGAGGCGTTCGAGATGATCGTGTGCCGCGCCGGGTCGTACTGGTCCTGGTTGACGCCCATGACGAGCGTCACGTCCTCGTTTTTCGCCGGGGCGGAGATGATGACCTTCTTGGCGCCGGCCTCGACGTGGGCCTTGGCCTTCGTCGCGTCGGTGAAGAAGCCGGTCGACTCGAGCACGACGTCGGCGCCGAGGTCGCCCCAGGGCAGCTTGGCCGGGTCGCGCTCGGCGAGCGCCTTGAACGTCTTGCCGTTGACGGTGATCTCGTCACCGGTGGCCTTGACCTCGTAGGGCAGACGGCCCAGGATGCTGTCGTACTTCAGCAGGTGGGCGAGCGTCGCGTTGTCGGTGAGGTCGTTGGCGCCGACGAGCTCGATGTCGGCGCCGGACGCCAGCACCGCCCGGAAGAAGTTACGGCCGATCCGGCCGAAGCCGTTAATGCCAACGCGGATGGTCACGGTCCATCTCCTCGTGCGCTTTGGATTTTGCTGTGATTCGGCCTCGTCGCCGCCTCTGACAGTAGCCGAGTCGCCGCCGTGGATTTGGGCCGGGGCCTCGCCTTATCCGACCAACATCTCGGGTGTGACGGCCGCCTCAGTGTCGGGGATTCCCAAATCGCGGGCACGCTTGTCGGCCAATGCGAGGAGCCTGCGGATCCGTCCCGCGATCGCGTCCTTCGTCAGCGGCGGGTCGGCCAACGCGCCCAGCTCCTCCAGCGAAGCTTGACGGTGTTCCAAGCGGAGCTGGCCGGCGGAGGTCAGGTGGTTAGGTGCGTCGTCGGCGAGGATCTCCAGGGCGCGGGTCACCCGCGCCGCCGCCGCGACGGCCGCGCGGGCGCTGCGCCTGAGGTTGGCGTCGTCGAAGTTGGCCAGCCGGTTGGCCGTGGCGCGGACCTCGCGGCGCACCCGGCGCTCCTCCCACGCGAGCACGCTGGAGTGGGCACCGATGCGGGTGAGCAGCGCGGCGATCGCGTCGCCGTCCTTGACCACGACCCGGTCGACCCCGCGGACCTCGCGCTGCTTGGCGCTGACGCCGATCCGCCGCGCGGCACCGACCAGCGCGAGCGCCGACTCCGGCCCCGGGCTGGTGATCTCCAGCGCGCACGAGCGGCCCGGCTCGGTCAGCGAGCCGTGCGCCATGAACGCCCCGCGCCACGCGGAGACCGCGCAGCACATGCCGGCCGAGACCACGTGCGGCGGGAGGCCGCGCACCGGCCGGCCGCGCACGTCGAGCAGGCCGGTCTGGCGGGCCAGCGCCTCGCCGTCTTTGACCACTCGCACGATGTAGTGGCTGCCCTTGCGCAGCCCACCCGAGGCCAAGACGTGAATCTCGCTCGGATACCCGTACACTTCGGCGACCTCGCGCCGTAGCCGCCGGGCGACCGCGCCGGTGTCCAGCTCGGCCTCCACGACGACCCGGCCGGAGACGATGTGCAGCCCGCCGGCGAACCGGAGCAGCGCGGCCATCTCCGACCGGCGGCAGCAAGGCTTCGGCACGTCGACCCGGCTGAGCTCGTCCTTGACCGCCGCCGTCATAGCCATCTCGTCGTCATCTCCCGGACAGTTGCGAGTGCTTCAGTTGTGACTAACGACCGGCGCCCAAGACAGGCACCAGTGCGGCGCCGAGCGCCGCCGGATCGTGTCGAGCGCTGCCGTCAGACACCGCCACGGGGGCGAGAGTGAGCCGCGCACCCAGCGATTCTGCCGCATGGCGCACGGGTTCGGGGTCGCCTACGGCCTTCTCGTCGGCGATGACCGTGTCGATTTTCAGCTCGGGCAGGTACCAGCGGAGGGCCGCCAGGTGGCCGGCGACCGACAGCCCGAGGGTCTCCTTCTCCTCCGCGAGGTTGAGGGTGACCAGGCGGCGGGCGGGGCTGGCGACGATCGCGGCGGCCAGGCCCGGCATGAGCAAGTGCGGGATCACGCTGGTATACCAGCTGCCCGGCCCGAAGATCAGCCAGTCGGCCGCCGCGACAGCCGCGACCGCGTCCGGGCACGCCGCCGCCCGCGGTGGCGTCAACCGCACCGACAGCACCCGCCCCCGGGTCACCGCGACCGCGTGCTGGCCACGGACCGTCAGCACGTCGTCGGGCACCGACGGATCGGCACCCTGCACCTCGGCCTCGATCCCGAGCGGCTCGCAGGACATCGGCAGCACCCGCCCGGCCGCACCCACCATCGCGGCCGCGTGGTCGAGCGCCGCCACCGGATCGCCGAGCAGCTCCATCAGCCCGAGCAGCACAAGGTTGCCCACCGTGTGACCGGTCAGCGGCCCCGGCGGCCGAAACCGGTGCTGGAAGAGATCGGCCGTCGCCACCGAGTCGGGCGCGGCCAGCGCGGCCAGCGCCTGCCGCAGGTCGCCCGGCGGCAGCGCGCCCCGCTCGTCTCGCAGCCGCCCACTCGAACCACCGTCGTCACCCACGGTCACCACGGCCGTGATGTCGAGGTCGAGGTCGGCCTGACACAGCCGCAACGCGCGGAGCGAGGCGGCCAGCCCGTGGCCGCCGCCGAATGCCACGACGTTCATTCCCGCCCCAGGTCCCTGTGCGAGGCATGGGCCGAAATGCGCGCCTGCCGCAGCCGATCGGCCAGCTCTTCGGCTATAGCCACACTGCGGTGCTTGCCGCCCGTACAGCCGACCGCCACGGTGAGGTAGCGCTTGCCCTCCCGCTCGAACCCGGGCGCGGTGGCCCCGACCAGGCTGGCGTACGTGGCGACGAACTCCCCCGCCCCCGGCTGGCCCAGCACGTAAGAGCTGACCGCCTCCTCCTGCCCGTTGTGCTCGCGCAGCTCGGGCACCCAGTACGGATTGGGGAGAAAACGCGCGTCCAGCACGAAGTCGGCATCCTGCGGCAGCCCGTACTTGAAGCCGAACGAGAGCACCGTCACCCGCAGCCGCCGCGCGTCCTCACCGCCGAAGAGCTCCTCCACCCGCCGCCGCAGCTGGTTGACGTTGAGGTGGCTGGTGTCGATGATCACGTCGGCGTGGTCGCGCGCCTCCTCCAGCAGCTTGCGCTCGGCCGCGATGCCATCCGCCAGCCGCCCGTCACCTTGGAGCGGATGCGAACGCCGCACACTCTCGAACCGCCGGATCAACACCTCGTCGTCCGCGTCGACGAACACCACCCGCGGGTGGAACCCTCGCTCCTTGAGCGCGTTGATCGCCCCCACCAGATCGGTCGAGAACGCGCGGCTGCGCACGTCGAGCACCATCGCGGTGTGCTGGGCCGCACCGCCCGCCTTCTGCGCCAACTCGGCCATGTCGAGCATGAGCGCCTGCGGCAGGTTGTCGACCACGTAGAAGCCGACGTTTTCCAGCGCCCGGGCCACGGTGCTGCGCCCGCCGCCGGAGACGCCGGTCACCACCACAAGCTCGGTGTCGTCGTCGGGCGGCGCGCTGGAGTCGTCGTGCACCAGAGAATCCTAGGCGCTCCGGGTCGCGGGCGCCCCGCCGGCATGGCCGGGCTTCCTCGTTCCTAGAGACAGAGATTTGAGCTACCGCGACGTCCGTCGTGGTCACTGTCCGTCGCTCCCGCGGCCTCACCCATCCGCCGCTGGTCACGGCCACCCCTTTAATTCGTCGACCCGTCAAGAGCCAGGGCGCCAACGCCGGAGCGCCAGCGTCGGGTGCTGATCGTCGCGGCCGTCGGAGATCGCCCGGACGTCGGCATCTCCAGAAGCGGTCGGGTCGATCGCCGTCGGATGGCACAGGCAAGTGGCGTGCGCGGCGTCGCCCGCCGGCTTCACACTGCGCGACGGTTAGCGTTTCGTCCACAATGTCGCTCGCCGGGGTCGACGGCTTGGGCTTTCGTCGCCCTGAGTAGTCGCCGCAACCGGACGAGCGGCCCTCGGGTCGAGATCTTGGAGAGTTAGGGCGCTATTTCGACCCTAAGTGTCCTAGATCTCAACCTTCCCGACCCGACCAGTAACGCCGCGTTGCTTCCGTGCGGGCGGCAGCCACGCCTGTCAGCGGTTGGGCGTGAAGCGCGAAGGGTGAGGCCGCGGGAGCAGCGGTCCGGACCACAACGGACATCGCGGTAGCTCAAATCCCTATCGTGAAACAGATTTCCCGGCGGCGGTGGTGCCCGGCCCCGCCTCCGCATCGGCAGCGGAGCTCGGCCCTGCCTCGCCGGCCGAAGCGGACCTCGGGCCCGCCTCGCCGGCGGGAGTGGAGGCCAGCCCCGGGTGCTCGGCCGAAGCGGCGGTCGGATCGGCGTTGCTGGAGGGGCCGGTGGCGGGAGGCGCGTCCCCCAGGGTGGCGACGATCGCCTCGGCGGTGCGGCGGCCGATGCCTGGCACCTCGGCGATCTCGTCGACGCTGGCCGCACCTAGGCGCTTGATCGAGCCGAAGTGCCGCAGCAACGCCTTGCGCCGCACCTCGCCCAGGCCCGGGATCGAGTCCAAACTGGACACGGTCATCCGCTTTGACCGGCGCTCGCGGTGGAAGGCGATCGCGAACCGGTGGGCCTCGTCGCGCAGGCGCTGGAGCATGTAGAGGCCTTCGGAGGCGCGCGGCATGATCACGGGGAAGTCGTCGCCCGGGAGCCACACCTCCTCCAGGCGCTTGGCCAGGCCGCACAGCGCGACGTCGTCGATGCCCAGCTCGGCCAGGACCGCGGCCACCGCGGCGACCTGGGGCTGGCCGCCGTCGACGACGACCAGCTGGGGCGGATAGGCGAACTTGCGCGGGCGACCCGTCGTCGGGTCGATGCCGGGGCGCTCGGGGTCTTCGGCCTCCTCGGCGTCGAGCTCGCCCAGCGACGCGCGCGCCTCCAGATATCTGGCGAACCGGCGCCGCAGCACCTCTGACAACGCCGACAGGTCGTCGGTGGCGCCGCGCACCGCGAAGCGCCGGTATTCGCTCTTGCGGGGCAGGCCGTCTTCGAAGACCACCATGCTGGCCACCACGTCGGTGCCCTGGATCTGCGAGACGTCGTAACACTCGATGCGCAGCGGCGCGGTGGGCAGCCCCAGCGCCTCGGTGATCTCCTCGAGCGCCTTGCTGCGCGTGGTGAGGTCGCCGGAGCGGCGCAGCTTGTGGCGGGTGAGCGCCTCGGCGGCGTTGCGCGCGACGGTCTCCAGCAGCGCCTTCTTGTCGCCGCGCTGCGGCACCCGAAGCTGCACCCGGCTCCCCCGGTGCTGGCTCAGCCAGTCGGCGAGCGCGTCGGCGTCGGGCGGGAGCGCGGGCACGAGCAGCTCGCGTGGGACGTCGCCCTCGCCCTGCTCACCGCCGTAGACCTGGCTGCAAAAGTGGTGCACGAGGTCGCCGGTGGTCAGGTCTTCGACCTTTTCCACGACCCAGCCGCGCTGACCGCGGATGCGCCCGCCGCGCACGTGGAAGACCTGCACCGCCGCCTCGAGCGGATCTTCGGCGAAGGCGACCACGTCGGCGTCGGTGCCGTCGCCGAACACGACGGCCTGCTTTTCCAGCGCCCGCCGCAGCGCCACGACGTCGTCGCGCAGGCGGGCGGCGAGCTCGAACTCCAGCCGCTCCGAGGCGGCCATCATCTCCCGCTCCAGCCGCTTGACCATCGTCTCGGTGCGGCCGGCCATGAAGTCGCAGAACTCTTCGACGATGGCCCGGTGCTCGTCGGCCGTCACCCGGCCGACGCAGGGCGCCGAGCACTTGCCGATGTCGCCGAGCAGGCAGGGCCGGCCGATCTGGCCGGCCCGCTTGAAAACCCCGGAAGAACACGTGCGCGCCGGGAACACGCGCAGGAGAAGGTCGAGCGTCTCGCGGATCGCCCACGCGTGCGAATACGGCCCGAAGTAGCGCACACCCTTGCGCTTGGCGCCGCGCATCACCTGAAGCCGCGGATACTCCTCGTCGAGCGTGACGGCCAGATACGGGTAGGACTTGTCGTCGCGGTACTTCACGTTGAACCGCGGGTCGAACTCCTTGATCCACGAGTATTCGAGCTGGAGGGCCTCGACCTCGCTGCCGACCGTGACCCAGTCGACCGCGGACGCGGTGGTGACCATCTGCTGGGTGCGCTGGTGCAGATGCCACAGGTCGCCGAAGTACGAATTCAGCCGGCTGCGCAGGCTCTTCGCCTTGCCGACGTAGATGACCCGCCCACTCGCGTCGCGGAAACGGTAGACCCCCGGGGCGTCCGGAATAGTGCCCGGCGCGGGACGGTAAGTCGAGGGGTCTGCCACGCGAAAAAGCCTAGCCCGCGCCTCTGTCAATCTCGCGAGGCGCGGGCCGGCGGCGTGGTGTCAGGCGAGGGTGATGTTGTCGCCGTCGACCTTGATCTGCTTTTCGGCCAGCGGCTTGCTCGCCGGGCCGCCCTTCACCGAGCCATCGGTGATCGAAAACTTGCTGCCGTGACAGTTGCAGTTGATCGTGCCGCCCTCGACGGCCGTCACCGGGCACCCCTGGTGCGTGCACGTCGAGCTGAAACACTTGAACTCGCCCTCGGTCGGCTGCGTCACCACGACGCTCGACGACGCGATGATGGCACCGCCCCCGACCGGCACCTTGCTGGTCTGGATGATCGCGCTGCCGCCGCTGTCGCCGGAGCCCGCGGCGGGGTCACTAGCGCCGTTCGACTGGGTGCCGCCCGAGGTGGAGGTGTCCTCGTCAGGGTCCGTGCCGCAGGCCACCAGCACCGCGGTCGTGCCGATGGCCCCCGCGCCCGCCAGCAGTGCCCGGCGGGTGGTCACCCCCGACTGCGTCACCGCCTGTTCCTCGCTCATGCCTCACCCTTCCTGTCTTCGGCCCACCGTGATCAGGGCGATCACGGCCACGTCAGTACACACGAGCCTCCGGGCGCCATGGTTCACCACCCCGCTCTTGTCGTCCCTCGGCGGCGCCGCGCAGGCGTATATCACCGCTGCTCAGGGCCGGTTCTGCCGATCGTCAAAAGCTCAACTTCCGATCTACAAGATCGCAAATAGACCCACGCTCGTCGATCCGCCAATACCCCTCCGACCCGATCTTCCGGGCCGTGGAGGATCACCGCGACATCAAATGCGTGCCGTCACTTTGTGTAATGGTCCATTTACTCTTTCTTGTTGGTGGAGAGCATCCCCAACAGGTCCTTCATCGTGCTGACGCGGTCGTTGAACAGCGGGTCGAGTGCGGTCATGAGCACCACGACGCCCCACAGCGTGGCGGCGACCACGATCGTCCGGCTGGTGGAGTCTCCGCCGAGAAGCCCAAAGCGCAACAGCACGGTGGCGGCGAGCACAGGCAGCGCCGCGACAAGCAAGACCCGGAGGGCGGCGCCCACCGTCGACCACAGCCTCCGGCGGGCACCCGCGACAGGCGACGGGGACAGCGCGAGCGAGCCGAGCCGGCCGGTGCAGATGGCGGACGTCGTCGCCAAGGTCATCCGGCGCAGGGCGGGCAGCGTCTCGACGTCCGGGAACGCCAACGACACCTGGTAGGTGCGGATCGTCCGGGCGAGCTGCGCACACTTCGCCGCGAGCGCGTCGCGATCCGCGGCCGCCGCCGGGACGATCGCCCGCGGGTAGCCCCGCTCGATGGTGCGGGCCAACTGCTCCAGTCCCCAAACCAGCCGGCGGCGGGTCACCAAATCCGCGAAGGTGCGCTCCGGCCGGGCGAGCAGGCCGATGACGCGCCGCACCGCCCGGAAAGCGACGACGTCGGGCTCCCTCCGCATGAGTCGCACCTCTCGCGGCCATTCGACCAGCGCCTGTAGGGCAACCATCAGGATCAGAAACGCGGCCACGGTGGCGGCGACGATGCCGCACCACAGGACGGCACCGGCGTCCTCGCCCGGAAGCCGTTGTCCCGGCGTCGACGTCGGCCAGCGCACGTGCCACCGCGTTCGGAGCAGAAGGGAGGCGCCGACGAAGACGGCCACGATCACTACGCCCGCGCGCACCCACGACGCGAAGCGGGTCAGCCTGGTGAACAGGTAGAAGGTCGCCATCACTCCCGCCAGCACGGCAAGGTACAGCAGGACGTGGCTCGCCGGATCCATATGGATCGGTGCCTGGAGGACCACCGGAAGCCCCATGAACAGCAGGCCACCCGGCACGCTGATCATCGCCATGTGGCGCTCGTCCGCCCGCTCCAGTCTCAGCGCCCGGAAACAATGGCGGCGGAAGCGTGACGCGAGGAGCGGGTCCGCGGGAGTCACGCCATTGAGCCAGACGAACTGCTGCCACGCCACCTGCGCGTCTCTCCCGCGCCTCATCAAGTGGCCGTAAGCCCGCCGGCGCATCTGCTCTCGATCACGCCGGATGTCAGCTCGAACCTGATCCAGGTCCTGCTTCATCCGCACGACGATCAGCCAGGGCACCAACAGCGGGGACAGGATCGCCAAGGCCAGCCACTGGCTTGGTGTGTCCGGGCGCAACACCTGCGCGATGAGCCGTGCCACGGCACCCGGTCGAGGCGCGTCCACACGCTCGGCTGCCGGCGCGACCCGGACCGGTCGCGGCACCGTGCGTCTCGTCGCGATGCTGCCTTGCCGGCGCGCCCGGTGGCGGGCCGACCGCGAGATGCCAGCGGCCGTGAGGGTCACCGTGCCCACCCTCCCTCCGATCTTCGAAGGCGGCCTGGACAGGCCCAAGGGTTGGCATCATGCCATACGCATCAACGGCGCTGACCGCATCGACGCCGGCCGTGACGACCCCGGCGACCGGAAGGGTCGCAGCCGCCGCCCTGTACCGCATCGACTCCGGCCGTGACGACTCCGGCGGCCTGAAAGGTGGCAGCCACCGCCCTGTGCCGAAAGCTCAGCCGCGCGACTTGGCCGGGGCCCGCCGCGCGGCCTTGGCCGGTGCCGCCTTCGCGGTCTCCTTGGCCGCGCTCGTCGCCTTCGCCCCGCGCGCCGACCCCGTCGCCTTGGCCGGCGCGGCGGCCTTGGTGCCCTTCGCCGCGGCGGTGGTCTTGGCGCTGGTGGCCTTTCGGGGTGCGGCGGCCGCCGGCGCCCGCTTGGTGGTGGCGGCACCGTTTGCCTTCGCGGCCCGGGTGGTCGCCTCGGCGGCGCCCACCGCCTCGCCGTCCAGGCCGAGCACGTGCCGCAGGTACTGACCGGTCGCGCTGTCGGGCACCTCGGCGATCTCCTCGGGCGTGCCGGTCGCGACCACCGTGCCGCCCTTGTGACCGCCCTGGGGGCCCATGTCGATCAGCCAGTCGGCCGTCTTGATCACGTCGAGGTTGTGCTCGATCACGATCACCGTATTGCCCTTGTCGACGAGGCTCTCCAGCACCCGCAGCAGCTTGCGGATGTCTTCGAAGTGGAGGCCGGTGGTCGGCTCGTCCAGCACGTAGACCGTGCGGCCGGTCGAACGCTTTTGCAGCTCGGATGCCAGCTTGACCCGCTGCGCCTCACCACCGGAGAGGGTGGGTGCCGGCTGGCCGAGGCGCACGTAGCCCAACCCGACGTCGACGAGCGTCTTGAGGTGGCGGTGGATCGCCGGGATCGCCTCGAAGAAGGTGGACGCCTCCTCGATCGGCATCTCCAGCACCTCGGAGATCGTGCGCCCCTTGTAGTGCACCTCGAGCGTCTCCCGGTTGTATCGGGCGCCCTTGCAGACCTCGCACGGGACGTAGACGTCGGGCAGGAAGTTCATCTCGATCTTGATCGTGCCGTCGCCCGCGCAGTTTTCGCAGCGGCCACCCTTCACGTTGAACGAGAACCGCCCCGGCCCATAGCCCCGGACCTTGGCCTCGGTGGTCTCCGCGAAGAGCTTGCGGATGTTGTCGAAGACGCCGGTGTACGTCGCGGGGTTGGACCGCGGGGTGCGGCCGATGGGTGACTGGTCGACGCCCACCACCTTGTCGACCTCGTCGATGCCGGTGATCCGCGTGTGCCGCCCGGGCACCAGGCGGGCGCCGTTGATCTGGTTGGCCAGCACCGTGTACAGGATGTCGTTGACCAACGTGGACTTGCCCGAGCCCGAGACGCCGGTGACCGCGATGAACTGCCCCAGCGGGAACGACACCGTCAGGTTCTTCAGGTTGTGCTCGCGGGCGCCCTGCACCACCAGCTCGCGCCCCGGAATCTGCATGCGCCGCATCCCCGGTGTGGGGATCTGGCGACGGCCGGAGAGGTAGGCGCCGGTGATCGACTCCTTGCTCTTCAGCAGGCCGTCGACCGAGCCGCTGTGCACGATGTGACCGCCATGCTCGCCCGCGCCGGGGCCGATGTCGACCACCCAGTCGGCGGTGCGGATCGTGTCTTCGTCGTGCTCGACCACGATCAACGTGTTGCCGAGATTTTTGAGCCGGACCAGCGTCTCGATCAGCCGGTGGTTGTCACGCTGGTGGAGGCCGATCGACGGCTCGTCCAGCACGTACAGCACGCCGACCAGGCCGGAGCCGATCTGGGTGGCGAGCCGGATGCGCTGCGCCTCGCCGCCGGAGAGCGTGCCCGCCGGCCGGTCGAGCGACAGGTAGTCGAGACCCACGTCGACAAGGAAGCGCAGCCGCGCGTTGATCTCCTTGAGCACCCGCTCGGCGATCATCTTCTGCCGGTCGTTGAGCGTCATCGCGCCCAGCAGGTCGGCGCACTCACCCACCGACAGGTTGCACACCTCGGCGATGCTCTTGCCGTCGATCGTGACCGCGAGCACCTCGGGCTTGAGCCGCGCGCCGCCGCACGTGGGGCAGGGCACGTCGCGCATGTACCCCTCGTACTTGTCGCGCGACCAGTCGGACTCGGTGTCGGAGTGGCGCCGCTCGATCCACTGCACCACGCCCTCGAAGCCGGTGTAGTAGGAGCGCTCGCGCCCGTACTTGTTGCGGTAGCGCACGTGCACCTGGTCTTCGGCACCGTGCAGGATCGTCTTCTGCGCGCGCGACGGGAGCGCCCGCCACGGCGTGTCGATGTCGAAGTGCTCCTGGTCGCCGAGCGCCTCGAGCAGCCGAATGAAGTATTCCAACGTGGTGCCGCCGGCCCACGGCTGGATCGCCCCCTCGCGCAGCGTGCGCTCCGGGTCGGGCACCACGAGCTCTGGGTCGACCTCTTTCTTGGTGCCGAGGCCGGTGCACTCGGGGCAGGCGCCGTAAGGCGAGTTGAACGAGAACGAGCGCGGCTCCATCGCCTCGAACGACAGGTCGTCGTAGGGACACGCGAGGTGCTCCGAGAACGTGCGCTCGCGGTGCTCGTCATCCTCGGGCAGGTCGACGAACTCGAGCAGCACCACGCCGGCCGCCAGCCGCAGCGCGGTCTCGACCGAGTCGGTGAGCCGCTGCTTGGCGCTCGCCTTGACCGTGAGGCGGTCGACGACCACCTCGATCGTGTGCTTTTCCTGCTTTTTCAACTTGGGCGGCTCGGTCAGCGGGTAGACCACCCCGTCGATGCGGACCCGCGCGTATCCCTTCGCCTGGAGCTCGGCGAACAGGTCGACATACTCACCCTTGCGGCCCCGGACCACCGGCGCGAGCACCTGGAACCGGGTGCCCTCGTCCATCGCCAGCACCCGGTCGACGATCTGCTGCGGCGTCTGGCGGGAGATCGGGCGGCCACACTTGGGGCAGTGCGGCTCACCCACCCGGGCGAAGAGGAGCCGCAGGTAGTCGTAGACCTCGGTGATCGTGCCGACCGTGGAACGCGGGTTACGCGACGTCGACTTCTGGTCGATCGAGACGGCCGGGCTGAGGCCCTCGATGAAGTCGACGTCGGGCTTGTCCATCTGCCCGAGGAACTGCCGCGCGTATGACGACAGCGACTCCACGTATCGCCGCTGGCCCTCCGCGAAGATCGTGTCGAACGCGAGGCTTGACTTACCAGACCCGGAGAGCCCGGTGAAAACGATCATGGCGTCGCGGGGTAGGTCAAGGTTGACGTCGCGCAGGTTGTGCTCGCGCGCGCCACGAATGATCAACCGATCCGCCACTATGTGCCCCCGGGGAGAACGTCCAGACTGCCGGAACGACTTTAGACCCCCGGTATGACACTTTCCGGAGCCGCCACATTCCCGCAGCTCAGGGACGGTTGTGGCCGCGCACCTCCTTGTGGATCCGCTTCCACATCGCCCGCTGCTCGGCCAGCAGCCGCGCGTCCTTGCGCCGCATCTCGTAAGCGATCTCCCGCTGGAGCTTCAGCCAGCTCTCGTACCGCCGAGGTGGGAGGTCTCCGGCGTCCAACGCCGCGCGCACCGCGCAGCCCGGCTCCCCGTCGTGCTGGCAGTCCGCGAAGCGGCAGGTCGCGGCCAGGTCGGCCACGTCCGCGAAGGCCCGGTCCAACCCCTCCTCCGCGTCCAGCAGGCCCACCGCGCGGATGCCGGGAGTGTCGAGAACCGCACCGCCGTCCGGAATCGGGATCAACGCCCGATACGTGGTCGTGTGCCGTCCCTTGCCGTCCACACGCCGGATGGTCTGCGTGCCCATCACCACCGCGCCGGCGAGCGCGTTGACGAGCGTCGACTTGCCCGCGCCGGAGGGCCCGAGCAGCGCCAGCGTGCGCCCCCACGCCACGTGCGGCGCCAGCTCGGCGAGACCGTCACCGCGCTGCGCGCTGACGGCGAGAACCTCGACACCGGGCGCGGCCTGCGCGATCTCCGCGACCACCGCACCCGGATCCGCGGCCAGATCACATTTTGTGAGTACCACCACGGGCTGCGCGCCGGACTCCCAGGCGAGCGCGAGCAGGCGTTCGACGCGGCCGACGTCGGGCGCCGGATGCATCGGCTCGACCACGGCTGCCGCGTCGACGTTGGCGGCGAGCACCTGCCCGACCGAGTCCTTGTCGGACGTGCGGCGCACGATCGCCGTCCGGCGCGGCAGCACGGACTCCACCGTTATCCGTTCGTCCGGCCACGTGCGCACGGTCACCCAGTCGCCCGCGCAGGGCAGGTTGACCGGATCGCGGGCGGCCGCCGAGAGGATCGCGCCGGCGAGGCTGGCGCGCACGGTGCCCTCGGCGCACAGCACGGTGCAGACGCCGCGGTCGACCCGCACGACCCGGCCGGGCTGGGCGTCGCCGTCGGGCATGGTGTGGCTGCCGTCCCAACCGAGGGACGCAAGATCGAACGTCATCGGTACAACCCTTTGTGAGAGGAGACTCAGAAACTCGAACAACGTGAGGCGAGGAAAGCCATAGCTCCCCACCTCCTCTCCCCGGGCCTTCGTCGTGACGCGTCTGCCCCAGACCGTAAGGTCCAATGCCGGTGGGGCGAAAGCCATTTCTGTAGGGTCAGGAGTGTGACGGCTGACCCGCTCGTACTCCTGCCCGAGCTCGACCGCGCCACCGACCGGCTGCTGCGCACCGCGGCGGCTTTGGACGACGACGCCTTGACGGCCCCGTCCCTCCTGCCCGGCTGGACCCGCGGCCACGTGCTCACCCACCTCGCGCGAAACGCCGACTCCCAGTTCAACCTCCTGACCTGGGCCCGCACCGGGGTGCGCACCCCCGGATACGCGAGCGCCGAGGCCCGCGAGGCCGGCATCCGGGAGGGCGCCGCCCGCCCGCTGGCCGAGCAGCTCGAAGACCTGCGCGTGGCCTCCGCCCGCCTCGCCGAAGCGGCCGCCGAGATGCCCGCCGACGCCTGGGGCACCATCGTCGAACGGACCGGCGGCCGCAAAGCCCCGGCCGCCACCTGCGTGTGGGGCCGCCTGCGCGAGGTCGAGGTGCACCACGTCGACCTCGACGCCGGATACAAGCCGAGCGACTGGCCAGACGCGTTCAGCCAGCACCTGCTCCGCGAGGTGGTCAGCGACCTCACCAACGCCACCGGCGTCACCCCGCTGATCCTCCGGCCGACCGAGCTCGCGCACGACCTCACGATCGGCCAGGTGGAGCGGGACACCCCGGTGATCGCCGGCCCGACGTTCGAGCTGGCGGCCTGGCTGGCCGGCCGATCGTCCGGTGTAGACCTCGACGCGACACCCGCAGGCCCCCTGCCCACCCCACCCGCCTGGATCTGATGACCGCCATGCCTTACACCGGAGACGTCACCCCGGGCGGCCCACCCGACGTCCGCACGCTGGAAGCGCTCACCATCACCAAGGTGTCGGTCGGCCCGATGGACAACAACGCGTACCTGTTGCGCTGCAACGCGACCGGCTCACTCCTCCTCGTCGACGCCGCCAACGACGCGCCACGGCTGCTCTCGCTCGTCGGCGACGACACCCTGTCCACTGTGGTCACCACCCACCGCCACATGGACCACTGGGTGGCGCTGGAGGAGGTGATCGCCGAGACCGGCGCCAGATCGCTGGCGCACGAGGCCGACGCCGGCGAGCTCCCGGTCACCTCCGAGACCGTCCACGATGGAGACGTCATCTCCGTCGGCGACTGCCCGCTGGAGGTCATCCACCTGGTCGGCCACACGCCGGGCTCGATCGCCCTGCTCTACGCCGACCCGGCGGGCGTCCATCACCTCTTCACGGGCGACAGCCTCTTCCCCGGCGGCGTGGGAAACACCCGTGGCGTCAGGGCAGACTTCGAGTCCCTGATCGGCGACGTCGAGCGCAAGCTCTTCGACAGACTGCCGGACGAGACCTGGTTCTATCCCGGCCACGGCAAGGACAGCACGCTGGGCGCGGAACGCCCGAGCCTCCCGGAGTGGCACGCCCGCGGCTGGTAGTGGCCTCGCGCCGCCGTCATTCCCAAGCCGGCACCCACCACTGCCAGCCTGTGGGCGCCGGCGGCCAGGCCGGGTCGGGGCGCCAGCCCGGCGGTGGCACCCATCCTGACGGCGGAGCCGGCCATTCCGGTGGCACCGTAAACCGGATCGACGTCGGCGGTGGCGGGATCGGACCGTGTTCGCGCGGCTGAGTCCGGGGCACCGCGGCTGCGGCGACGACCGCTTCCGCAGCGGCCGGGGGCTTGCGATCCGCCACCCCGTTGAGCCAGGTGTCCGGAAGCTCATGCGCGCGGGCCACATAGAGCACGACTTCCGCCTTGATCCGGTTGCCCTTGACGATCGCTCGCGCCGACGTGCTCGCCTCCATCTCCGCGATGTGCCGGATGGCGGGTAGCAGCTCACCGCTCATCTTGGGCGTGAGCTGCCCGACACGCTCGCCGTCGACCCGCACCTCGACGACCGTCTTGGAGGTCCGGGCGGTCTCTTCGACGATCTCGTGCAGCGTCACGTATGCCCAGCACTCCCCCTCTGGCCGCAACAGCGGTTGCAGGGCATCGAGATGTTTTTCTTCGCCGGTGACCTGGATCGCGCCACCCAGCGGCAGCGTACGGTGTTCGCCGCTCGGCGGCAGGTTCGCCGGCACGAGCATGTGCGGCTCGGCGAGATCCAGCGTCACTCGGGCGCGAAACTCGACCCGGCCCGGCTGAGGAAATCGTCGAGCGGGCGCGGGTCTGAGTCTCTACGATCGCGGCCATGACGGTCGAAGAGATCCATGGTGTGCGTGTGCTCAGCGTCCCCGAGGAGGGGCCGGCCATCGGGAGTGGCGCTGATGCCCTCGATCTCATCGCTGCCACCTACGAGCACCAGGCCGACTTCATCGCCATCCCGGCCGCGCGGTTCGATCCCGAGTTTTTCAGGCTCAGCAACGGGATCGCCGGGGAATTCCTCCAGAAGCTCGCCAACTACCGGCTGCGGGTGGCCATCATCGGCGACGTGTCGGCGCACGTCGAGGCGAGCAACGCCCTCCGCGACTTCGTCCGGGAGAGCAACCGCCGCAAGCAGAACTGGTTTCTAGGCACCCGGGCCGAGCTCCGAGACCGGCTCGCGGGCGAGGACGCCGCCAGCCCCGGGGCGTGACCGCGCGGAGCGCGCCAGTCTCGGCTCGGCGAGGAAGAGGGCGAGAGCGGCGGCCGCTAGTGCGGCGCCGGCTAGCGCGACGCTTCGTACACCTTCGGTTTGGATCAAACCACCGCCCAGGAGTGAGCCGCCCGCGATGCCCAAGTTGAACGCGGAGCCCATGCCCGCCCCGGCGAGGTCGGTGCTGCCGGGCGCGACCTGGAGTGTGCGGTTTTGGACCGCGACCGCGAACGCCGAGTAAGCCATCAGGGCGAGCGCGACCGTCACGACGGCCGCCGCCTTGGCGGTGCCGAGGGTGTAGAGGGCCAGCAGCGCGGTGACCGTCGCGGTGAGCGGCACGACCAGCGAACCCCACGGCCGGCGGTCGAGGAAGCGGCCGACGACCAGCGTGCCGGTCACGCCCGCCACGCCGGTGACGAGGAGGAGCGGCCCGAGTGCCGATGGCGCGAAGCCGCTCACGTCGAGGAGGAAGGGCGTCACGTAGGTGTACGCCGTCATGGATCCGGCCACGCCGATCGGGCACGCCACGACGAGGATGGCGTAGCGGCGGACGTCCGGCGCGGTGCCACGCGCGGCACCGCCCTCCGCCGGCGCGAACGTCGGCACCAGCGCCGCGACCGCCACGCATGTCGCCAGCCCCGCGGCCGCCATTACCAGGAAGGCCACCCGCCACCCGGCCAGCTGCCCGATCCACGTGCCCACCGGCACACCGACCACAGGGGACAGTGCGGCCCCGATCGAGAGGCGGGCGACCGCCCGGCCGCGCACCTCGGGCGGGAAGAGGCCGGCCGCGGTCGGGCCGACGACCGACCAGAAGAGGGCCTGGGTGAGCGCGATCGCGAGGCGGGCGGCGAGCAGCACCCAGTAGTTCGCGGCGATGGCGGTAACCAGCGCGCCGGTCACGAAGATGGCCAGCGTGACGGTGAGCAGCCAGCGCCGCGGGATATGGCCGGTCAGGTAGGTGAGCGGGATGGAGGCGAGCACCACCACGCCCGCGTAGCCCGTCACCAGCAGCCCGATCTCCGAGTCGGAGCGGCCGAGGTCGTCGGCCATCACCCTGAGCAGGCCGATGGGCAGCACCTCGGTCGTCACGTACGTGAACGTGGCCACCGACAACGCCACCAGGGCACCGGTGGCACGCCGTTTCGATATCGTCACGGTGTCTCCACTAAAGCCGGTTACGGTGGTAGCATCTCAGGCGTGTCGGAGGAGCGCAAGCCGGATTTGCGGATCGTCGGCGGGCACCCGGTGCTCGACCTGGTCAACACCGTGACGCCACGGCGACCGGGCGGCCAGGAGCACCTCACGTCCCCGGCGGAGCTGCTCGCCTGGTCACAGCGGGTCGGCCTGGCCGACGCGGGCGAGGCCCGCGTCGTCAGCGCGGCCTGGCGAGCCAGGTCCGGGTCCGCCGGCCAGGCACTGCACGCGACACTCGATGTCCGGGAGTCGGTGTACGAAGTTCTCCGCGCGACCCTCGCGGATTCCAGCCCTGACAGCGCGGCGCTGGAGCACCTCACCCTCCGCTGGGCGGCCGCCGCCGCACGCTCCACATTGGTCGGGGCCGCGGATCACCCGGCGGCGGTGGTGGTCGGCACCGACCCGGCGTTCCTGTTGCCCGACCGGCTCGCGTTCGCGGCGGTGGAGTTGCTGCGCACCGTCGATCCGGGGCAGCTCAAGGAGTGTCCGGTGGACGAGGGCGGCTGCGGCTGGCTCTTCCTCGACCAGAGTCGAAACGGCTCGCGCCGCTGGTGCGCGATGGCCGACTGTGGCGCGCAGGCCAAGGCGCGCAAGCTCACCGCACGCCGGCGGGCAGTGCGCGCTTCCACCGTAAAGGCTTGAGGGGGTAGCCGGCTGGTGGCCCGACTAGCCGGGCGCAGGTCGGAGCCACCAGCCGGGGACCGTGGGGTGTGGTGCCCTCCCTTCCTTTACTCAGCCTGTGATGTCACCGGGAGCCAGACCCGCATCGAAGCCGGGCCCCGGTTTGCCCAAAGGTGGAAGTCGCCCAACCGGCCGGTCTCCTCCAGCCACCGGTGCACGTGCGGGGTCGTCGCCTCCGCGTTGCGCTCCTGGCGCTCACCCCAGAAGCCGCCGCGGAGCCGCACCGCGTCCACGCCCAGCGGGCGCGGCGCACCCGCCGACGGGAGCACCGGTCCGATCATGCCCAGCCACCACCGTCTATGTGAACGTGAACCTGGCAAACACCGGACATGCGGCCACCCTTTGATGGTCGGATAGGACCTGGCCGCCCGGTGGCCGAAAACCTTTTCGGCAATCTAGCGACGGCGCCATAAGGCTGTCAAGGGTGTCTTGGTGTACCCTCCGACGAAACGCCTCACGAAAGGATTTCGGTGGCCAGGCAGCGTTCTCGCCCCGTCACGCTGACCGACGTGGCTCGCCGCGCGGGCGTGTCGGTGGCCACCGCGTCGAAGGCGCTCAACGCCCGTGACGAGGTCGCCCCGGAGACCCGCCGCCGGGTCCTCCAGGCGGCCGACGAGCTCGCTTTCCAGCCCAACGTACTAGCTCGCGGGCTCCTCACGGGACGCACCCGCACGATCGGCCTGCTGACCGACGAGCTCGCCGGCCGGTTTTCCATCCCGATCCTGCTCGGCGTGGAAAACGCCCTGGCCAACGGCCAGATGTCCGTGCTGCTCTGCGACGCCCGCGGCGACGCGATCCGGCGCCAGCACTACATCCGCACACTGATCGCCCGCCAGGTCGACGGCTTCGTCGTGCTCGGCGACTCCAACGACCTGCGCCCGTCGCTCACCCGCCAGATCCCGGTCCCGGTCGTCTACGTGTACGGCGAGTCAGACGACGCCAACGACCTGTCCGTCCTGGCCGACGACGAGCACGGCGCCCGCCTCGCCACCGAGCACCTCGTGTCGCTGGGCCGCCGCACCATCGCGCACGTCACCGGCCCGGAGACGTACCGCGCCGCCCGCGACCGCGCGGCCACGGTGCGGAAGGTGTTGACCGACGCCGGCCTGCCGCTCGCCGGCGGCGACCCGCTCTACGGCGAGTGGTCGCAGCGCTGGGGCCGCCACGCCGCCCGCACGATCCTCACCGCGCATCCGGACGTCGACGCCATCTTCTGCGGCAACGACCAGATCGCGACCGGCGTGGCCAATACCGTTCGCGAGCTCGGCCGCCAGATCCCCGACGACATCTCCATCGTGGGATACGACAACTGGCACGAGTTCGCGTCCGACTGCCAGCCGCCGCTGACCACTGTGGACCTCAACCTCCAGCAGCTCGGCGAGACGGCCGTCAAGCACCTCTTCGCCGCCCTCGACGGCCAGCCCACCTCCGGCGTCATCCGCCAGCCCTGCCGCCTCGTCGTCCGCGACTCCACCGGTCCGCCCCCGCAGTAGCGCTCCCGCGGCCTCTACCCTGGCTTGTTGGACATTCCGGGGCGCGCGGGTGACGGGACCGGCACGGGTCCCCGGCACTACCTGGATTTCCGCCCGCACAGGATGGGGCCGGCCGCCGTCTATGACGCAGCGTCAGCAGGCTCGGCTGAGAACATCGAGATCTAGGATAGTTAGGGTTGATATGGCGCCCTAACTCTCCAAGATCTGGAATCTTGGATCGCGCGCCCGGCAGCGGTGTTTACTCAGAGCGACGAAGCCCTGTTCGACGACGGGCATATTGGACAAATACCGCTGGCCGCGCATCCGCGGGAGGCAAAGGGGCGAGCGTGACCAGCGGCGGATGGGTGAGGCCGCGGGAGCAGCGGTCCAGACCACGACGGACGTCGCGGTAGCCCACATCTGCTTTTGGGTTTGGATTCCTGTGCCCGGAGACCGAGCACGGCGTGCCGTGGGGCCGGTGCCCCTCCGCGCCGGCCCCACGGCTGTCACCTGGTAAGAGCGGCGCGCCGCGCGGCTCCGTTACTGCCCGGTCAGGAGAGCAGGTCACGGACGGCCTTCTCCGTGGGCGCGGACACCACCTGGCCGTCGTGGTAGAGGTCGATCACCCGCGGGTCGACGTAGGAGGCCTTGGCCACCGCGGGTGTGTTGCCCAGCAGCTCGGCCACCTCGCGCATCACCGCCGCCACCGTGCGCTTGCGCCGGGTCGCCGAGCCCTGCGGACCCTCGCCGGCCAGCTTCGCGGCGGCCAGCACCGTCGCGTGCCAGGTGCGGAAGTCCTTGGCGGTCATGTCGACCCCGCTCGCTTCGCGCAGGTACTCGTTGACCTCGTCGCTGCGCACGTCGTGCCAGCCGTTGCCCTTCCAGTAGGCGAACAGCCGCTCGCTGCCCTTGCGGCGGCGGCGCAGCGCCCGCAGCACCTCGCACACCCGCCCGTCGGTGACCTCGCAGGCCTGCTCGACGCCGCCCTTGGCCGGAAACTCCAGCACGATGCAGCCTTTGCGCCCGCGCACGTGCTCGGGGCGGAGCGTGGACACGCCGTAGGTCGGGTCCTCGCCGCCGGCGTACTCGTCGCCGCCGACCCGGAACGCGCCGAGGTCGAGCAGCGCGGCGATAGCCGCCAGCACCCGCTCCCGGGTCAGGCCCCGCCCGCCGAGGTCGGCGTTGATCCGGCGGCGCAGCGCGGGCAGCCGGGCCGCGACGTCGAGCACGTGTTCGTGTTTCGCCGCGTCCCGCGCGACCCTCCACTGTGGGTGGTAGAGGTACTGCTTGCGGCCGGCCGCGTCGACGCCGGTGGCCTGGATGTGCCCGCGCGGGTCCGGCGAGATCCACACGTCCTTCCAGGCGGGTGGTATCACGAGGTCACGCAGGCGCCGCACCGTTTCCGGATCGGTGATCTTCCGACCTTGTTCGTCCACAAAGGAGGTCCTGCGCCGGCCGTAGCCGGGCTTGGACACGTCGCTACGCCGCAGCCGCACACGTCACCTCGTCCACAGCGGCGAGCACCTCCTCGACTCCGATCGACGCCACGGTCGGCCCGCGCCAGAGTGCGCGGTGCTCGGGCCGGTCGGGCGGCGGGCCCCACAGGTCGGGCGTCATCGGCCCGAACATGACGACCGACGGGATCCGGTACGCGGTCGCCAGGTGGCCGACGCCGGTGTCGCCGCTCACCACAAGCCGCGCGTGCGCGACCACGCCGGCCAGCTCGGCCGGATCGGTGCCGCCGGCGAGCACCGCGTCGCCGGGGAGGTCGGCCAGGGCGGCCACGCACTCGGCGATCGGCCGCTCGGCGGCGGAGCCGGTGACCACCACCTCGTACCCCCGGCTGGCCAGGTCTCGTGCCACGGTGGCGAAGCGCTGCGGCGGCCAGCGGCGGGACGCGGCCTTGGCGCCGGGGTGCACGACCGCGACGCCCTCGCGCGGCGGCCGAGAGGGCACCGCCAGCGAGAGATCGGTGGGGTCGGTCGGAATGCCGTACCACTCCAGCATCCGGCACCAGCGCCGCACCTCGTGCTCGCTGTCGTTCCACTCCGGGCCGTCCACATGCTCCGCCTCCGGACACGCGAACGCCCACAGCCGCGCGGGCCGCGAGCGGCGCAGCAGCCGGTGTGACCGCGGCCCCTTGCCGTGGAGGTTGACCGCCAACGAGGCCTTCGGCAGCGTCCGCGGCTCCAGGCCGTCGCAGGGCACCACCGCGTCGATGCCGCCCACCAGCTCGACGAGCGGGCTGAGCCAGGTGGGCGCGGCGAGCGCGAGCGTCCGCTCCGGAAACGCCCGGCGCAGCGCGCGCAGTGCCGGCACACCCGTGGCGAGGTCGCCGATCCCCAACGCCCGCAGCACCAGGATCATGGGTAGGACGACTCCTGCTCCGCG
Organism: Phytohabitans sp. LJ34; assembly: GCF_052068095.1. Classification (NCBI taxonomy): domain Bacteria; kingdom Bacillati; phylum Actinomycetota; class Actinomycetes; order Micromonosporales; family Micromonosporaceae; genus Phytohabitans; species Phytohabitans sp. LJ34. The sequence goes on along the minus strand of NZ_JBQHDG010000009.1, from coordinate 258,879 downwards.
CAGACCACGATCTCGCGTACCGCGGAGCCGGGCGGCTGGTTGAGCGCGAACATGACCGCGCCGGCGGTGTTGTCCGGGTCGTTGAGCTGCGCGTCCGGGCCGGGCTTGTACTGCTCGTCCCGCCCGTCGAAGAACGGCGTGCGCATGCCGCCCGGCACGAGCAGCGTCACGCCGACCGTGCCGGCGAGCTCGGCGGCGAGCGCGCGGGTGAAGCCCACGACCCCGAACTTCGCGGCACAGTACGCGGTCGCGTCGCTGACCGCCTTGAACCCGAGCGTCGAGGCCACGGTGACGACCGTGCCGTGCGCCCGCTCCAGGGCCGGCAGCGCCGCCCGCACGACGGCCGCGGTGGCGAGCAGGTCGATCGTGACGGTGCGCTCCCACACCTCCGCCGGCACGTCCGCCAGCCGGCCCGGCACGTCGACGCCGGCCGCGGTCACGACGGCGTCGAGCCGGCCGGCCTCGGCCGCGATCCGCCGCGTGGCGTCTTCGGCCGCGCGGGTGTCCGCGAGGTCACACTCCACCCAGGACGCGCCGTCGACCGGTGACACGGGTGCCTGCCGGTCCAGGATGTAGGGCTGCCAGCCCTCCTTCGCCGCGGCGGCGACCACCGAGGCGCCGAGCCCACTCGAGCCACCGGTCACGAGAACGACCTTCATCAGACTCCCTCCAGATGCCGAGCCGCCGCGATCATCCGCGTCGTCGAGCGGCCGTCCAGGTACGGCACGATCACGCACTCCCCACCCCACCGTTGAACGAGGTCGGCCTCCGGGAGTAACCCGCCGTCGCTGCCGTAGTCGCCGCCCTTGACCCACACGTCCGGGCGCAGCCAGGAGAGCACCGCGTCCGGTGTGGACTCGTCGAAGACCACGACCGCGTCGACGGCGGAGAGCGCGGCCAGCAGCCGGGCCCGGTCTTCCTGACGGACCATGGGCCGGTCCGGTCCCTTGAGGCCGGTGACGCTGCTGTCGGAGTTGAGGCAGACGACGAGGCAGTCGCCGAGCCGGCGGGCCGCCTCCAGCGTGGCGATGTGGCCGGCGTGCAGCAGGTCGAAGCAGCCGCCGGTGGCGACCACCCGCCCGCCGCGGGCGCGTACCGCAGCGACGAGCTCGCCCGCCGCCTCCCGGCCGATGCCCGCGGCGCCCACCTCCAGCTCGTCCGGGGCGAGCACCGCACGCACTCCCCCGCTCGCCACGTACGCGGTCGCCTCCCGCACCGCCGCCTGTACCGCCTCGGAGACCAGCGCGCCACCGGCGAGGGCGAGCGCGGCGGTCGTGGCGAAGCGGTCGCCGGCGCCGCAGGTGTCTCCGTCGACGCGCCCGGGGGTCGGCACGACCAGCGGCGTCGGGCCGTGGCAGAGCAGCGCGCCGTCGCCGCCCATCGTCACCGCGACCGCGCCGGTGCGCCAGCGCCCGCGCAGCTCCTGCCCGCCCCGCGCGGCGGCGGCGACCCGGTTGCCGCCGGCCTGGTCGCCGGTCAGGTGGCGGACCTCGGCCTCGTTCGGGGTGGCCAGCCGCACGCCCCGTACCGGCGCGGGCCCGCGCGGATGCGGATCCCACACGACCGGCGCGGTCGCCTCGGCGAGGGCCGCCCGCAGGGTGGGATGCCGGGCGACGCCGCGCCCGTAGTCGCTGACCAGGATCGCGTCCGCCTCCGCGATGGCCATCAGCGCGGCTTCGGTCGGCTCACCGTCCACTTCGGCGTCGCCCCGGTCCAGCCGCAGCAGCACCTGCCCGCGCGCGCTCAGCCGGATCTTCTCCGGGGTGCTGCCGGTCATGGGCAGGGGGTAGATACGGACGCCGGCCTCGGACAGCAGGGTGCTCAGCCGGGCCCCGCCCGCGTCGCCGGCGAGGCCGGTGACGAGCGCGACGTACTCGCCCCGCCGCGCGGCCAGCAGCGCCGCCAGCCCGGCACCGCCAGGACGGTCCGATGTGGACCGCTCGGCCAGCACGGGCACCGGCGCGTCCGGGCTGACCCGGTTGACCGCACCGTCGACGTCCCGGTCGAGCAGCGTGTCACCAACTATGACGATCACGAGAGTCCTCCCACCGGTACTGCGCGCCACGCGGGCGCCGGGAGTGACGGCAGCGCCAGGTCGACGTACTCGCAGAGCACGTGCACGGAGACAAGGTGCAGCTCCTGCACGACCTGCGCGTCGGGCGACGGCACCGCGAGCACGTCCGAGCAGAGCTCGGCGAGCGGGTTGGGCGTCGGCCCGGTCAGCCCGAGCACCCGGATGCCGAGCGAGTCGGCGGCCTCCGCGGCGGCCAGCAGGTTGGTGCTGCGCCCGCTGGTCGACAGCAGCAGCAGCGCGTCACCGGGCCGGCCGTGGGCGCGCACCTGCCGGGCGAAGACCTCGTCGTACCCGAAGTCGTTGCCGATGGCGGTGAGCGAGGACGTCTCCGCGGTCAGCGCGATCGCCGACAGCGCCGGCCGGTCGTCACGCAGCTTGCCCACGAGCTCGGCGGTGAGGTGCTGGGCCTCGGCGGCGCTCCCGCCGTTGCCAGCCACCAGCAGCCGCCCGCCGCCGACCAGCAGCCGGGCCAGCTCGTGTCCCCAGCGGGAGAGCTTTCGGGCCGCCTGGCGGTACGGCACGAGCGCCGTCGCCAGGCCCGCCAGGTGACTGTCCAACGCCGACACCTGACCGTCGCCCATCAGGCCACCGCCCCGGTCGGGCGGCGCACCCCGCTGACCGTCGCGTAGACAGCGCTCAGCTGCTCGGCCGCGCGCTTCCACGAGTAGCACTGGCGGGCCCGGTCGAGCGCCGCGGTGGCGTACGCGAACCGCCGCACCGGATCGCCGAGCACGCGGCGCAGCGCCATGCCCAGCGAACGCGGGTCGCGCGGCGGCACGAGGTCGCCGGTGAGCCCGTCCACGACGGTGTCGGTGAGGCCGCCGACGGCGGACGCGACCACGGGCACGCCGCAGGCCATCGCCTCGAGCGGCGTGAGCCCGAACGGCTCGTACCAGGGCGTGCTCGCCAGGATGTCGGCGGAGCGGTACCAGCGGGGCATCTCGTTCGCCGGCACGGCACCGACGAGCTTGACCCGGTCGGCGACCTTCGTGGACTCGGCGAGGCTGCGGAGCTTGCCGGCGAACGGGTCGGTGTCGAGGTTTCCGGCCGGCGGCCCACCCACGATGACGCACTCGGCGCCGGGCACGATCTTCAGCGCGCGGATGAGGTCGGCGAAGCCCTTGCGCTCCACGAACCGCCCGACCGTCAGGATCCGCGGCCGGTCCGGGTCGCGCGGCTCCGCGGGCCCGTCCGGTGAGAACTTCTCGCTGTCCACACCGGACGGTATGACCGCCATCCGGCTGCGCGGCACGCCCATGCGGACCAGCTCGCGCACCTCGTCCTGGCACTGCGCGACGACCCGGTCGACGGCGCGGCCGAGCGCCCGCTCGTAGCCGATGCGCCGTGGCGGGCTGGTGTCGGCCGCGCCCTGGTGCCGCTTCTTCACCGTGCCGAGCGCGTGGTACGTCTGCACGACCGGCACGCCGGTCTGGCGGCCCGCGGTGACGGCGGCCAGCCCGCTCATCCAGAAGTGGGCGTGCGCCACGGTCGGCGCCCAGTCGTCCCCGCGCCACTCGTCGACGAGCCAGCGGCTGAAGTCCTTCATGTGCGGCAGCAGCTCGTCCTTGGGGAGGGGCTCGGGCGGCCCGGCCGGCACGTGCGCGACCGTGACGCCTTCCCGCATCGGCACGAGCGCCGGCTGGTCCGGGGAGTCCCGGCGCGTGTACACGCGTATCTCGTGCCCCTCGGCGGCGAGCGCGGCGGCCAGCTCGGCGACGTGGGTGTTCTGCCCGCCGGCGTCGACGCCTCCGAGCGCGGCCAGCGGGCTGGCGTGTTCCGAGATCATCGCGATGCGCATGGTGAAACCTCCTCAAGCAGGCTGTCCCAGTCGGCCAGAAACCGGTCGAGGCCGTAACGCTCGTTCGCGACGGCTCGGGCGCGGGCGCCGAGCCGGCGCGCCTCCCCCGGCTCCTCCAGCAGCCAGCGGGCCGCCTCCACCAGGTCCTCCACACGGGTGGAGAGCACGCCCGCGTCGGGCGGCACCGCCCGGACCGCCTCGGTAGTGGCCAGCGCGACGACCGGCATGCCCATCGTCATCGCCTCGATCAGGCTCAACCCGAGCGAGGTCCACCGGCACAGGTGCAGGTACGCCCGGCGCCGGGCCAGCTCGGCGTGCATCCGCTCCTGTGGAAGGTCTTCGTGCGCGTCCACTCCGGACAGTCGATCGAGATCGGTGACGCCCATCCCGTACACGTCGAGCGGCGCCACGGCCGCGAAACGCGGAAACAGGTCGGTGCCGGTGACCCGGCCACGGCGCACCGGCTCGTTGGTGGCGACGGCGAGGCGGGACAGGTCACCGGAGTAGCGGGCGGCCGGCGGCACCACGCCGTGCTCGACGACCGCCGTACGCGTTCCGCCGGTATCCCAGAAGAGCTCGTTGAAGTGGGTGACGTGGACGACGAGGAGGTCGTCCCGGTCGGCCATGGGATGGCGGGAGTTGGGCACGTCGCCCTTGGGCGTGTTGTGCTCCACGTAGACCAGGGGCGGGCGGCGGCCGAGCCAGCGGTCCACCAGCTCCAGCTCCTCGGGGCGCTGCACCACCACGACGTCGACGTCCTCGGTGGCGAGGCGCTCCGGCGGCACCTCCTCGATCGTGTGGGGCCAGGCGTACGTGCGGGCGCGGCCGAGACCGTACGGCCCGCGGTCGGGGGTCACCGGCACGAGGTAGCGGTGCTTTCCGTGCACGAACGCGGTCGTCCACGACCCATGGACGTGCCAGAGCAGGATGTTCATGTCACACCCACTCGGCGCACCGCCTCCACCACGGCAAGCGGATCCACTGTGGACAGGCAGGGATGGCCGTCGACCGGGCAGACCGCGGCCCGGGTGTTCCGGCAGGGCGCGGTGGCGTCGCCGAGCCGTACCCACGGCACGCGGTACGGCCCCCACTGTCCAAACGGGACCGTCGGCGCGAAGAGGCTCACGACCGGTGTGCCGACCGCGGCGGCCAGGTGGGCGGGGCCGGTGTTGGCGACGACGAGGCAGGCGGCCCGCGCGATGACCGCGGCGAGCGCGCCGAGCGAGGTCTGGCCGCCGAGGTCTAGCGCGGCGGCGCCGGCCACGCGGGCGCTGAGCGGGCGCTCGTCCGGCCCGCCGGTGACCACCACGCGGTGGCCGGCGTCGGTGAGCGCGGTGACGATCGCGGCGTACCGCTCCGGCGGGCAGGAACGGGCGGGCACCGAGGCGCCGGGGTGCACGACGACATAGCCGGGCGCGAGGTCCGTGCCGCCTTCGGCCCCGCGCAGCCGCAGCTCCGGCACGTCGTCGGCGGGCAACGGAAAGCCGGCCGCGGCGGCGAGCGACAGCGCGCGCTCCGTCTCGGGGATGCCGAGCGGCACGCGGTGGCGAACGTCCAGAAGGGAGCCGGGGTAGTCGTCGCTGATCGCGAAGATCCGGCGCACGCCGGCCATCCGCAGCACCAGCGCCAGCGGCAGCGCCGACTGGTGGAACGAGGTGAAGAGCACCGCCTCCTCCGGCGCCGCCGCGGCGATCCGGTCCACCATGCCGTCCACTTCGGACCTGGCGAGCGGCTCCGGGCTCGGGTCGATCCAGGGCAGCCGCCACTCGATCAGCTCGTCGACACCGGGCAGCAGCTCGGCGGCGCGGCGGCCGCGCGGACCGCAGAGCATCACGACTCGCTCGGCGCCGGCCGCGACGGCCCGGATCGCCGGCCCGGTGACGAGCACGTCGCCGGCCGAGTCCGGGCGGGCCACGAGCACGGTGCCGTGGCGGGGCCGGGGCGTACCCGGCGGCACCAGGCGGGCCCGGCGGAGGATCTGGTGCACGGCCGCGGGCAGGTCGCCGGCCACGGTGGGCGCGGCGGCGACCTCCTCGACCCGGGTCACCGCCGTGGGCACCAGGATGCCGGCCGCACCCGCGGCACCGGCGGCCGCCATGTCGCGGCCGATGTCGCCGACGACTACACAGCGCTGGGGTGTGGTCCCCAGCGCCGCGGCGGCATCGATGACCATGCCGGGTTGTGGTTTGCGACACCGGCACCCGTCGCGCTCCCCGTGCGGACACACCTGCCAGGTGTCGAACGGGCCGAGCAGCTCCTCGACGCGCGCGTTGACCTTCGCCACATCCTCCGGCGCCAGCCGTCCCCGCGCGATCCCTGACTGGTTGGTCACCACACCGAGCTTGAAACCCGCGGCGCGAAGCCGATCCAGTGCCGCCCGCGCGCCGGGCATCGGGCGCACCAGGGCGGGATCCCCGTTGTACGGCACGTCCTCCACGAGCGTGCCGTCGCGGTCGAAGAGAACCGCGTCGAACAGGTGGCTTCGCACGTAGCGCTGGTTCCCGGGGAGGAGAGAAGTAAACATCAACAGAACCGCCCGCCGAGCGGGCGCGCGCCCCGCCACCGCCACCATCCGCGCAGCCAGTGGGCGGTCGCGAGCGGCGGGATGAAGAGACTGGTCAGGAGCGTCGTGCCGACCTCCCGGGGCGTCTTCGGACCGGGCCGGACTCGGGCCGCGGCGAACTCCGCCGTACCCGCGAGCCACACGGCCCCGGCGACCGGGCGCAGACGCGGCACCGCGACGGCCACGGCCAGCGCGGCGGTCACCACGGCGTGCCGGGGCCGCCGCCCGGGGAGCGCTTCCACGAGCGTTCGCCAACGCGGTCCGTACATGTGCCGCAACAGTGCGTCATCGGCGTTGCCGCGCTGCGCCCGCAGGCTCGCCCAGGGGCCTTCCGGTCGCACCGGATGGGTGACCCGCCGCGCGCCACGGACGAGTTGCCAGCCCGCGCGCCGCACCCGGTAGGCCAGCTCGGCGTCCTCCCGGTACGCGCGCGGGAAGCGCTCGTCGAAGCCGCCCGACTCGACCAGCGCGGCCCGCCGGTACGCCATGTCCGCGGTGATCCAGCGGGAATCCTCCAGGCCGGCGGTCGAGCGCTCCCAGTCGGTCGGCGGGCGGTCCGCCGGCAGCGGCACCCACACCCGGCCCTGCACGCCGCCCACTCGATCGGGCACCTCCAGGTCCGCGCGCAGCCGCGCGAACCAGTCCGGGTCGGGCACCACGTCGTCGTCGAGGAAGGCCACCCAGGGGAAGCGGGCGGCCCGCCACCCCGTGTTGCGCGCCGCGGCGGGTCCCCGGCCAGGTCCACTGAGGACCTTCGCGTACGGCACGTCCAGCGGGCCGGACTGGTCCTTGCGGTCGTCGACCACGAGGATCTCCGCGCCATCCTCTATGGAGGGTGCCAGGCGTTCGAGGAGCGCGGAGAGGCTCGGCCGGCCCAGGGTCGGCACCACGATCGAGATCAAACGAAGGCTCCCGTCCGGTGCACCGCGTACGGGCCGAGTGCCAGCAGGTCGACCGGCGCCGAGCCGAAGAGCTCCATCGCTTCGCGGGGCGTGTCCACCATCGGCCGCCCGGCCGTGTTGAGCGACGTGTTGACCACGACCGGCAGCCCGGTCAGCCGGTCGAACTCCGCCAGCATCTCCGCCACCAGCGGCTCGTCCGCACTGTCCACTGTCTGCACCCGAGCGGTGCCGTCGACGTGGACCACCGCCGGGATCCGCTCCCGCCACTGTGGCCGGACACTGTGGACGAACAGCATGTACGGGCTCGGCAACACTCCGTCGAACACCTCGGCCGCCCGCTCGGCCCGCACCATCGGCGCGATCGGGCGGAACTGCTCGCGCCCCTTCACGTCGTTCATGCGGCGGGTCGTGTCCTTGTCGCCGGGGTGGGCGAGCAGCGAGCGGTGGCCGAGCGCACGCGGCCCGTATTCGCTGCGACCCTGGAACCACGCCACGATGCCGTTGCCGGCGAGCACCCGCGCGGCCTCCGCGGCGATCGAGTCCGGCCGGCTGAAGGGCAGCCCGGCCCGCCGCAGCTCCGCCTCCAGCTCGCCGTCGCTCCAGCCACGGCCGAGCGCGGCCCCGGGCATGGCCTCCGGCCGCGGCCCACTCTCCCGTGCGAGGTGCAGCGCGGCACCGAGCGCGGTGCCGGCGTCACCCGCCGCCGGCTGCACCCACACGTGATCGAATGGCCCCTCGGCCGCGATCCGCGCGTTGGCGACGCAGTTGAGCGCGGTGCCGCCGGCCATCGCCAGCACGCGCGGCCCGCCGGCCGCGTCGAACGTCCAGCGGGCGAGGTCGAGCAGCACCTCCTCCAGCCGCGCCTGCACGCTGGCGGCGAGGTCGGCGTGCTCGGCCGCCATCTCCGCGCCGGCCGGGCGCACCTTCGCGAGCGTGTCCCACTCGATCGGCGCCACGGTGAAGCCACCGTCGCCGGTCGCGCGGACCAGCTCGCGCAGCAGCGGCAGGTGCTTGGGCTCGCCGTAGGACGCGAGCGCCATCACCTTGTACTCGTCGCTGGAGTGCGTGAAACCCAGGTGGCGGGTCAGATCCTCGTAGAGCAGGCCGAGCGAGTGCGGCAGCCGCTGCGTGTAGAGCGTGGTGAGGTGGCCGTCCCGGTACGCGCCGGCCAGATGGCTCGCCGCCTCACCCCGCCCGTCGAGCACGAGCACCGCGGCGTCGTCCCGGTGCGGCATGGCCAGCCCCGCCGAGGCGGCATGCGCGACGTGGTGCGGCACGAACCGCACCGCACCGGGGTCCAGCCCAGGCAGCGCGGTGGCGAGAAACTGGGGCGCACGCTGGGCATACTCCACCCGCAGCCAGTCCCACGGGTCGCTCTCGCCGACCACCTCGCCACAGAGCGCGGGGTCGAACGAGTACCCCACCGCGTCGAGGTCGCCCGGCTCCAGCCCGGCGGACTCGAGGCACCACGCGGCGGCCAGCTCCGGCAACTCCCAGGCGCTGAACGGCACGGGCCGCTTGCCATGCTTACGCCGACTGAACCGCTCCTCCTCGGCAGCCGCCACGACCCGCCCGTCCACGACAAGGGCAGCCGCCGGATCATGGAAGATCGCGTTGACACCTAGCACCCGCATGCCCGCAGAGATACCCCCGCATGCCTGGTCTAACCACGGTCACGGCGCGGCGGCCACCGCCTCGCTTTCCAGCGGCCGCGCCTGCTCCGCGAACGTCGCCGGCACCCGCCCGATCTCCACACCGCGAATCTAGACAGACCTTTTCGGAGTCGGGGTGTCGCGCCCTCGTGAAAGACATATTTGCCCACGTCCGCGTCAGCTGTAGACCGTATGCTCCCGCGGGCACCGCTCCCGGCCGGCGGCTCGCAGACCGAGCCGAAACCCCCGGCCGTCCACTGCCAGGCCCGCGGTGCAAGCCATCTCGGTACCTGTTGCCCCTGTGTCACGCCCATTTGGGCGAACGATCATGACACCGCCCACATGCTGAGCCACATCCGCGAACAGTGGGAAGGGTGGGCCGGCGCGGCCCGGCCACCCCTAAACCGCAGCCAGCGCGCGAAGCCAGGACCACCATCTGTGACGCGGCGTCAGCAGGCTCAGCCGAGAAACCTTGAGATCTAGGAGAGTTAGGGCTGGTATGGCGCCCTGACTCTCCTAGATCTCGAATCTTGGACCGCGCGCACGGCGACGGCGGTTACTCAGGGCGAGGGGTGACCGCGACAAAAGGGCGTGGGTGAGCGCCTGATCGGTGGCTGCACAGTTGCGGAAGGGCGAGGCGGGGTTAGGCGGCCCGGACGGTGATGTCGCCGACGTCGGCGGTGAGCTTGACGCGGTGGTCGGCGCCGGGGCGGTTGGGGAGGTCGATCGTGGTGTCGCCCATGTCGACGTCGACGTCGAAGCTGTAGGACGCGCCGGACGGCAGGTGGACGGTGGTGCTGCCGACGTCGTTGGTGGCGTCCAGGCTGGCCGGTGCCGTGCCGTACCGGAGGTCGACGTCGCCCACGTTGGTGCGGATCCGGGTCGTGCCGGCCAGGCCGGTGCCTTTGATCGTGCCGACGTCGGTGGTCACGTCGAGCGCGCCGGTGATGCCGGTGATCGTGACGGGCGCGGCGTCCACCTCGATGTTGAGGGCGACGCCGGCCGGTGCCTCTATGCGGTAGTTGGTCTCGCAGGTCTTGCGGATGCGGATCTGCGCGTCGCAGCCCTTGTCCACAAGGTAGAGCGTGCCGCCGTCGGTGCGGTGGCTGGTCTTCGGGGAGGTGCCGGTGTACTCGCGGCGCTCCGTCACCCGTACCCCGGTGTCGGTCGCCACGACCTCGACGGCGCCGGCCTGGCCGTTGAGCTGGATGGTCTTGATGTCGCCGCGCACGTCGTACGTCTCGGCGGTGCTGGACTTCTCGCCGTCGACAAGGCCGCAGCCGGCGGCGGCGAGGATGGCGGCTGTGGCGAGACCCAGAGTGGACAGTCTGGCAAGCATGCGCCGATCGTCCCGGCGTGTTGGCCTTAAACGAATCCGGCGCCGACCCTGACCTGGCCCGGAACCCGCTCCCCTACGGGCGGTCATGGCAATGTATCGATCGCGGAATTGAGCCGTGGGCGGGAAGACAGGATACTTGGTGTCCTACCACCCAGAGGAGCGCGATGACGGACCGACCGGACTGGGCACCCGCCGACGTCGATCACCACACCGCCACCGTGGCCAGGGCGTATGACTACCTGCTCGGCGGTTCGCACAACTTCGCCGCCGACCGGGCGCTGGCCCGCCAGCTGATATCCGTCTTTCCGGATGCCAAGGTGCAGGCGCGGATCAATCGGGCATTTCTCCACCGTGCCACGCGCTACGTGCTCGACCAGGGCATCCGCCAGTTCCTCGACATCGGCTCCGGCATCCCCACGGTCGGCAACGTGCACGAGATCGCACAGAAGGTGGACCCGGACGCGCGCGTGGCCTATGTGGACATCGACCCCATCGCGGTGGCGCACAGCCGCCAGATCCTGGCGGGCAACCCGCACGCGACCGCGATCCGAGAAGACCTGAGCCAGCCGCGGGCGATCCTGGAGCACCCGTCCGTGGCCGGCCTGCTCGACTTCGACGAGCCGGTGGCGCTGCTGCTCGTCGCCGTGCTGCACGCCGTCCGCGACGACCGCGACCCCTACGGCGCGTTGGCCCTGCTCAAGGAGCGGCTGGCGCCCGGGAGCTATCTGGTGATCGGCCACGGCACCCACGAGCGCCACCCCGACGAGTTCCGCGAGGCGGTCAAGGCCGTCGAGCACACGCCCACACCGCTGGCGATGCGCACCCACGCGGAGATCTTGCGGTTCTTCGACGGATTCGAGATGGTGGAGCCGGGTCTGGTCTGGACGCACGAGTGGCGCCCCGACTCCCCCGACGACACGCCGAGCAATCTCTCCGCACTCAACTACGGGGGTGTCGGACGCAAGCCATGACGCCCGTCGAGCGGTTCGCGCTGGCGTGGAGCAGGTCGGTCCACGACGCCAGCTACGTGCTCCTGCCCAGCGGCGAGCGGGACGCGTTCTTCCTCGACCTGACCGAGCGGATCGTGGCGGCGCTGACCGCCGAGCGGTTCGACCCGGCGGTCGGCTACCGGGTCGGCGTCGACCTGGCCAGCACCGAGGAGATCGCGCCGGAGGCGCTCGGGCGCACCATCACCGAGCTGTCCACCCGACTTCTCTCCACGCTCGACCTGTCCGGTGTGGTCAGCCGCGACCGGCTCACCGCCCTCGTCGAGGCGCTCGCGATGGGATACGCGACCGCGCTGCACGACTACACCCTCGACCGGCAGGAGGCCGTGCGCCGGGCCGACATCACCGCGCGCTCGGAGGCGGAGCTGGCCCTGCGCCGCAGCGAGGAGCGGCTGCGCCACGCCGCCCTCCACGACTCGCACACCGGCCTGCCCAACCGGGTCCAGCTCACCCAGTGGCTGGGCGAGCTGCGCACCGACCCGGCAGGGCCGACCCGCTTCGGCGTCTGCCTGATCGGCCTCGACCGCTTCCACTCGGTCAACAACAGCCTCGGATACGCCGCCGGCGACCGCCTCCTCACCGCCGTCGCGGAGCGGCTGGCCCACCTCCCCGACAGTGTCGCCTGCCACCTCGGCGGCGACGAGTTCGCGCTGCTGCTGCGGGGCACGTCCGAGCCGGAAGACGCCATCAAGTCCGCCGACCGCGCGTTGGCGGCGTTGCGCACGCCGTTCGAAGTGGACGGTCACGAGTTGCCGATGTCCGCCAGCGCGGGCGTCGTAGAGCAGGCCGTGTCCGACGGTGACCCGGTCGACGCGCTGCGTGCCGCCGCGATGGCGCTGCACTGGGCCAAGGTGGACGGTCGCGACCGGTGGCGGTTCTTCGACGAGCGGCGCAACGCGAGCGCGGTCGCCCGCTACCGGCTGTCCGCCGAGATGCCGGCCGCGCTCGCCCGCCGCGAGTTCGGGCTGGCCTACCAGCCGATGGTCGACCTCGCCACCGGCAAGGTGGTGGGCGTGGAGAGCCTGGCCCGGTGGGACCACCCGGAGCTTGGGCAGCTGGGCCCCGACCGGTTCATCACGCTCGCCGAAGACTCCGGCTTCATCCTGCCGCTCGGCATGCACCTGCTGGAGATGGCCTGCCGCCAGGCGGTGCGCTGGCACGGTGAGGACACCGAGCCACCTTTCGTGAGCGTCAACCTCGCCGCCCGGCAGCTGTGCCACCCGGGCCTCGCGGCCGAGGTCGCCGCCGTGCTCGACCGGGTCGGGCTGCCGCCACACCGGCTCCAGCTTGAGATCACCGAGCACGCGGCGATGACCGCCGAGGCCGAGGCGATCGACAACGTACGCGCGCTCGCCGGCATGGCGGTGCGGGTCGCGCTCGACGACTTCGGCACCGGCTACTGCGGACTGTCCTATCTGCGCAACCTGCCGGTGCACGCGATCAAGCTGGCCGGCACGTTCGTCGCCGGCCTCGACGGCAACGGCCCGGCCAGCCGCACCGACGAGGCGGTGCTGGCCGCGCTGATCCACCTCGGGCACACGCTGCGGCTCACCGTCACCGCCGAGGGCATCGAGTCGGAGCACCAGCGCTCGCGCCTGCTCGCGCTGGGCTGCGACGTCGGCCAGGGCTGGCTGCTGGGCCGCCCCACGACCGCCGACAAGCTCTTCACCTAGGCCTGTCCCGACATCCAGGCGACAGGCCTAGTACAGCGTGCGGTGCGCGGCCGCGATCAGGGCGTGGTAGGCGTCGCCGGTCAGGAAGCGGTCGCGGGCCAGGGCCGCGCGGGCCGCGTTGGCGCCCGGGCCGCCGTGCACGCCCGCGCCCGGGTGCGCCGACGAGCTGGCGAGGTAGAGCCGGTCGATGGGTGTGTCGGCCCGGCCGAGCCCCGGGATCGGGCGCAGGAAGAGCTGCTGGTAGGCCGCCGCGGTGCCGCCGCCCAGCGCGCCGCCGACCAGGCTCGGGTTTTCCCGCTCCAGGTCGCCCGGACCGGCCACGTGGCGCCCGACCACCAGCCGGCCGAAGCCCGGTGCCTGCTCCTCCAGCACGCTCTCCATCCGCTGTACGTGCGCCATCACCTCGCCCGCCGCCCACTCGCGCCGGAACGGCAGGTGGGTGTAGGACCACAGCGACTCGGTGCCGGCCGGCGAGCGGGCCGGGTCGGCGGTCGTCATCTGTCCAACCAGGAGGAACGGGTGGCTGGGCACCTCGCCGGTCGCGAGCGCGGCCGCGTAGCGGGTCAGCCCGTCGAGGTCGGCGCCGAGGTGGACGGTGCCGGCGCCGGCCGCGGCCGGATTCTTCCACGGCATCGGGGCGGAAAGCGCCCAGTCCACCTTGACCGTCGAGCCGTCCCACTGGAAGTGCGCGAGGTCCTCGACCAGGCGGGGCGGCAGTCGCGCCGCGCCGACGAGGTGTAGGTAGAGCGCGGGTGCGGGCACGTCGGCGAGCACCGCGCGGCGGGCCCGCCACCGCCGGCCGTCCACGGTGGACACACCCAGCGCGCGGCCCCGTGCGGTCAGCACCCGGTCGGCGCGGGCCGTGTACTCGACGCGCCCGCCGCGATCCCGCAGCCGCGCCACGAGCGCCTCGGTGATGCGCCGCGCGCCGCCCTCCGGCACCGGCCAGCCGTGCTCCTGGCCCAGCATCGCCAGCAGCCAGCCGTAGACGCCGCTGCCCACGTCCTCAGTGGACAGGTCGGTGTGCAACGCGCAGCCGGCCATCAGCAGCTGGGCGCCCTCGCCGCGAAACAACTCCCGGCCCAGTTTGCGGCTGGGCAGGATCAGCCGGCGGGCCAGACGCAACGCCCCGGTCGGCCGTAGCCGGGCGAGCAGCGCCGCGCCGCCGCGTACCGGCGGGAAGGGCGTGAAGAGGGTGTCGAGCATCGGCGCGGAGACCGAGCGCCACTCGGCGTACGCGTCGAGCCAGCGCTCGCCGTCACCGGCGGCGAACTCCTCGACCGAGGCCGCGGTCGTCTCGGGCCGGCGGTTGAGCGTGGCCGCGCGCCCGTCGGGCAGCAGGTGGGCGAGCACGTCCGGCGCGTGCCGCCAGGAGAGGCCGAGGTCGAGCGCGCGCATCACCGGCGACGCGTACCCCAGCGGGTAGAACGAGCTGTAGAGGTCGCTCAGGTAGCCGGGCGCGGTGACCTCGGCCGACTTGATCGCCCCGCCGGGCTCCGCGGTGGCCTCCAGCACCACCACGTCCCACCCGGCGTCGGCCAGCAGGTTGGCGGCGACGAGGCCGTTGTGCCCCGCGCCGACGACGACGGCGTCGGTGTTGGTCACGTCAGGTGCGTCCACACCTGCAAACTACCGCTGGCGGGCCTTGGCGGTGCTGCGGTTGTTGGCCTTCTCGATCGCCTCGACGAGCTCCGCCTTGTTCATCTTGGAACGGCCGGAGACGTCGAGCTTGCGCGCGATCTCCATGAGGTGCTGCTTGGAGGCGTTGGCGTCGACGCCACCGGCGGTTTCCGCGGGCCGGTCGCCGTACGAGCGGGCGGCCTGCGCGTCGCTCGGGCCCTTGCGCTCCTTCGGCTCCCAGTGGTCGCCGACCTTCTCGAACGAGTGCTTCAGCGCGGCGAAGGCGGTCCGGTGCGACCGCTCACCCTCGCCGTACGTCTCGACCGCCGAGTCGTGTGTCTCCGCCCAGGTGTCCTGCGCCTTCTTCGGGGAGCGCCGGATCGTGCTGGGCATGTCCTCGCGTCCGGGCATGGTCTTCTCCTCTCCGGAGCGTCTGAAATCCCCTACCCGACGGTCGCGGGCACAAACGTTTGCCCACGTCACACCTCGGGTAGAGGCGGGCATGGCGTCAACTGCGGCACCGACGGGCACGGCGCGTCGCCGGAGGCTTTCCCGGACCTCGTTCGCGACCTGGCGGGGCGTGCTCGTCCGCGCCGGACGCGAGTTCATGGACGACAACTGCACCGACTGGGCGGCCGCGCTGACGTACTACGGCGTGCTCTCCCTCTTCCCCGCGATGATCGTGATCGTCGCGCTGGTCGGGCTGGTCTCCGAGGGCGAGCGCACGGTCGACACGATCGTCGACATCGCCACCGACCTGGGCGCCGGCTCGATCGTCAAGAACCCAGGCGTCGTGGACCAGATCCGCGACGTGACCGACCAGGGCTCGGCGAGCGTGCTGCTCAGCTTCGGCCTCCTGGGCGCGCTCTGGTCCGCCTCCGGGTACATCGGCGCGTTCACCCGCGCCTCGAACGCGATCTACGAAGTCGAGGAGAGCCGCAAGTTCTACAAGCTGCGCCCGATCCAGCTGCTCATCACCGCCGTCGCGCTGGTACTGCTCGCGCTGGTCGCGCTGATGCTGATCGTGAGCGGATCGGTCACCGACGCGATCGGCAACGCGCTGGGCGTCGGCGACGGCGCGCGGATGACCTGGTCCGTGCTGAAGTGGCCGGTGCTCGTCCTCATCGTGATGCTGCTACTCGGCCTGATGTTCTGGATCGCGCCGGACGTCGAGCAGCCGCGCTTCCGATGGATCACGATCGGCGGCGCGGTGACGATCGTGGTGTGGGCGATCGCGTCGTTCGGCTTCGGGCTCTACGTGGCCAACTTCAGCTCCTATCAGGGCACCTACGGCACGCTGGCCGGCGTGATCGCGTTCCTGGTCTGGCTGTACCTGTCGAACTGCGCGGTCCTGCTCGGCGTCGAGATCAACGCCGAGGCGCGGCGGGTGGCCATGCCCGAGGCGGAGGAGTTTGCCTCCCGCGAGCCGGGGTAGGACCCAGGACATGGATCGGGGCAGCAGCAAGCACGGCCCGCGCTTGGACGACGAAATGGCCCGCGAGGTGCGGGGCACCGTCCAGGGCATGGCCGGATCGCGGGTCGAGGAATGGCGCGAGCCGGAACCGGCCGGCGAGGACCAGCCCGAGGCTACCGAAGTGCCGGCTGGAGAGAGCCGGGCCGGAGTCCCGCAGGGCATGACCAACGAGGAGGTGGAGCGGCGCAGTGAGCTGGGTCGGTACCTCGACCTGTCCGCGCTGCCCGCCGACCGCGAAGCCCTGCGGCGTACGGCCGAGAAGAACAACGCGCCCGACGACGTACTGGACGAGCTGGGCCGCCTGCCGGCGGACCGCACGTTCGGGACGGTGTCCGAGGTGTGGGCCGTACTTGGGCACGCGAACGAAACGAAAAGGTGGTAGGAGGACCCCCAATGGGTGGTGTAACCGAATCGGTGGACGTGGCTGTACCAGTGCGGACCGCCTACAACCAATGGACCCAGTTCGAAGAGTTCCCCCGCTTCATGGAAGGCGTCCAGGAGGTCCGGCAGCTGTCGGACACCATGACCCACTGGAAGACGGAGATCGCCGGCGTCAAACGCGAGTTCGACGCCCGGATCACCGAGCAGATCCCTGACGAGCGGGTGGCCTGGACCTCGACCGAGGGCACCAGGCAGGCCGGTGTGGTGACGTTCCACCGGCTCGACGACACCCACAGCCGCGTGACGGCACAGGTGGAGTTCGAGCCGGATGGCGCGGTGGAGAAGGCGGCCGACAAGCTCGGCGCCGTGACCCACCGGGTCAAGGGCGACCTCAAGCGGTTCAAGGAGTTCATCGAAAACCGCGGCCAGGAGACAGGCGCCTGGCGCGGCGAGGTCTAGGAAACCATTTGAAGGGGTCACGGAGGCTTCCGCCTCCGTGACCCCGAACGCGAACGCTCCAGCCGTCCGTGGCGAAAAGTGGCCCCTGGAGGGGCCAGAATTCGCCACGCACACGCGGGAGCTCTCTAAGTCTGGACGGCCGGGGTTTCGATCGTGCTGTCGCCGGCGCGGCGGCGGGACGACGCGGCGTAGAGGAGCATGAGCAGCAGGCTCATCACGACCAGGGACGGGCCGAGTGCCTCCACGTCGACGCGGCTGATCAGGATGCCGACGAGGCCGGGCAGGAGCGCGCCGCCGAGGGCCGACGCGCCGAGTTGCACGCCGATCGTGCGGTCCGCGTGTGCCTCGCCGACCCGGTCGGCCGTCATCAGGGTCATCAGCGGAAATACCGGTGCCGCCGAGAAGCCGATGATGCCCAGCCCCAGCGCCGCCACCCAGCCGGGCGCGGGCAGCGCGACGAGCACCGCGCCGCCCGCCATGCCCGCGAGGCTGGCCCACAGCACCTGGCCGCTGCCGACCCGCTCGGCGACGATGCCCTGCACCACGCGGCCGAGGAAGAGGCAGGCCCAGTAGCCGGAGACGCAGACGCCGGCCACCGCGTCGCTGATCCCGCGTCCTTCGGTCAGCAGCGTGTACGCCCACAGGCCGGCCGCCACCTCCACCGCGACGTACACGCCGAACGCGAGCGCGCCGAGCCACACGGCCGGGATCACGAGCGTGGCGCGGATCGGCACGGCGGGAGGCGCGGGCAGGTCGCCGTTCGCCGGGCGGTGCACGGCCCAGCGGTTCACCGTCACCACGAACGCGCCCGCCAGCAACGCCTGTGCGCCGGCGACCACCCCGTACCCCCATCGCCAGGACAGGCCCGCGGAGAGTGCGGTGGTCATGATCAAAGGGCCGATGGCGACGCCGAGGCCGAAGAACGCGTGCAGCCAGTTCATGTGGCGGGGGCCGAAGGCCGCCGCGGCGTAGGCGTTGAGGCCGGAGTCGATCGCGCCGCCACCGAGGCCGAGCACGAGCGCGAACGCCACCATCACGGCGAGCACCGGCGAGGCCGCGTACGCCGCGAGGCTGATCGCGCAGAGCGCCGTACTGCCGGCGAGCAGCCGCCCGACGCCCAGCCGCGCGATCGTGAAACCGGCCGCCACGCTGGATGTCAGGTAGCCCACCGTGCCCACGGTCAACAGCAGACCCACGGTCTCGCGGGGTACGCCGAACTCCTCGCTGATCGACGGCCAGCCCACGCCGAGCAGGCCGTCGGGCAGGCCGAGGCTGATGAACGCGAAGTAGGCCAGGAGGAGCATGCCCCCGCGGGTACGAGTCACAAGAAGCGATCTTAGGTCGGCGCGGACTCCCGGCGGATCTTGGACGAGCCGGTGCCCACCGACCAGTCCACTTCAGCCACCTTGCGCGCGGCCGACGCACGGGCGTCCAAACCGGACGCACACGGCAACATCAGCCGAACGACCGACGGGCGATCGGGGCACATCGAGCAAAACTGTCCGGATGCGTCGTGCCCCCCAAGCCACCGGCTTCCTCAACCCGCGCCAGCGCCGCCTCGCCTGGCTGGGCTTCATCCTGCTCGCCTGCCAGGCGCCCATTTCCGCGAAGATCCTGCCGGACGACTCGTGGTTGTTCAGCATCGTGGTCGCCCTCATGGTGGCGACGGTCATCATGGCCGATGACACGATGCGACGGCGTCCTGCCACAGAGTAATCACGCACGGGGTGACGTCCGTCTCAACCCCGCGCGCGACCGTAAGATTCAGCCGACCAGACGAGGCTGGCCCCACCGTGCCCCGGCTAGCGTCGATGCCCATGAGTGGGCTGTTCAACGGCTTTACCTCGCGGGCCGCCACGCGTTCGGCACGTTCCGCCATCAGCGGGATGATGTCGGCGTTCGGCGCGGCCGGCCTCGATGCGGCCGCCCGCCACCCCGGCCTGCTGGCCGCCATCGACCAGCACGCGGCGGCGATCCGCGACAGCCTCCTAGGCGACCTGCGGCCGCTGACGCCGGTGCACCTGGCAGGCTACGCCGAGGGCGTCCGCGACGCGGCCGCCGAGCACGGCTGGCACCTGCCCGAGGGGCCGATCGACTGGTCGGCAGGCGCCGACTGGGTGCTCACCCGGCTGCTCGCGGTCTGCCACCTGGCCCACGGTCTGGCCTCGATCCCCGCTCCCCGCACCGCCTGATTTTCTGGGCTACCGCGACGTCCGTCGTGGTCTGTGCCGTTGCTCCCGCGGCCTCACCCGTCCGCTGTTGGTCGCGGTCACCCCTGTTTTCGCCTCCGGCGGGAGCGCTCCGGACCGTCGGGATGGCGCAGGCGAGTGGCGCGCGCGAAGCGGGGCGCCCCGAAGGGCGCCCCGCGTCCACGTTCGCGGCGAGCTACTGCTGGGGTTCGATCCGCTGGGTTTCGTCGTCCGCGCGTGGCGGCATCGTCCCGCCGGTCGGGTAGACGCCCGAAGGGGCGGCCCCACCCGTGCCCGACATCGCGGGCGTCGCCATCGGGGCGGGCTCGCCGGCGCGGTCGGCCATCTGCCGGCGGGCGTCCTCGCGGCCGCTGCTGTACGCCTGCGTCTGCTCGCGGATGGCCTGCGACTCGGCGGCCGCCCGGTCGAGCAGCCCCTCCCAGCGCTGCTGCATCGGGCGGATCAGGCCGCCGCCCACACCCACGATCAGGATGCCGGCGATCGTGGCGAGCGCGGCGATCAGCACCGGCGTGGTGACCGTGGTGGCGATGCCGACCTGGTTGAGGGCCGCGATCGCGCCCAGCACGATGATGAACGCCCAGGCCATCGTGGCCAGCAGCTTGCCGTAGGACAGGCCGCCGAGCGCGCTGCCGACGAGGTCGCGCACCGCGTTCGCGATCGCGATGGCGACCACCATGATGACGATCGCGACGAAGGCCTTGGGCAGCCACGACACCACGCTCGTGATCAGGTCGCTGACCGGGTTGGGGCCCCAGATGGAGAAGGCGATCTGGAGGACGAGCAGCAGCGCCGCGTAGTAGACGATCCGCGAGGTGATCGTGCTGGCGTCGTACCGGCTGTTCTGGAACGCGCGACCCATGCCGCCCCGCTCGATGGCGCGGTCGAGGCCGACCCGCTTCAACGCCTTGTACACGATGCGGCGGATGAACCGCGCCACGATCCACCCGACGAAGAGGATCGCCAGGAAGGCGACCGCCTTCGGGAGGAAGACGAACACGGACTTCCACATATCGGTGAGCGCGCTGTCGATGTCGACTTGCCGCACCGCCAAGGGCTCGGACATTGCAGCCTCCAGTTCCCATAGCTCCTTTGGCAGATCATGCACCCCTTCTGAGCATTTATCTGGTATTTCGGACAAAAAGGGAGCCCGCCCTCGAAAGGGCGGGCTCCCGGGAGCGTCAGCGGAGACCGTTGCGGATCGCCACCGCGACGAGCGCGTCGGGGTCGTCGGAGATGATCCCGTCCACGCCCAGGTCGATCACGCGCTGCATGACGGCCGGGTCGTTGACCGTGTACGGCACCACCTTCAGGTCGTACCGGTCCTGGAGCACCGGCACCGTCGGCCCGTGGAAGTAGGTCGGGTCGGTGCGCAAGTACCAGTCCGGCGATTGCGCCGCCACCTGCGCCGGGTCGTGCACCTGCCAGTTGGAGGAGACCGTGGCGGCACCCGCGGCGCGGACCAGCTTGCCCAGGTCGCGGTACTTCCACCAGTCCAGCCCACCGGTCCACGGGCTCTTGACGGACGGGTCGCCGTACACCGCCTGGAGCGAGCACTCGTCGGCGAGCGTGGCGCACTCGGCCGGGCCGTACTGCCACACCAGCGCCACCGTCTCGATCCGCCGGTCGAGCTTGCGGGCCAGGATGATCGTGCGCCAGTCGAAGGACTGGATGGTCACCCGGTCGACAAAGCGAGCCTTCTGGATGGCGCCCACCAGCAGCCGCGTGAACACGTCGTACGGTGCCGTGTCGCCGGCGGTCGGGCTGATCTTGGTCTCGATGTTCAACCGGACGTCGGCGCGGCCGCTCGCCCGCACCAGCGCGAACACCTCACTGAGCGTGGGGATGCGAGCCCCCGGCACGGCGACCTGCGAAGGGAACTCGGCCAGCGTCTTCGAGCCGCAGTCGATCGTCTTGATCTGGCGGAGCGTGAGGTCGTGCACCCGCTTGCCCACGTACGGGAACTCCGGGTCGCCCGCCCACGCCGGCGCGGTGTCCACGCAGTGCGAGCCGTTGATCGTGCGGTCGTGGATCACCACGAGCTGCCCGTCCTGGGTGACGCCCGTGTCCAGCTCCAGCGTGGAGACCGCGCGGTTGGCCAGCGCGTACTCGAACGCGGGAAGCGTGTTCTCCGGCCGCACCGCCCGAGCGCCCCGGTGGCCCTGGATGTCGAACGGCGAGGCGTACCCGCTGGGCAGCTTGAAGCCGCGCTGCGCGAGCAGCCCGCGCAGCCGGTCGGGGTAGTCGGTGATGATGCCGTCCACCCCGTCGTCGACGAGCTTGCCCATGGTGGGCAGGTCGTTGATGGTCCACGGCACGACCTTGATGCCGTTGCGGTGCGCGTGGCGCACCATCTCCTTGGTCACGTACGGCTTGTAGCCGGGATCGACCACCGAGCCGCCCTGCGGCGTGCCGTGCACCGGGGAGAACGTGGTCGCCCCGAAGCTCTTGATCGCCTTGATCGGGTCGCCACCAAAGTCGTCGATGTCGATGCCGCCCAGCCACGGCGAGGCGCCCGGCTTGCCGGTCTGAAGGAAGTCGATGTTGGTGAGCGCCACCAGCGGGAGGCGCGGCTCGACCTCGCGCATGCGCATCAGCGCGCCCCAGTCGAAGCTCTGGATCGTGACCTGGCGCAGCAGCCCCGCCTTGCGGACCTCCCGCGCGGTCACCCGCACGAACTGCTCGCGCGGCGCCGTCTCGCTCGGTGCCCCCGCCTCCACTTTGGTCTCCACGTTCAGCTTCACACCGCTAGCGCCGTAGCGGTTGACGAGCGCGAAAACCTCGCTGAGCAGCGGCATGCGCGCGCCCGGCACCGCGACCTGGCCCGGCCGGTCGGCGAGCGTCTTGCTGCCGCAGTCGAGCGTGCGCACCTGGGCCAGGGTG
This sequence comes from Phytohabitans sp. LJ34, assembly GCF_052068095.1. Classification (NCBI taxonomy): domain Bacteria; kingdom Bacillati; phylum Actinomycetota; class Actinomycetes; order Micromonosporales; family Micromonosporaceae; genus Phytohabitans; species Phytohabitans sp. LJ34. Next base: position 236,847 of record NZ_JBQHDG010000009.1, on the reverse strand, counting down.
AGCGTGTTGACGTACTTGCCCACGTACGGGAACTCGGGGTCACCGGGCGTGGCCGGCGCCGTGTCGGTGCACTTGGTGCCGGTCACCCGGCGGTCGTGGGTGACCACCGCCTGGCCGTCCTCGGTGATCTGCACATCCAGCTCCAGCGTGCTCACGCCGAGCTGGAGGGCGTTGCCGAAGGAGGCGAGCGTGCTCTCCACCCGCAGGCCGAGCCCACCGCGGTGGGCCTGGAGGTCGAATTCCGGCTTGTGCTTCGGGTGCGCGACGGCCGCGCCGGGCAGCACCGTGAGGGTAAGGCCCGCAGCCAGCGCCGCGAGAGCGATTCTCCGCATCATCACGCGCGTGATCGTCGCGAAGCGGGACGGCCTCCGCGCGTGCGCGGGGTGAACACAAAGCTAACTACTCGCAGGCCCGCCCGTTGATCGCGCAGCCGGTGGGCTCGCCCGCCAGCAGCCCCGGCACGTCGAACGTGAACGTGGCCGACCCGCCCGCGGCCACCTCGCCGCGCCCGGCCAGCGGCGTGAACGTCACAAGCTCGCCGTCCTGCCGCGCGTCGGCCCCCTCGACGCTGTCGACCTTCTGCCCGGCGGGGAGGCTGAGCGTGACCGTCCAGCCGTCGGCCGCGCCCTTGCCGCGGTTGGAGATGGTGACCTTGCCGCGGTAGCCGGTGAGCCCGAGCAGCCCGGTATTCGCCTCGCGCGAGTAGGCCGCGACGAGGTCGGCCGCGGCCGGCGGCGCCGCGCTGGTCGCCTCCGGCGAGGGCGGCGCGCTGCCCGCCGACGGCTCGGCACCGCCACCCGGCGCGGCGTCCGGAGACGGCTCGGCGCTCGGACCGGCCCGCCCCGGCGCGGCGGGCGTGGGCTCCGCCACCGGCGGCCCCTGCTCCCCCGCGGCCTCCGCCGACGGCATCGGCAGCCGCACATCACCCGTCGGCGGCCGGTTGGCCAGCAACACGGCGTAGGCTCCGCCGACGATGGCCACCGCCGCCACCACCACGAACGCGACCGCAAGACCCACCTCAGTGCGGGTCCACGGTGGTCGCCCTTGCTTTTTTGGTACGGACGCCGGCTTACCAGTCCGCGGCGCTCCGCCCGCCGGCGGCCGACTCGCACCGTCCCCCGACAACGGCGGCTCCGCCGCGTCCCCGCCACCCGGCTCCCGGCCCGCCCGCTCCCGCCCGGCAGACGCGCGACCGGCAGCCTCCCGGCCCGCTAGCTCCCGGCCCGCTGGCTCGCGGCCGGCTGGCGGACGGCGTGGCCTGGGCGTGCGGCCGGGCGGGGTGGCCTGGCTGGGCGCCGTGCCACCGAGCGGGGGTCGGTCCGGCGCGGGTCGCTCCGGCGACTCGCCGTCGGCCTCGGTCCCGGTCATGCTGTCGTCGAACTGCTGGAGCTCAGCGACGTATCCCATCACGCCGGCGTCGCGCTGGCGCGGGATGGGCGCCTCGACCGCCTCGTGCGTGCCTTTGGGATCAGCCGTCACGCCGCGACTATATGTGCGCCGCTCATATCGGGCGCAACCCCCTAATCCCTAGTCGCGCTCGGGGCGCGGGTCTGGGCCAAGGTCGTGGACAGCGGAGGGTGAGGCCGCGGGAGCAGCGGTCCGGACCACGGCGGACGTCGCGGCAGCTCAAATCCCTATCCAGGATTGGGTCACCAGCAGAGGCAGAAGGGGTGGCCGGCCGGATCGGCGTAGACCCGGAAGCTGACCTTTTCCTCCGTCATCGGCAGCGGGCGCGCGCCGAGCGCCAGGGCCTTGGGCTCCGCCTCGTCGATGTCGTCGACCGTGATGTCGAGATGGAACTGCTGCGGATAAGCCGGGTCGGGCCAGCGCGGCGGGATGTGGTCGGGCGCCTCCTGGAAGCTCAGCGTGGTCGTGCCGTCGCTGACGTCGACCCAGTCGCCGTCGACACGGGTGATCGGCAGGCCGAGCAGCTCGGAGTAGAAGCCGGCCAGCGCGTGCGGGTCGGGACAATCCAGCACCACTGAGGACAGACGACCGATCATCACGCTCTCCTTCCTCTCGTTCCTTCGACCGTCCGAATGGTGCTCCAGGGGTACGACAGTTTCCCGATTGGTGTGATCGTTGCCGTACGGTGACCGTTCGCCGATGTGCGCGTGAAATCCCATCGCATTACCGTGACCGGTAGGCGATCCCACTCCCCGTTGGGAGGGCATGGCGTGGTCGGAGCCTTGGTCCGCACCCGCGTGGCGAGCAACGGCAGCATGGTCGTGCAGGTGCGTGGCCATGTCGGCGAGGCCGCCACGGCGCAGCTGCGGCGCGCACTCCTGCACGCCCTCCTCCGGGTCCGCTCCCACCGCCTCGTCGTCGACCTCCGCGACGCGGGCTGGGTCGACCCGCTCGGCGTCGGCGCGGTGGTCGCCGGCTGCGACGTGGCGAGCGACAGGTCCGTCTCGGTGGTCGTGCACCGCCCCAAGCACGGTGTCGCCCGCCGGCTCCGCGCCGCGGGCCTGCCCGGGAGCGCGCTCCCGCGCCGCTAGCCCAGCAGAGGGCATCCATCACCGTCGATTTTTTCGAAATGCCGCGAACACGGTTCGACGCGGGGTCTTCACATCCGCGCAACATAGCCGTACGGTAATCGATGTCTATGGGAGCGCTTCCAACGAGGAAGCTCTATACCGGGAAGGAGCCCCGCATGCGCAGGAGATCCGCGCTCTCCGCCATCGGCGCGGCCGCAGCCGCAGCCTTGGCAACAGCGACGGCGGTCGGCGTCGGGCTGCTTCAGCCCCAGGCCGCGTCGGCCGCCGATTCCGTGTTCTACACCGATCCCGAAACCAACGCGGCCCGCTGGGTGGCCGCCAACCCCAACGACTCCAAGACCGCGGTCATCCGCGACCGGATCGCGAGCGTGCCGCAGGCCCGTTGGTTCACGACGACGAACACCTCGGCCGTACGCGGGCAGGTGAACGCCTTCGTCGGCGCCGCCGCGGCGGCGGGCAAGATCCCGATCATGGTGGTCTACAACGTCCCCAACCGCGACTGCGGCGGTGCGAGCTCCGGCGGCGCCCCCAGCCACCAGGCCTACCGCGCGTGGGTGGACGAGGTCGCGGCCGGTCTGGCCGGCCGCCCGGCGTACATCATCCTCGAGCCCGACGTGCTCGCCCTGATGAGCGACTGCCAGAGCGCGGCGCAGCAGGCGGAGACGTCCGCCTCGATGGCCTACGCGGGCAAGCGCCTCAAGGCCGGCTCGTCGCAGGCCCGGGTCTACTTCGACGCGGCGCACTCGGTCTGGCACCCGGCGAGCGAGATGGCACGGCGCCTGGTAGCCGCCGACATCGCCAACAGCGCCGACGGCATCTCGGTCAACGTCTCCAACTACCGGACCAACTCGGAGCTGATCACATACGCCAAGAACGTCGTCGCCGCCACCGGGCGCAGCAGCCTCAAGATCGTCGTCGACACCAGCCGCAACGGCAACGGCCCGGCCGGCTCGGAGTGGTGCGACCCGCCGGGGCGCGCGATCGGCATCCCGAGCACCAACAACACCGGCGACGCGGCGGTCGACGCGTTCCTCTGGATCAAGCTGCCGGGCGAGGCGGACGGCTGCATCGCGGCCGCCGGCCAATTCGTCCCGCAGCGGGCGTACGACCTGGCGATCGCCGCTGGCCCGTACACCACGCCGCCGACCACCCGGCCGCCCACGACCGTGCCCACGACGGACACGCCGTCGCCCCGGCCCCCGACCACCTCGGCGCCGCCGCCGACCACCTCGGCTCCGCCGCCCGGTGCGTGCAGCGTGGTCTACGTGCCCAACCAGTGGACCGGTGGCTTCACGACCGACGTGCGGATCACCAACCGGGGCGCCGCGGTGGCGAACTGGTCGCTGCGCTTCACGGTCGACCCGAGTGTGCGCCTGTCCAACGGGTGGAACGGCACCTGGAGCCAGTCCGGCAACCAGATCACCGTCACCAACGCCAGCTGGAACGGCAACATCCCGAGCGGTGGCACGGTCAGCACCGGCTTCCAGGGCACCGGCACCCTGGGCACGCCGACCGCGATCACCCTGAACGGCACCGCATGCGGTTGATGTACCTCTCCTGAAAGGGATGGCCCCGCGCGGTGTGGCGCGGGGCCATCCGTACGTCTCTCCAGATAGGACGGTGCCGACATGACCGCCGACCTGACGACCGCCACGGATCCCCTCGCGCCGCCTCCGCGCCGCCGCGGCAGGGCCCGATGGATCGCGGTCGCGGTGGTGGTGGTCGCGGCCGCCGTGCTGGCGGTGGCGCTGCGGACGGTCGCCTTCGGTGGCCCGTCCCGCCCGCCCACGCTGGAAAACCAGCTCGCCGACCGGATCGCGGCGGTGCTCGAGCAGTCGACGCCGGCCGACCACCACGCGCACGGCCACCACAGCATCGGCGACGCCAACGTGGCCAAGAGCCCGACGGTGTGCGCGGTCCGGACGCTCGGCTTCGAGCCGGCCGGGGCGAAGACGACCGCCGAGGTGCGCACCGTGTACGCCTACCACCTGTGCGCGCTCGTCGAGCCGGGCCGGGCGTGGGACTTCGCCCAGAAGCTCTCCGGGCCGATGGCGATGCAGCTCACCGAGCCGCCGAAGATCCAGGTCGTCGAGGCCGGTCCCGGGTTCCCGGACCGGGTGCGCGCGCTCATTCCCGCGCCGTACCAGGAGGAGGCGCTCAAGGAGCTCCTCGAGGACGACCAGATGCGTGACCTGCGCGAGCGGTTCGAGGAGGCGTACAGCAAGGTCTGACCGCCTTCCGCTCGGCAAGATGGGCGCCCCCGGCCGGGGGCGCCCATCTTGCATGTACGCTATTCGCAGCCATATACTCGGCGACGAGTATCCGTTGGCGAGGGAGTTCGCGATGGCGACGAGACGCAAGGTGAGCAACCTGCTCGCGCTCGCTGTGCTGACCGCGCTGGTCGAGCGCCCCATGCATCCGTACGAGCTGGCGTCGGTGCTCCGCGCCCGGGGCAAGGACCGGAGCATCAAGATCAAGTGGGGCTCGCTGTACACCGTGGTGCAAAACCTCGAAAAGCACGGCTTCGTCGAGACCACCGGCACCACCCGCGAGGGACGCCGCCCCGAGCGCACGGTCTACGCGCTCACCCCGGCCGGCCGCGACGAGATGCTCGACTGGGTGCGCGAGCTCGTCGCCGTCCCCGAGCGTGAGTTCCCGCGCTTCGAGGCGGCGCTCTCCGAGATCGGCGTGCTTCAGCCCGACGAGGCGGTCGAGCTGCTCGATCAGCGGCTCCGCCTCCTAGAGACCGAGGCGGCGGAGGAGCGGGTGGCCATGGGCGGCCTCGCGCAAGGGCTGCCGCGGATCTTCCTGATCGAGGTGGAGTACCACGCGGCGTTGCGCACGGCCGAGATCGAGTGGATCCGCTCGCTGCTCAAGGAGATCCGCGACGGCACGCTCTCCGGCGTCGACGCCTGGCGGGAGTACCACGAGACCGGCCAGGTGCCGGCGGATTTCGCCGAGCTCGCCGGCATCGGCAGTCTCGCCAAAGACGAGGAGGACGGCGACCCGGACTCCTGAAGAAAGCGGCCCCGGCGGGTGCTGCAACACCACGCCGGGGCCCTGACCTCGAACCGGCCCGCGGCGAAGCGCGCGCCCGACGCCCGAGATGGCACTCGCAAGGATAGTCGGGAGCGCTTCTCCACGGGATGGTTCACCCATCACATCGGAGGAGAGACGTGGAAACATCCACGACCGCCCCGACGGCGCTCGCCGTGGAGGCGCACGAGCTCACGAAGACGTACCCGAAAGGCGTGCGGGCCCTCGACGGCCTGTCACTGGCCGTGCGGCCGGGTGAGGTCTTCGGGCTGCTCGGTCCCAACGGGGCCGGCAAGACCACGACCGTCAAGATCCTGACCACCCTCGCCCGCCCGACCGGCGGCACCGCACGCGTGGCCGGCCACGACGTGCTCCGCGACCCCGACCGGGTGCGCCGCGTGATCGGCACCGTGTCACAGCGTTCGGGTGCCGATCCGGCCGCCACGGGCCGCGACAACCTGCTGCTCCAGGGCCGCCTCTACGGGCTGCGCGGCACCGCGCTCACCGGCCGGGTGGCGGAGCTGCTGCAACGCTTCGACCTCGCCGAGGCGGCCCGGCGGCCGGTCCGCACATACTCCGGCGGCATGCAGCGCCGCCTCGACGTCGCGCTCGGCCTGGTGCACCGCCCGCGCGTGCTCTTCCTGGACGAGCCGACCACGGGCCTCGACCCGGAGGCCCGCTCGGCGATGTGGGAGGAGATCGGCCGGCTGGCCGCCGACGAGGGCCTCACGATCGTGCTGACCACGCACTACCTGGAGGAGGCCGACCACCTCGCCGACCGGCTGGCCATCGTGGACGGTGGCCGGGTGGTCGTCGAAGGCGCGCCCGACGAGCTCAAGGGCGAGCTCAAGGGCGACGCCGTACACGTGGAGCTGGGCGACGCCGACGGTGAGGGCCGTGCCCGCGCGGCGGTCGCCGTCGTCGCCGGCGTCCGCGAGGTCACTGTGGACGGACGTCGCCTGAGCGCCCGCGCCGACGACGGCGCCGCCGCGGTGCCCGCCACGCTCGCGGCGCTGGGCCGGGCCGGTATGCCGGTCGCCGCCGTGACGGTCGCCCGCCCCTCGCTCGACGACGTGTACCTGCGGTACGCCGGCCGCCGCTTCGCCGAGGTCGACGGAGGTGTGGCATGAGTGCCATCGTCACGGACACCATGTGGATGACCCACCGGCGGCTCCAGGCGTTCGTACGCCAGCCGGCCTTCCTCGTCATCACGCTCGTGCAGCCGGTCATCTGGCTGTTCCTCTTCGGCAGCCTCTTCCGCAGGATCGTCGAGCTGCCCGGCTTCGGCGCGTCGTCCTATCTGGACTATCTGGTGCCCGGCGTGGTCGTGATGAGCGCCGTCTCGTCGAACATGTGGGCCGGCATGGGCACGATGGAGGAGATCGAGCGGGGCACCCTCAACCGCTTCCTCACCACGCCGGTCAGCCGCGCCGCCATCATGAACGCCAACGTCGTCGAGCAGGCCGTGAGCACCACCATCCAGTCGGTGGTCATCGTGCTGCTCGGCTGGCTGGCCGGCGCGCACTACCCCGGCGGTGGGCTCGGCACCGTCGTGCTGATCGTCGCCTCGGTGCTGCTGGGCACGGTCTTCAGCGCCTTCTCCAACACGATCGGCATGCTGGTACGCCAGCGCGAGTCCATCATCGGCATCAACACGTTTCTGCTGCTGCCGCTGACGTTCCTGTCGTCCGCCTTCATGGCGACCGATCTCATGCCCGGCTGGATGCAGGCGATCGCCAAGGCCAACCCGGTCGACTGGGCGATCCGCGCGGGCCGCGACGCCCTCTCCGCCGACCCCGACTGGCCCGCGACCCTCACCCGCGGCGGGGCGCTGCTGGTGCTGGCGGCCGCGATGGTGTGGCTCTCCACCCGCACGTTCCGCTCCTACCAGAAGTCCGTCTGACGCTCCGCTCGTCCAGCCCCACCCGGGCGCGTGGGTGGGGCCTGGACGGGCCGTTTCTGGTCGCGGTTACTTCGGCGCCTCCGGCGGGGCCTCGGGCTCCGGCCGGGACCGCCTGGCCTGGTTTCGCGTTGTTGGTGGGTGGTCGGAGCCGAAACCCCGGGCCCGCCACCAGACCTTGGTATCTATTGGCCCCTCCGTGGGCCATTGCGTACCAAGATCTGCCCGCGTTCCGACAGCGGACGGGTGAGACCGGGGAGCTAGATCCGGATGCCGGTCACAGCCGGTACGGCGACAGCCGCATCGACCTCGGGCACCCCTCCGACAGGGATCCGGCCCACCGCGGGCTTGTGGCGCGGGCCTGGCAGCGCGGGTCGGGGATTTCGGCGAGCGCCAGCTCGCCGCCGACCCGCGCGTTCTCCGGCGGGAGCGGCGGTCCGCAGCTGACACGGCCCGGGCAAAACTCCGCCTGAGGCACGACGGCGCCACCCCGATCCCGAAAGGCTCACCTACGGGTGCAGGAGGATCTTGACCGCGCCGTCCAGCTTCTTCTGGAACATGTCGTAGGCGCGGGGCGCCTCGTCGAGCGGGAGCCGGTGCGTGGCGAACGTGTCCACGCCCAGCGGGTCGGCGTCGCCGGCCAGCAGGGGCACGATGTCGTCCACCCAGCGCTTCACGTTGGCCTGGCCCATGCGCACCTGCACCTGTTTGTCGAAGAGCGTGAGCATCGGCATCGGGTCGGCCATGCCGCCGTACACGCCGATCAGCGAGATGGTGCCGCCGCGTCGGACGATGTCGATCGCCGAGTACAGGGCGGACAGGCGGTCGACGCCGGCCTTCTGCATCATCTTGGCGGCTACCGCGTCGGGGAGGGCGGCGGTCATCTGGTGGGCGAGCTTGGCGGCGGTCGAGCCGTGGGCCTCCATGCCGACCGCGTCGATGACCGAGTCGGGGCCGCGGCCGTCGGTGCGGTCGCGGATCTCGCCGGTCAGGTCTTCGGTCTCGCGCAGGTCGATCACCTCGACGCCGCGGGCGCGGGCGCGTTCCAGGCGTTCGGGCACCAGGTCGACGCCGATCACCTGGCCGGCACCGCGGTGTGCGGCGACCCGCGCGGACATGTCGCCGATCGGGCCGAGGCCGAGCACGACGACGCTGCCACCGTCCGGGATGTTCGCGTACTCGACCGCCTGCCACGCCGTCGGCAGCACGTCCGAGAGGTACACGAAGCGGTCGTCGGGCGGGCCCTGGGGCACCTTGATCGGGCCGTACTGCGCCTGCGGCACGCGCAGGAACTCCGCCTGGCCGCCGGGCACCTCGCCGTACAGCTTCGTGTACCCGAATAGCGCGGCGCCCGTGCCGTGCTCCCGCACCTGCGTGGTCTCGCACTGGGTTTGTAGGCCCTGCGCGCACATGTAGCAGTATCCGCAGGAGATCTGGAACGGGATCACCACGCGGTCGCCGGGCGCGATCGTGCCTACCTCCGGGCCGACCTCCTCCACGATGCCCATCGGCTCGTGCCCGAGGATGTCTCCCTTGCCCATGAACGGGCCCATCACTTCGTACAGGTGCAGGTCGGAGCCGCAGATGCCGCTCGATGTGACTCGGACGATCGCGTCGGTGGGTTCCTGGATCTTCGGGTCGGGCACGCTCTCGACGCTCACCTCGCGTCGCCCCTGCCAGGTGACTGCTCGCATACGGAGCGGCTACCCGCACATGTACCCGTCAAACCCCTTCGCGGCGCGCGCGAGCCCGGCGCTTGCCCTCGTGCATGGCCTGCACGCGGGCGATGGGGATCGTGTGGCCCTCGGCGACCAGGTCGTCCGGGAGCCGCTGCGGCGCGGGCAGCCGCTCCGCCCACGGGTCGGCGTCGCCGAGCAGCCCGACCGCGGTGTGGATGGTGAAGTCGGCCGGCTTGACCCGCTCGAGGTCGTCCCACGCGACCGGAAACGACACCGGCAGGCCGGGACGCAGCCGCGGGCTGTACGCGGCGACGACCGTCGCGCCGCCGGACCTCGTGGAGTCGAGGAACACCTTGCCGGCTCGGTCCTCCTTGATGAACGCGGTGGTCGCGATCGCCGGGTCGAGCCGCTCGGCGCGGGCCGCGAGCGCGCGGGTGGCGGCGGCGACGTCCTCTATGGACACCGACTCGTCGACCGGCACGAAGATGTGCACGCCCTTGGAGCCGCTTGTCTTCACCGCGCCGGACAGCCCGGCGTCCTCAAGCGCCCGCCGCACGAGCCCGGCCGCGGCCACCACCGGGCCGAAGTCGTCGCCCTCCGGCGGGTCGAGGTCGAGGATCAGGTCGGTGACGTGGTGCCACCGATCCGCGCGCACGAGCGCCGGATGGTACTCGATCGCCCGCTGGTTGCCGAACCACAGCAGCGTGCGGCGGTCGTTGCAGAGGGCGTAGCGCACCTCCCGCTTGGACGCGTCCGCCCACCGCTCGACGGTCGGCACCCACTCCGGCGTGTACTTGGGGAGGTTTTTCTGCATGAACGCGTCCTGCCCGCGCAGGATGCGGATCACCGAGAGCGGCCGGTCGCGCAGCACCGGGATGATGCGGTCGCGCACCGCGTCGAGGTAGTCGACGAGCTCCCGCTTGGTCGCGCCGGCCCCCTCGAACAGCGGCTGGTCGAGGTTGGTCAGTGCGACCCCGTCGCGCTCCTCATCCGCACCCATCGCCTTACCCTGCCATCACCTCGCGCAGCAGGTCCAGGTTCTTGCTGATCACCGCGGATACGCCGAGGTGGCGGGCGTGCGCGAGCGCCTCCGGCGTGTCGACCGGCCACACCATCACGACCTCGACCGACTCGCGCAGTTCGGCGACCACCTCCGGGGTGAGCAGCTCGCGGCGGATCGAGACGCCGTACGCCGGCCGGTGGCGCACCCGTGCGCGCAGCCGCCGCAGCGTCACCCTGTTGCTGGACGAGAGCACCCGCCGCACCGGCTCCTCGAACGCGTCGAGCATCCCCCAGTGCTTCGTGCACACGGTGATCGGCGCGTCGGGCGCGGCCTCGCGCAGCAGCGCCGCCACCCGCGGCGCCAGCGCCGCCGCCGGACCCTTCAGGTCGAGCATCAGCCGATGGTCACCGTCCGCGGCGGTCAGGACCTCGTGCAGTTCCGGGAGTACCGTGTCGCGCCGCCGCACGAGCACCCACTTGTCCCACAGCCACCCGGGGCCGAGCGTCTTGAGGTGGCGTACCTCCAGCGCGCCCTTGAAGAGATGGATGTCGGCCTCGACGAGGTCGACGCCGGCGTCGAGGGCGGCCCGCAGGCCCCGCGTGTCGTTGCCGGCGCGGTGGGCGATGGCCATGAGCTGCTGAGGCACGGCTCAGGGTATCCCGCCGGCGTTTGCCCGATCTCGTGACGGGGAACCGCCCGGAGTGGCACGCTGGTGGCGAAACCGCCCCGGAAGCTGGCAAGCTCCACCGCCGACCAGCGCGGAGCGCGCCGGCCACCCCGGGAGACGCCAGCGAGCGGAGCTAGCGCGACCAGCACAGCCCCGAGGAGGCTCTCATGACCCAATCCTGGACAGGGCCGCCGGTCGGCGGGGCCGAGACGCCCGCCCGCCCCACGGTCACCGTGGCCAGCTACCCCGACTACCCGGCCGCGCAGCGGGCGATCGACTACCTGTCGGACAACGAGTTTCCGGTCGAGCGCACCGCCATCGTCGGCACCGACCTACGCCTGGTGGAAAACGTGCTGGGCCGCATGACGGTGGTCCGCGCCGGCCTGGCGGGCGCCGCGACAGGCGCCTGGTTCGGCCTGTTCATCGGCCTGCTCTTCGGCATCTTCAGCGACTCCAACTGGCTCGGCGTGATCCTCGCCGGCGTGCTGATCGGCGCGCTGTGGGGCGCCGTCTTCGGCGCGATCGCCCACGCGATGACCGGCGGCCGCCGCGACTTCACGTCGACCAGTTCGCTTCAGGCCGCGCAGTACGCGGTGACGGTCGACGCCGAACACGCCGACGCCGCCCGCCAGCTGCTCACCCGCCTCAACTGGCAGGCCAGCGGCGCCGGCTAGGTCCGGTCGCGACAAGCCCTGGACGATCTATCTTGGGCTACCGCGATGCCCGTCGTGGTCGCTCTCCGTTGCTCCCGCGGCCTCACCCGTCCGCCGTAGCGGTGCCCGCGGGAGCATACGGTCTACAGCTGACAGACGTGGGCGGATACCCCGTCTCCTGAAGGTCTAGGGGGTTCCGCGCACGAGGGCGGCGAGGAAGCCGCCGACGAACGCGTCGCCGAGCCCGATGGTCGTCGGCTCGGCGACGTCGAGGTGGAAGCCGGGAAGGCAGCGGGCGCCCCCGCCCATCCGCTCCTCCAGGGCCGCGGCGAACTCCACCGCCGCCGGCCGCCTCGGTCTGAGCCGCATCAGTTCGTAGTCGCCGGCGCTGTAGCGGGCGCTCGCTACCACGATGCCCTCGTCGAGCGCCGCCGCGTATCCGCCGGCTCCCTCGCCGACGGCCGCCGACCAGTACTTGGTGTGCAGGACCAGCGTCGGGACGGGGATGAGGGCGCGCAGCTTTTCGAGCGCCCGCGCCACCTCCGCCGGCGAGAGCAGGTCGACCGTGCGGCCGAGGTATGCCTGGAGCTCGTCCTCGTTGAGCCCGTAGACGGTGATGACGTCGACGAGCGCGTCACGGACCCGCTGGCTGAACCCCGGCTCGTGAAACCCGGCGTCCTCGTAGTAGACGACCGCCCCGGCGGGGAGCTGCCGCATGTGGCCGCGCAGCGTGGCCAGGCGCTGGTCGAGGAGCCCTTGGTCGCGGATCGCGTTGAACCCCGAGATCAGGAAGACCCGCGCGGAACGCAGCAGCCGGCCCAGCTCCGGGCTCAGCAGCATGGAACCGTTCGGCGGGTCGTTGACGTAGATCAGCCGGTTGGGGAACGGCGCGGCGATGTCGATGTCACCGGCCCGCACCTGGACGCCCTGGTCGTACTGGACGATGAGGTGCGGGTGGAACGTGTCCTTGTCGTCGCTGCATATGTAGTCGCAGTCCGGCGGGAGCAGGCGGCGGACGACGTCGTTGATGCTGACGAGGTGCAAAGTGGACGGTACGCCGAGCCGGCTCATCTCGATCGCCGCCCGCACGGAGGTGCCGCCCAGGGTCGTGCGGGTGGGAAAGCGCGCGGCGAACGTGCTCAGCCCGGCGGAGGAGGCGACGAAGTGCTCGCCTCCCCCGCCCTTCCTCAGGTACGTGAGGATCGAGATGACCAGCTCGCGCTCGCTGGCCACCGTCGTCGCCGCGGTCAGCTCGGCGGCGCGGATCCGGTACTCGCGGACGAGCTGCTCCACGATCGGCGCGGACAGCTTGAGCTCGTAGTCGACGCCTCCGCCGAGGCCCAGGACGACGTGGCCGCTCATGTCAGTACAGATCGGCCTTGCCGGTCGCCTCGAAGAGGTCGATCTTGTGCGCGGCCACGGCCTTCATGGCCGCGATGCACGGCGGCTGGATGTTGAGCGGCTCGCGCAGCCCGGCGTCGGCGAGAACCTCGCGCATCTTCGCGTGGTACGCCACCTTGATGTCGCTGGAGATATTGATCTTGTTGATGCCGAGCTTGACCGACTGCGCGATCTCGTCGTCCGGGTTTCCCGAGCCGCCATGCAGCACGAGCGGGATCCGCACCCGGTCCTTGATCTCCTTGAGCAGGTCGAGCTTGAGCTCCGGCTTCAAGGTCTTCGGGTAGAGGCCGTGGTAGGTGCCGATGGCCACCGCGAGGCTGTCGACGCCCGTCTCCCGCACGAAGGTCACGGCGTCGACCGGATCGGTGTAGATGATGGCGTCGGTGCCGGCCTCGCCCTCGCTGTCGGCCTTGCCGATCGTGCCGAGCTCCGCCTCGACCGACAGGCCGACCGCGTGCGCGGTCTCCGCGACCTTCCGGGAGATCGCGACGTTGTCCGCGAAGGATTGAAGCGACGCGTCGATCATCACCGAGGTGAAGCCGACGTGGATCGCGGTCAGCATCTCCTCGTACGTGGCGCCGTGATCCCAGTGGATCGCGATCGGCACCGACGAGCGGTGGGCCCGCTGCGTCATAGCGGCGATCACGTCGACTCCGATGTGCCGCACCTCGTCGGGATGGATCCCGATGAACAGCGGCGCGTGCTTTTCCTCGCTGATGTCCACGATGCCGTTGAACATGGCGTAATCGCTGATGTTGAAGGCGGGCACGGCGAAATTCTTCTCATTCGCAACGTCCAGGATCGCCTTGCCGGTCGTCAGCATAGCTGCATTTCTCCTTGTTGATTGGGTGGCTTGATCTAGGCCTTGACGGCACCGGAGGTGAGGCCGCCGATGAAACGCCGCTGGAAGAGCAGGAACAAGATGAGGACCGGGATCGAACCGAGGATGCTCATGGCCATCATCTGGTTCCACTCGTAGGAGTGCTGACCCATCAGGAGCTGGATGCCGATCGGCACCGTGCGCATGTTGTCGGTGCGGGTGAGCGTCAGCGCGAAGAGGTACTCGTTCCACGAGATCATGAAGGTGTACACGCCGACGGCGACCATCCCCGGCACCGAGATGGGCACCAGCACCCGCCACAGCGCCGTCCAGCTCGACGCACCGTCCACCTTGACGGACTCGTCGAGTTCCTTGGGGAGCGTGTTGAAGTAGGCGGTCATCATGATGATCGCGTACGGCAGGGTGAACACCATGTGCGTGAGGATCAGCCCGGGATACGTGTTGTACAGACCGAGCGTCACGACAAGCCCGAAGTAGGGGATGACGAGCGTGATCGGCGGCACCGCCTGGACGCTGACGATCACGGCGTTGATGGACCGCTTCAGCGGAAACTCGTAGCGGCTGAACCCGTAGGCCGCGAGCACCGCGACGAGCAATGTCAGCGCGGTGACCGAGAGCGCGACCACGTAGCTGTTGAGGAAGAACCGGAGCTGGGCGCCGTCGGTGAGGATCGCGCGGTAGGCGTCGAACGAGAAGTTGCCGGTGACCAGTCGGGGCGGGACGGCGAAGACCTCGCCGTTGGGCTTGAACGACGTCGACAGCATCCACAGCACGGGCAGGCCGGCGAAGGCCGCGCCCAGGCAGAGCCCGGCGAGCAGGGCGATCTTCGCGCCGAGGCGCCGTCGCTTGCGGGTGAGCACGCGATCACCTCTCCTTTTGCAGGCGGACGTAGAAGACCGCCAGGATCATCGTGAGCAGCAGGACGATGACGGCACTGGCGGAGGCGGTGGCGAACTCGTAACTGCTGAAGGCCTGCTTGTAGGTGTAGGTGCTGAGCATCTCCGTGACGTTCAGCGGCCCGCCGCCCGTCGTCATCCAGATGAGGGCGAACTGCTGAGAGGTCCAGATCAGGTCGAGCACGGCCATGCTGACGAGCACCGGCCGCAGCTGCGGGATCGTCACGTTCCAGAACTGCCGGAACGGGCTGGCGCCGTCGACGGAGGCCGCCTCGTACAGGTCGGGCGAGATGCCCTGGAGTCCGGCGAGGATGCTGATCATGAAGAACGGGTAGCCGGCCCAGATGTTGATGAATGTCAACGCCCACAGGGCCTTGCCGGGGTCGGAGAGCCAGTCGACACCCTGCGACATGCCACCGACCGTGGTCAGCAGGTAGTTGACCACGCCGGACGGGTCGAGCATGAGCCGCCAGATGACCGCGATCACCGCGACCGTGAAGAGCCACGGCAAGATGAAGACGACCCGGAAGATGGTCTTCGTCACCGGGCCCAGCAGCGAGGAGTTGAGCATCATCGCGAAGGCCAGGCCCAGCACGAGGTGGGCGAAGGTGCTCACGGTGATGAAGATGAACGTGTTCTTCAGCGCCGCCCGAAAGTCGGCGTCGGAGAGCACCTTCGTGTAGTTGTCGAAGCCGACGAAGGCCGTGCTCGGCTGGGTGATGACGGTGTCTCTGAACGAGTAGCTCACCACCATCCCGATCGGGATGATCATCAGGACGGCGATCAGCACGATCGTCGGCGAGAGGAAGCCGAACGGGGCGGCGCTCTTCGCGAAGAAACGCCGCGCCCTGCCCCGATGGGCCGCGCGGGTCTGCGATGCCACCGGCGCGGCGGGCGGGGCCGCGCGATCCAGTTTCGCAGTATCCATCGATGTCTCCTTGTTTCGAGGCCGCGCCGCGGTGCCCGGCGCGGCGCGGCCCCGATCTGTGGAAAGGCTCAGAGCACCGATGCCCAGGACTCTTGCGACTTGCTGAGCGTGTCGTCGACGCTCTGCTTGCCGGTGAGCGTGAGCTGAAGCTGCTCGTCGAAGCTGCGCATGAGGTCCTCGGACTTCGGCAGACCCACGAACTCGTTGGCCGGGTAGCCCGCCTGGTAGATGTCGAAGGCCGTCTTGAAGAGCGGGTCGCTCTTGGTGAAGTCGGGCTCGGCGGTCTTGTTGCCCGGGAAGCCGTTGGCCAGCGTGCTCAGCTCCGCGTTGGTCTGCTTGCCCATCAGGAACTCGACGAGCTTGAACGCCTCGGCCTTGTGCTTGGACGAGTTGGCCACGCCGATGCCCCACGACGCGTACGGGATGCCCCGCTTGCCGGTGTAGCCGTCCTCGGCCGGGAGCGGCGCCACGGTGAACTTCAGGTCCGGGTTGTTCTTCTTGATCAGCGTGATGTGCGCCAAGGAGTCGATCACCATGCCGACCTGGCCGGTGGTGAACTTCTCGACCTTGTCCTGTTCCTTCATCGTGAGCGAACCGGGTGCGATGACGCCGGCGTCGTTCAGGCTCTTGACGTACTCGACGGCGCTCTTGACGGGCTGGCCGGTCAGATCGGGCTTTCCGTCCTTGGTGAGCATGCTGCCGCCGGACGCCCACACCCACGACATGACGTCGTTCTGGATGCCGTTGGGCACGGCGGTGTCGAGCGGGAGCGCCCAGCCCTTGACGTTGCCACCGAGCGCGGTGACCTTCTTGGCCGCGTCGAGGAACTCGGTGCGGGTGCTCGGCGGCGCCGTGACCCCCGCCTTGGCGAGCAGGTCGTTGTTGACGAACAGGGGGTACACGAAGTTGACCACGGGGATCATGTAGGTCTTGCCCTGGATCTGGATCTGGCTCGCGAGCTGGCTCGAGTCGTAGCTCGCGTCGGTCATGAGCTCGCTCAGGTCGGCGATCGCCCCCTGCTTGGCGAAGTCGCTCACCCAGGCGCCGTCGAGACCCACGACGTCCGGCAGCGTCTTGGACGCCGCGCCGGACACCAGCTGCTGCTTGGTGGACGCGTACGGCCCGCTCAGCAGCTTGACCTTGATGTTCGGGTTTTGCGCGGTGAAGTCCGCCATGAGCTTGTCGAACGATCCCGCCGGAAGCTCCGGCGCCCACCACTGCGCGAACTCCAGCGTGACGGCCCCGCCCCCGTCACCGCTCGATCCCTCGTCAGAACCGCACCCCACCGCGGTGGTGCCGACCACAGCCGCCACCGCCATAACCCCGAGTAGCTGCCGCAGTCGGCCGCGCACCCCGGTGCCGCCTCCGATCATTGCGAACTCCTTCAATGTAAAGGTGTTACCGCTCTTTGCAGGTTTGCGCCACGTTAACAGCACGTTACACCCCCCACAAGGCCTAGTACTGCAACATCTGGCTAGAGACTGCATAGTCTCGCATCTTGAATGGGATATTGTGGTCGAATCCGGCACACTCGACCCGCCCGCGTTGCCGATCCTCGCCTCATGTGGCACGAAACGGGCGCTACGATGCTGTACCCTGCCGTTCTAAGCGTTCTTTGGGCCCTCCCGGCGCGCGATCGCCGGCCTGACTACCGCAGACATGGGAGGATCGGTGGCTCTAGACAAGGAGGACCGGCAGCGTCGCCTGCCCGCGGGTCGCAAGGCCCAGCTGGCGGCGTACGTGGCGGAGACCGGTGAGGTCACGGTCACCGCGCTCGCGGACCGGTTCGGCGTCTCCATCGACACCATCCGGCGCGATCTCGACCAGCTCAGCGCCGACGGCGTCCTGGTCCGCACCTACGGCGGAGCGGTCAGCCAGTCGACCTTCTCCCGCGTCGACCGGGCCGTCGACGTGCGGCTCAACCTGGAAAAGCGGGAGAAGGAGAAGATCGCGGAGCTCGCCGCGGCGCTGGTGGAAAACGGCTCGGTCATCATGATCAACGGCGGCACCACCACCCTCGCCGTCGCCAAGAGCCTGCGCAACCATCGCGACCTCACGGTGGCGACAAACAGCCTGCTCGTGCCCCCGGCGCTGTCTCCCGCGGCCGTCCGCGACGTGTACCTCTTCGGCGGCGCGGTCCGCACCCTCACGCTGGCTACCACCGGCCCCGTCAGCTTCCGGGCGGCCGGCGGCGCCGAGCTCGACATCAGCTGCGACCTGGCGCTGATCGGCGTCGGCGCCGTCTCCGCGGTCGCCGGATACACGACGAGCAACCTCGCCGAGGCGGCGATGATGCAAGAGATGATCTCCCGGGCGGCGCGCGTGGCGATCCTGGCCGACTCGTCCAAGTTCGGCCGGCGGCTCTTCGCCCAGGTGTCCGAGCTGGGGCGTGCCGACTACCTGGTCACCGACTCCACCCCGCCACGCGACCTTCTCGACGCCCTCCGCGAAAACGAGGTCGAGCTGGTGATGCCCGACGACTGAGCCAAGTGTTTTTTGATAGGTCGACGATATGTGCTGGTTCGTAGCATTGGGATCATGCGTGTGTTGGTCGTCGAAGACGAGCCCTACATGGCGGAGGCCATCCGTGACGGTTTGCGCCTGGAAGCGATCGCGGCCGACATCGCCGGCGACGGCGACACAGCTCTGGAGCTGCTGAGCGTCAACGCCTACGACATCGCCGTCCTCGACCGCGACATCCCCGGCCCCTCCGGCGACGAGATCGCCAAAAGCATCGTCGCCTCGGGCACCGGCACGCCGATCCTGATGCTCACCGCCGCCGACCGGCTCGACGACAAGGTGTCCGGGTTCGAGCTCGGCGCCGACGACTACCTCAGCAAGCCGTTCGAACTCCGCGAGCTCGTGCTCAGGCTCAGGGCACTCGACCGCAGGCGCGCGCACAACCGGCCACCGGTGCGGGAGATCGCCGGCCTGCGGCTGGATCCGTTCCGCCGGGAGGTCTACCGGGACGGCCGGTACATCGCGCTCACCCGGAAGCAGTTCGCCGTGCTCGAGGTCCTCGTCGCCGCCGAAGGCGGTGTCATCAGCGCCGAAGAGCTGCTCGAGCGGGCGTGGGACGAAAACGCCGACCCGTTCACCAACGCCGTGCGCATCACGGTCTCGGCACTGCGCAAACGACTCGGTGAGCCCGGGATCATCGCCACCGTGGCCGGCGTCGGCTACCGCATCGACACAGGACCGGCGGGAGGAGACCGTGGATAGGGCACCCGGCCTGAGCGTTCGCCTCAAACTCACGCTCAGCTACGCGGCCTTTCTCATGATCGCGGGTGCGTTGCTGCTCGCCGTGGTGTGGTTCTTCCTGCTGCGTTACGTACCCGAGGTGGTCAACGCGCCGATGCGCATGCCAAGCAAGTCCGACCTGGTGGACGCCTTCGCGCCGAAGGCGGCCGCGGTCATGGTGTTCCTGCTGGTATTCGGCCTCGTCGGCGGATGGATCCTCGCCGGCAGCATGCTGGCGCCCCTGACCCGCATCACGAACGCCACCCGCCTGGCCGCGAACGGGTCACTCTCCCACCGGATCCAGCTGGAAGGCCACCAGGACGAGTTTCGCGAACTCGCCGACGCCTTCGACACGATGCTCGCCCGGATCGAGGCACACGCCGCCGAACAGCAGAGGTTCGCGGCCAACGCCTCCCACGAGCTGCGCACCCCGCTGGCGGTCACGCAGACACTGCTCGACGTGGCCCGCAACGACCCGAGACGCGACAGCGGCGAACTCGTCGAACGCCTCCACTACGTCAACAGCCGAGCGATCGACCTCACGGAGGCGTTGCTCGTGCTCAGCCGCGCCGACCAGCGGTCCTTCGCCCGGGAGCACGTCGACATGTCCCTCATCGCGGAAGAAGCGATCGAAACGCTCCTCCCGCTGGCGGAAAAACGCGGCCTCGCTCTTGAGTCCTCCGGTGCCATCGCCACCACCGTCGGCTCCCACGCGCTCCTGCTCCAGATGACCACGAACCTCGTGCACAACGCGATAATCCACAACCTGCCCGCACATGGCAGCGTGTGGGTCACGACAAGCGTTCGCGCCAACAGTGTGGTGCTCACTGTCGAAAACACCGGCGAGAAGCTCTCCCCGCACCTTGTTTCCACGATTGTCGAGCCGTTTCAGCGCGGCACCGGACGGATACGTGACGGCCACGCGGGCGTCGGTCTCGGCCTGGCGATCGTCAAGAGCATCGTCCAAGCACACGACGGCTTCCTCGCCCTCACCCCCCGCGACGACGGAGGGCTCCGGGTCAAGGTGCGACTGCCCGCCGCACCACCGGCGGATGAAAGCCGACCGTGACCGTGATGATCCGTAACTGCCGCCCGCAGGACGGCCTCGACATCGTGCCCCTGCTGGCACAGCTCGGCTACCCGGCCTCACCGGAGCAGGCCACGCGAAGAGCGCACGAGTGGGCGGCAGACCCCGAACGGCACCTGCTCGTCGCCGACGTCGGTCACACCGTGGCCGGGCTCGCGGCGCTATGTCTCATCCCGCTCATCCACCGGGACCAACCCATCGCCCGGCTCGTCGCACTCGTCGTCGACGATCGGCACCGCGGCACCGGGGTCGGACACGCGCTGCTGGACCGGGCGGAACAGCTTGCCCAACAGTCCGGCTGCGAGGAAATGGAGATCACCAGCAACCGGAGCCGCGACCGGGCCCACCGGTTCTACCGGTCCCACGGATACGACGACTGGTGCGAGCGCTCGGCACGTTTCCGAAAGCAACTGAGCCCGGAGTAGCCCTTGAGCGCATACGCCACCGAGCCGGTGAGCCTGATCGTGCCGGTCGACATCGGGACTGGCCGATTCCGGGTGCATCTGACCGGCCCCCGGTTCGGTATTCGTGAGGTACTGGAGGCGCTCTCGCATCTGTGCCTTCTCGCCGTGGACGAGGCGTCCTTGCTGGAGGATCTCGCGCCTGTCATGCACACCCACGACGTGGTGCTCGCCGACGTCCTCGACGTGCGCGTACCTCCCGCACCCGCGCTGCCTCTCGTCGACCTTCTCCGCTGGGCCGCCGCCAGCCGGACGTCGCCGCGCGCGCTCGCCATCATCGAGATGGCCTTCGCGGACGTCAGCGACGACGAGCTCGCACTCCTCCTCGGCTCATCGGACCTTCCCTGGGTGCGTGACCTCGTGGCGTCGGTGCTGGCCGATCTCGACGGGCGTCAGCCGGCGGCCCGCGGCACGATCGCCGCGCTCGTGCCCGAGCATGTCGCCCGGCTGCTGATCGGCGGCGTGCCTCACGACCGCGCCACGGCCGCCGGATTGCCCCGCGCCTCCGCAAGCCTCGCCAGCTGCACCCAGACGCGTTCGAACGCGTAGCCCTTGGCCGCGAGCCCCATCAGGAAGGTGGAGGTGTCGGTGAGACCGGGCGCGACGGCCGTCTCCAACACGAACGCCCGGTCGTCCTTGTCGACGATGAGATCGGTCCGCGACAAGTCGCGCAGGCCCAGTGCCGCGTGCGCGGTGAGCGCCGCCCGTGCGGCCGCCGCGGCCGCCCTCTCACTCAAGCGGGCGGGGCAGAAGAACTCCGTCGCCCCCGCGGTGTAGTGGGCCGCGTAGTCGTAGATGCCCCTGCGGGGCACGATCTCCACGGCTGGCATCGCGACCGGCCCGTCTCCCAGGTCGACGACGCCGACGGCGACCTCGACGCCGACCACGGCTCGCTCGATGAGTGCGGTGTCGTGGTAGGCGAAACACGCCATCAGCGCCGCCGGGAGCTGATCGGCGACCTTGACGTGGCTGACGCCGAAGGCGGATCCGCCGGCGCGCGGCTTGACGAACAGGGGCAGGCCGAGCCGCTTGAGGATGAGCGAGATCAACGGGGCGGCGCCCAGGTCGTGGAAGGCTTCCCGCGGCAGCGTCACGGATGCCGGCGTGTCGAGTCCCGCCTGGGCCACCAGCGCCTTCGCGAGGGGCTTGTCGAACGCGAGCCGGCAGGCTTCGGCCGACGCCCCGACGTACGGCACGCCGACCAGCTCCAGCACCTCCCGGACGGTGCCGTCCTCGCCCGGGTTGCCGTACAGGACGGGCAGCACCACCGACGGCGGGTCGGCGACAAGGGTCTCCATCAGGTCAGGACCCAGATCGCCGAGCTCGACGTCGACGTCGAGCCGCCGCAGCGCGTCGAAGACCCGCCGCCCCGATTGCAGGGACACCTCCCGCTCGGGGGAGAGCCCTCCGGCGAGCACGAGTACGCGGCCAAGCTCTGACATCGGTCCACTCAACCACAGCTCAGTGGTAGGTGAGCTCGCCGGCCTCGATCGGATCGGCGAGGCGGTTCTCCTCCGGCGCGAGCGGACAGGCCCAGCGGTCGTCGTACGCGCAGCTGGGGTTGTACGCGTAGTTGACGTCGAGCCGCACCCGGCCGCCGGGGAGCGGCACCACGCCCCGCCCGAAGGTGCCCTTCACCGTGTCGGTGAGATAGCGCCCCGCGCCGTACGTCATCGACCCGTACGTGCCGTCCCGGAACGGCAGGAAGAGCCCTCCCCCGTACGCCTCGATCCAGAAGAGCGTCAGCGGGCCCCACGGTGTGATCGCGCGCGCCACCCGCCGGTACCGCACCACGCCGTCCGGCCCGCCAGTGTCGATCTCCAGCGTGCCCTCGGCCGGTTCGAGGGGCACCTCGACGACCGCGGTCGGGTTGTCCGGAAAGTAGCGGAGCCCGGCGAAGCTCGCGCGCTCGTGCGGCGGGATGGGTGACTGTGCGTGTTCGGCGAACAACCGGTCTCGGGCCGCGCGGAATTCGCCCAGGTCGAGCCCGGAGAGGTACATGCGCGCGACCCGCTCGCGCCAGTCCGCCAGATCTAGATCTTCCACGCTCTCGAACCCTAACCGCCCATCCAACGTATTCACGGCGGATGAGGCACTACTTTGCGCCCACGACGCAGCGGCCCTCGCTGCTACCGTTTGTCCGTGACTTCCCGGACACCCCGATGATCCACACGGTCGGGCTGGTGCTGCATCCACAGCGTGACAGCCGCGCGGCCATGTCGACCATCAGCGCCTGGGTGCGGGGCCACCAGGCGACGCTCCTGGGGCTGCCGGAGGAGGTCGCCCGCACCGAGGGTGCCACGGCCGTGCCGCCGGAAAAGCTGGCCGAGGAGTCCGACCTCGTCGTGAGCCTCGGCGGCGACGGCACGATGCTCCGCTCGATGCGCCTGTCCTGCGGCGGCCGCGCGCCCGTGCTGGGTGTCAACCTGGGCCGCCTCGGCTTCCTCGCCGAGATCGACGTGCCCCAGCTCCCCGAGGCGCTCTCCGCGATCGACGACAAGCGGTTCACGGTCGAGGCGCGCTCGGCGGTCCGCTCCCGGTTTCACGACCAGGAGGTGCTCGCCTTCAACGAGGTCGCGCTCGTGCGCCGCCCGGGCGGGCCGATGGCCGCGGTCGAGCTGTTCGTCGAGGGGCACCCTTTCATCCACTACGTGGCCGACGCGCTGATCGTGGCGACCCCGACCGGCTCGACGGCATACAGCTTCTCGGCCGGCGGCCCGATCGTCTCGCCGCGCGCGCAGGGCCTCGTGGTGACGCCGGTCGCGCCGCACTCGGCGTACAACCGGGCGCTCGTGCTCTCGGAGAGCGAAAAGGTGGCGCTGCGCGTGCTGCCGGCCAGCGGCGACCTGGAGGTCGAGTCGGACGGCGCCGTGGTCGGCCGCCTCTGCCCCGGCGACACGGTCGAGGTGGCCGCGGTGCCGGGTGCGGCGAGCGTGGTGCGCCTCGGCCACACCACGTTCTACCAGCGCGCCCAGCGCAAGCTGAGGCTTACCGGCTCGACCGAGGTCGACCGCGCCTGGTAGTTCTTCAGATTTGAAGTAACATGGGGGCATGGCCGAGCCGCTCACCCCCACGGAGATGGCTGGCTGGCGGGCATACATCGAGTCCAGCCAGCGGCTGATGACCCAGCTCGAAGACGATCTGCGCGCCGACAGCGGGCTGACCTTCGCCGACTACCACGTGCTCGTGCTGCTCTCCGAGGCGCCCGACCGGCGCCTGCGGATGGGCGAGCTGGCCAGCCGGCTGGTGTTCTCGCCCAGCCGCTTGACCTACCAGATCGGTTCGATGGAAAAGCGCGGGCTGGTGGCCCGCGAGAGCTGCCCGGAGGACCGCCGCGGCAGCGAGGCCGTGCTGACGGCCGAGGGCCTGCGCACGCTGCGCGAGGCCGCGCCGCACCACCTCCGCTCGGTGCGCGCCCACTTCGTGGACGACCTCGACGAGGCCGAGACCGCCGTCCTCACCCGCGTCTTCACCCGGCTCGGCGAGCGCCTACGCGCCTCGTCCGTGGCCAGCTAAGGAGCACCGCCATGCCCGCCATCACCGTCGACGACGTCCTTGTCCTACCCCGCCTGCCCAAGCTCGACCCGGCCACGACGGAGTACCGCGCCGTCCGCCGCCTCGTCACCGCGCCCAGCGGCTTCGAGGGCGAGGGCTTCCCGGTGCGCCGCGCCTTCGCCGGGGTGCCGCTGACCGAGCTCGACCCCTTCATCCACCTCGACCAGATGGGCGAGGTCGACTACGCGCCCGGCGAGCCGAAGGGCACGCCGTGGCACCCGCACCGCGGCTTCGAGACCGTCACGTACATCATCGACGGCATCTTCGACCACCAGGACTCCAACGGCGGCGGTGGCACGATCACCAACGGCGACACGCAGTGGATGACCGCCGGGGCGGGCATCCTGCACATCGAGGCGCCGCCCGAGCACCTCGTCGTCAGCGGCGGCCTCTTCCACGGCCTCCAGCTGTGGGTCAACCTGCCCAAGGTGAAGAAGATGAGCCCGCCGCGCTACCAGGACATCCGCGGCCGCGAGGCGAGCCTGCTCACCACGCCCGACGGCGGCGCGCTCATCCGGGTCATCGCCGGCGAGATCGACGGCCACCAGGGCCCGGGCACCACGCACACCCCGATCACGATCGCCCACGTCACCCTCCAGCCCGGCGCCGCACTCGACCTACCCTGGCGATCGGACTACAACGCCCTCGTCTACGTGCTGGGCGGCCGCGGCACGGTCGGCACCGACCGCCGCCCGGTCCACACCGGACAGATGGCGGTGCACGGGCCGGGCGAGGCGCTGCGGGTCACCGCCGACGAAAAGCAGGACTCGCACACGCCGGCACTCGACCTGTACATCATGGGCGGCGAGCCGATCCGCGAGCCGGTCGCCCACTACGGCCCGTTCGTGATGAACACCCGCGCGGAGCTGGCGCAGGCGTTCGACGACTACCAGGCGGGCCGGCTGGGGGTCATCCCCGCCAAGCGGGTCCCGCACGCCAGCGACTCGGAGCAGCCACCAACCACGTCCTAGAAGATTCGAGCTACCGCGGCGTCCGTCGTGGTCCATGCCGTTGCTCCCGCGGCCTCACCCGACACCGATCGACCCGTCAAGAGTCGAGCATGCCGGCGCCCCGTCTGCTCACGCGGCATCATCTCGGCGTGGGTTGGCGGAAAGGGCTCCAGAGACCTTTCGGGGTCGGGGTCGCCGCCCGTCGTGTTGCTTCGAGGCATATTTGCCCATGTCCGTGTCAGCGGCGGACCGGATGCTCCCGCGGGCACCGCTCCCGGCCGGCGGCTCGCAGGGCGAGCCGAAACCTCCGGCCGTCCACTGCCAGGTCCGCGGGACAAGCCCCGAAGGCTGTCTTCGCAGCCCCTACCCGGGCCATACTGACGCAGCGTAACCAGCCAAGGGACGAGACTTCGAGATCTGGAAGCTTAGGGTTGCTCGGCTTTCGTAGAAATGCCACGTGGTGCATAACCATGCACCCGTGCGCGCCCCCGAGGCACCTCCACCGCCACCTATAAACCATTTGTCGCTTCTCTTGTCCGCAGCAAGAGACACCTCAAATGGATCTAGAACACTTAGGGTCGAAGGGGCAACCACAAGTGTTCTAGATCTACTCCCAGACGATGCATAAATATCAGCGCGCGAAGCCCGAGCCGTGCCGTATGCCGTCGTCCACCCGCACGGGAAGCAGACCAGCGCCGGCCGCCACGAACCACGAACCCGCAACCATCAGACGGCGGCTGGCGGCCGCGGCGCTGGTCTGCTCGGCTCAGCCTGGACGACGGCATACGGCACCGCTCCCACCGCAACCACCCACCAACAGACCGAACAAGGCCAGGCGGCCCCGGCCGGAGCCCGAGGCCCCCCGCCAGAGGCGCCGAAGTAACCGCGACCACAAACGAAGCCAGAAAGTCGAGGCGCCCTAACTCTCCAAGATCTCGAATCACGCCCACGGCGACGAAACCCCCCGTTGCTTTCCCGGATCCCCGATCCAGCAACAGACATTGTGGACAAACGTCGACCACCGCCTAGCGCGAGCTCAATTTGCGCGAAGGGGTGAGCGCGACCAGCGGCGGACGGGTGAGGCCGCGGGAGCAACGGTCTGGACCACGACGGACGTCGCGGTAGCTCAAAACTCTGTCCAAAAAGAGGGGCTCAGGGGGTCGAAGCCACCCCGACTCCGAAAGCGGCGCTCTAGAGACCTTGGATTCGGGGGTTACACGCGGTCGATGGCGGCGGTCACTCTAGGGAAGCAGAGCAAGGGCATCCCGCGCACTCACCCAGCCGGGCCGCGGGGTCCGGCGCAGCCGTCGGGGTGAGCGCGATCAGAGGGACACGAGGTACATGCCGGCGACGCCGAGCACGACCATCAGCAGCACGGTCAGCAGCAGGCCACGGCCGGCCTCGGCGGGCTGCGCGGCGCGCTCGGTGGTGATGGACTCGGTGGTCACTGTGGCCTCCTGTGGTCTCGCTTGGTCACATTGACGTTATGGCGGCACCCCTACCTGGGTAATCACGGATTCGTGCCGCTGACGAACTGGTTCCTCACCGCGCCGGAACGCGGTAACGACGTATCCGACATACCCGCTTGGACGGAAGGAAACACGGCCGAGCCGTTGATTCATGGCTCGGCCTACTTCGATCGCCTGACCGACGCCGTCGAGCGCATGTCGGAGGGCGACCACCTCTTCTTCACCGACTGGCGGGGTGACCCGGACGAGCGCATGCGACCGGACGGGCCGACCGTCGCCGAGCTCTTCTGCCAGGCGGCGAAGCGCGGTGTCGTGGTCAAAGGGCTCATGTGGCGCTCGCATCTGGACGTGCTCCAGTACAGCGAGGAGGAGAACCGCCACCTCGGCGAGGCCATCGAGGCGGCCGGCGGCGAGGTGCTGCTCGACCAGCGGGTGCGCCGCGGCGGCTCGCACCACCAGAAGCTCGTCGTGCTCCGCCATCCCGGCCGGCCGGAGCACGACGTGGCGTTCGCCGGGGGCATCGACCTGTGCCACAGCCGCCGCGACGACGCCGACCACCGGGGCGACCCGCAGGCGGTGCGCATGTCGTCGCGGTACGGCTCCAACCCGCCCTGGCACGACGTGCAGCTCCAGTTGACGGGGCCGGCGGTCGGCGCGCTGGACACGTCGTTCCGGGAGCGGTGGAACGACCCGACACCGCTCGACTCGCACAGCCCGATCGCCTGGTTTCGCGACAAGGTGGGCGGTGCCGACCTGTCCGCCGGCGAGCTCCCGCCCCAGCCGCCCGACCCGCCACCCACCGGCCCGCACGCGGTGCAGGTGCTGCGCACGTACCCGTCGCTGCGCAACGCGTACGACTTCGCGCCGGGCGGGGAGCGGACCATCGCCCGCGGGTACACCAAGGCGATCAAGCGGGCGCGGCGCCTGATCTACCTGGAGGACCAGTACCTGTGGTCGCGCGAGGTGGCCGACCTCTTCGCGGGCGCGCTGACCGAAAACCCCGACCTCCACCTGATCGCCGTCGTGCCCCGCTATCCCGACGTCGACGGCAAGCTCGCCTGGCCACCCAACCTGATCGGCCGCGCCAAGGCGCTGGATGTCTGCCGCCGCGCGGCCGGCGACCGCGTCCATGTCTTCGACGTGGAAAACCATGCCGGCGGCCCTGTGTACGTGCACGCGAAGGTCTGCGTCGTGGACGACGTGTGGGCGAGCGTGGGCAGCGACAACTTCAACCGTCGCTCGTGGACACACGACAGCGAGCTCTCCTGCGCGGTGCTCGACGACACCCGCGACGACCGCTCCCCCACCGACCCGGCCGGACTGGGCGAGGGGGCCCGGAGGTTCGCCCGCGACCTGCGCCTGCGCTTGATGCGTGAGCACCTCGACCGCGCCACCGACGGCAGCGAGGACGCCGACCTGATCGACCCGGCCGACGCGGTCGCGGCGGTCACCGCGTACGCGCAGGCCCTCGCCGACTGGCACGACGCCGGCGAGGTCGGCCCGCGCCCGCCCGGCCGCCTCGTGCCACACGAGCCCGAGCGCCTGTCCCGCCTGACCAGGCTGTGGGCGGTCCCGGCCTACCGCCTCGTCTACGACCCGGACGGCCGCTCGCTACGCCACCGCCGGTCCGGCACCTGGTAGGCGCCAGTCGCGGGGCACCCAGATGGGCTGGCTCAGGTCGCCGTCGAGTGCCATGGGTGCCTGCCAGGCGGGCACGGCGGGGCGGCCCAGCGCGACCCAGCGGTCGATCAGCCCGCTCGCCGTCTCCGCGAACGCCACCGCGTGCGGGCCGCTGCCCCGCACCGCACCGTCCGGCCAGATCGTGGCGCCGCCGCCGGGGGTCTCGTCGAGCAGCGCGCAGCCGCCGTTGCCCGCGCTGTCGGGCGGCTGGGCGTACGTGGTGCGGCTGTCCCAGACGCCCAGCGCGAACCACATGTCGTGGTAGCGGAACACGTCCAGCGGTGGGTCGAAGCGGGCCGGGCGACTCACCGTCGGCGGGGACAGCGGGCCGCTGCCGAGCGGGTGTGCCCCGGCGTACACGGCGGAGAGCGGGCCGGCCGCGGACATGAAGCCGGCCGGACACACGCCCGCCGCGTGCACCGTGCCGTCGCCGGCCCTGGCCGCGCGGAGCACCGGGTGGTGGCCGGCGTGGCGGACCGGCGCGAGCACGAAGCCGCCGGGCACGAGCTGGTCGAGCCAGAGCGGCGAGACGCCGGCCACGCCGACGGTCACGATCACGCGGTCGTACGGAGCGCCGGCCGCCCAGCCCTCGTAGCCGTCACCGAGCCGCAGGTCCACTGTGGAGGAAATAGTGGCGAGTGCGGCCTCGGCCCGCTCCACCACGTCCGGCTGTACGTCCACAGTGGTCACCCGTGCGCCCGCGGCGGACATGAGGGCGGCGTTGTAGCCGGTGCCCGCGCCCACCTCCAGCACCTGCGTGCCGGGCGACAGGTCGAGCGCCTCGATCATCGCGGCCATCAGCGACGGCTGGCTCGACGAGCTCGTCGCCCGGCCGTCGACGACCTTCGTGACGAGGACGTCGTTGACGTAGACGGCGTCGAGGAACCCGCCGGCGTCCGGCGCGACCCAGGTGCCGTCGCGCCCGTGAAAGCCGCCCGCGACGAAGGCCTCCCTCGGCACGGCGGCGAACGCCTCGGCCACCTCGGGACGCGTGATGGCCCCCTCGCGCACGAGCGCATCGGCGAAGCGCCGGCGCAGCTCAACGGAAGAGGCCATCACACCACCCTAAGCTCAGGACAGGTCGAACTCCGGGTTACCCAGCCCGGTAACCCACTTACGCACCTTCTCCACGTCGCCACCGGAGAACGCGAGGCTGAGCATGAGCAGCAGCCGCGCCTTCTGCGGCAGCAGGTCGTCGCCGGCGATGATCGGCTGGGTCGTGCTGCCGCCGTACACCGAGCCGGAGCCGGTACGCGACGTGCTCACGAAGACCACGCCCTTGGCCGCGGCCGCCGTGCGGGCCGTCCCCTGCGCCGACGACAGGCCGCCCGCCCCGGTGCCGGCGGTGACGATGCCCTTGACGCCGGCGTCCGCGAACGCCGTGATCGCCTCGCCGCCCGCCTGCTGGTAGCTGGTCACCACCTCGACCCGGGGCAGTGCCTCGGGGCCGAGCTTGGTGAGGTTGAAGGGCGTGTACCACTTGCTCTTGTCGTCGCAGTCCTGGACGCGGGCCGGCGCCCGGCCGACCTTGATGTTCGCGCCGTCGATCCAGCCGAGCACGCCGAGTTCGCGGGTCTGGAACGTGTCCATCCGGTACGAGCTGGTCTTCGTCACGTCGCGCGCGGCGTGGAACTCGTCCCCCAGCATGAGCACCGCGCCGTAGCAGTACGTGGCCTGGCTGGCCGCGAGCACGATCGCGTTGTAGAGGTTGGCCGGACCGTCCGCGCCGATCACCTTGGGCCCGTCGGGTGTCACCGCCGCCCACGGGCGCATCGCGCCGGTGAGCACGACCGGCTTCTGGCTGCGCACGGAGAGGTCCAGCCAGTACGCGAACTCCTCCATCGTGTCGGTGCCCGTGGTCACCACCACGCCGTCGGAGGACTTGAGCGCCTTCTCCACGGCGAGCGTGAGGGCGTGGAACTCCGGGATCGTGTAGCCGCCGGAGCCCTTGTTGCCGAACTGCACGGTGCTGACGTCGGCGACCGCCCCGATCTCCGGTTGGAGGTAGCCGACCATGTCCGCGATGGCGATCTGACCGGAGCGGTAGTCCTGGAAGCTGCTGCGGGAGGTCGCGACCCCGGAGATCGTGCCGCCTGTGCCGATGACGGTCACGCGGGGCTTATTCGCGCGGGCCGCCGCGACGGCCTGGGTGTACGCGACGCTCTCGATGTCGGTCAGGGTTTCGACGCCGTCGACCTTGACGGAGGTGGGGTCGCTCTCCGGCGCCGCCGGCTGGCCGAGCGCGGAGACGACGAGGGCCGCGGTGACCGCGGCCGACAAGACGGGAAGGAGCAGGGCGCCGAGGCGCGAAAACGATCTCTTCGGCATGCGGGAGATCGTCTGTGCGGCCCGTTTCAGACCGGTTGCAGCTTGATCAAATATACGGTCACTCGCCCCCAGAGGGCAGCCCTCTTGGGGGGCTACATCAGACCCAAGAGGGCTGCCCTCTGGGGGGCGGCGACGTCAGCCGCTCAGCGGCTGCCACCACGCGTCGACCACGGGCGGCGCGCCGACGTCGACCCGCTCGCCCGGCCGCGGGATGGCCACCGAAACGTCGAACGCCTTCGCCTCCCGCCACAGCCGGTCGACCGGTTCGCTCCAGGAGTGGTACGACAGCACGAACGTCGCCCAGTGCACCGGCAGCAGCAGCCCCGCGCGCAGGTCGACGTGCGCCTTGACCGCGTCCTCCGGCGTCATGTGGATGTCCGGCCACGCCGGGCTGTACGCGCCGATCTGGATCAGGCTCGCGTCGAACGGCCCGTACTTCTCGCCGATCGCCGCGTACCCGTCGAAGTAGCCGGAGTCGCCGGTGTAGAAGACCTTCCGCCCGCCGGCCTCGACCACCCACGAGCCCCACAGCGTGCGGTCGCGGGCGAAGAGCCGCCCGGAGAAGTGCCGCGCGGCGGTCGCCGTGATGCGCAGGCCGGCTGGGCTCGCTCCGCTCGCTGGACGCCCCGGGCGGCCGGCGCCGTCCGGGCTCGTCGCCGCGCTCCTCGGTCCGGATCCCGCCAGCCCCGGGCCGATGTCGACGCCGTCGTCCCAGTCGAGCTCGACGATCCGCTGCCGCGGCACCTTCCAGCGGTCGAGGTGGGCACCCACCCCCAGCGGTACCAGGAACGGCGCCTCCTGCGTGCGGACCAGCTCGCGCACGGTGGGCAGGTCGAGGTGGTCGTAGTGGTCGTGCGAGATGACGATCGCGTCCACCGGCGGCAGCGCGTCGAGCGGCACCGGCGGCGGGTGCAGCCGGCGCGGGCCCGCGAACTGGAATGGCGAGCACCGCTTGCTCCACACCGGGTCGAAGAGCACCCGCCGCCCGTCCAGCTCGACGAGGCTGCTCGCGTGCCCGTACCAGGTGAGGTGCAGGCCCTCGGCGGGCGTCGCACCGGGCGTGACCAGCGGGACCGGCGCGGTGGGCTTGCGCACCTGCTTGCCGAAGATCATCTCCCGCATCGCCGCGCGCATCGCGCCGCGCGGCAGCACGGTGGCCGCCACGGTGTTGTGGAAGCGCCCCTCCCGGTACCGCGGGGAAGCGCCCACCACGGTGGCGTCGGGCTGGCCCCCGAAGGCGGCGGGTCTGATTTTCATCGCCCAACCGTACGACGACCGTGACCGTTTCTTCGTAAGGCCCCGGTAACCCGGGCCTGCGAGAATGTTCCACGTGTATGACTACGACGTGCTCGTGCTGGGCTCCGGCCCCGGCGGGCAGAAGGCCGCGATCGCCGCCGCCAAGCTCGGCCGCCGGGTCGCCGTGATCGAGCGACGTCACATGATGGGCGGAGTGTGCATCAACACCGGCACCATCCCGTCGAAGACGCTGCGTGAGGCGGTGCTCTACCTCACCGGCCTCAACCAGCGGGAGATGTACGGGCAGAGCTACCGCCTCAAGGACGACATCACCGTCGACGACCTCACGGCCCGCACCCAGCACGTGATCGGGCGCGAGACCGACGTCATCCGCAGCCAGCTCGCCCGCAACCGCATCCGCCTGCTGACCGGCACCGGCACGTTCGCCGACCCGCACAGCCTGACGGTGAACGACGGTTCCGGCCGCGAGCAGAAGGTGACCGCCGAAAAGATCGTCATCGCCGCCGGCACCCGCCCGGCCCGGCCGAGCACGGTCGAGTTCGACGACCGCACGATCATCGACTCCGACGGCATCCTCAACCTCGAGCACGTCCCCCAGTCACTCGTCGTGGTCGGCGCCGGCGTGATCGGCATCGAGTACGCGTCGATGTTCGCCGCCCTCGGCTGCAAGGTCACCGTGGTCGAGCGGCGCGACCGCATGCTCGAGTTCTGCGACCTGGAGATCATCGAGGCGCTCAAGTACCACCTGCGCGACCTGGCGGTGACGTTCCGCTTCAGCGAGACGGTCGCCTCGGTCGAGCGCCGGGCAACCGGCGCGCTCGCGGTGCTGGAGAGCGGCAAGCGCATCGCCGCCGACGTGGTCATGTACTCAGCGGGCCGCCAGGGCATGGCCGACCAGCTCAACCTGGAGGCCGCCGGCCTGAGCGCGGACAACCGGGGGCGCATCAAGGTCGACGAGCACTTCCGCACCGCGGTGCCGCACATCTACGCGGTCGGCGACGTGATCGGCTTCCCGGCGCTCGCCTCCACCTCGATGGAGCAGGGCCGCCTGGCCGCCCACCACGCCTGCGACGAGCCGGTGCGCGCGATGCACGAGCTCCAGCCGATCGGCATCTACACGATCCCCGAGATCAGCTTCGTCGGCCGCACGGAAGACGAGCTGACCGAAAAGCGCGTGCCCTTCGAGACCGGCATCTCCCGCTACCGCGAGCTGGCCCGCGGGCAGATCATCGGCGACTCGTACGGCATGCTCAAGCTCCTCGTCTCCCCCGACGACCGCACGCTGCTCGGCGTCCACGTCTTCGGCACCGGCGCCACCGAGATCGTCCACATCGGCCAGGCGGTGATGGGCTGCAAGGGCACGATCGACTACCTCGTCGACACGGTCTTCAACTACCCGACGCTCGCCGAGTCGTACAAGGTCGCCGCCCTCGACGCCATGAACAAGATGCGCAGCATCGACCGCATGCGCGCCTGACCCTCCGCGTCTCACGACCCACCCCCGACGACTGGAACACCAGTGCTGTTTAAGACGGCCGGATAACAGCACTGGTGTTCCAGCCGTGCGCCCGGTCGAAGCGAAAGGCGGTCATGGCGCGATCGCGGCCGGCAGGGGGCGGCGGTGGATGATGTCCAGCCGGGAGACGGCTCTGGTCAGGGCGACGTAGAGCAGGCGCGGCGCCAGGTCGGCCGGCTCGACGAGGACGACGTGGTCGAATTCGAGGCCCTTCACCATGGCGGCCGGCAGCACGGTCACCCGGTCGGAAGGCTCGTCGAGGGCGAACGGCGCGATGACGCCGATCGAGCCCTCGTGCTCCAGTGCCTCGCGCACCGCCTCGGCCGTCGCGGACCGCAGGTCTTCGGCGTGCCGCACGCGCAGGGAGCCATCGCCGCGGACGGCGCGGGTGGGTGGCACGTCGACGTCGAGCGTGGCGAGCAGGCGGTTGGCCACCGCGAGCACCGCGCCGGGCACACGGAAGCCGGCGGTCAGCGCGATCACCTGGGCCTTGGGCTTGCCGAGGTGGGCCAGCTGCTCGGGCCAGCCGCTGGCCGCCCACGGCGTGGTGCCCTGCGCGAGGTCGCCGAGCACGGTGAGCGAGCCGTGCGCGCTGCGGCGGGCCAGCGCGCGGCACTCCATCGGCGACAGGTCCTGTGCCTCGTCGACGACGATGTGCCCGAACGACTCGGGGTGGTCGATCAGCCCGGCCACCTCGTCGATCAGCACGAGGTCGGCGGCGGACCACTTCGTCCTGGGCCGGGTGATCGCCTCTTGCTCACCTGACGTGAGGATGCCGGCGGCGGCCGCGGACGGGTCGCGGAGCAGGGCGGCCACCACGTCCTCGGGGCGCACGGCCGGCCACACGTGGTCGAGAAACTCGCGGACCGGGCGGGAGCGGCCCATCCGCCGCGTCCACGCGGCGCCCGGCGAGTAGCCCCGCGCCTCGGCCTGGCGCTGGAGCAGACCGACCATGCGGGAGCGCAGCCGTTCGCGGGCGATGCCGTAGGGCAGCGACTCCTGCCACACCTCGCCGATCAGGCGGCCGAGCGCGTGCTCGGAGATCCGCCAGCGGGCCGAGTGCTCGGTGACGGTGAGCGGGCCGGCCGGCTCGCCGAGGCGTGCGTACAGGGCGCGGCTGAGCACGGTCGCCATCTTCGGGTCGTGCTTCACGGCCGCCGCCTCGTCGCCGTCGGTGGCGGTGACCGGCCGGCGGGCCAGCACCTGGTCGAGCGTGCTCTGCTCGACGTCGACCTCGCCCAGCGCCGGGAGCACGGCCGAGATGTACTCCAGGAAAGCCGGGTTGGGACCGATGACCAGCACGCCGTCGCGCTTGAGGCGGCGGCGGTGGGCGTAGAGCAGGTACGCGGCGCGGTGCAGGCCGACCGCCGTCTTGCCGGTGCCGGGCGCGCCCTGCACGCACACCGACTCGTCGAGGTCGGCGCGCACCAGGTCGTCCTGGTCGGGCTGGATGGTGGCCACGATGTCGCGCATCGGCCCGACCCGTGGCCGCTCGATCTCCTCGGCCACGATGCGGCTGGCCGAGCTGGCGAGACCCGATTCCAGGTGCTCGTCCTCGAAGCCGGTCAGGGTGCCCCCGCGCCACCCGTACCGGCGGCGGACCGTGACGCCCATCGGGTCGCGCGCGCTGGCCCGGTAGAACGTGCGGGACACCGGGGCGCGCCAGTCGATGACCATCGGCTCGCCCGCCTCGTCGGTGATGTGGCGGCGGCCGATGTAGTAGCACTGTCCACTGTGCTCACCGCCGCCGCGGCCGAAGCGCAGGCGCCCGAAGTACAGCGGGCCGTCCGGCTCCTCGGCGAGCTCCTTGGCGTAGCTCTTCAGCATGCGGCCGAGCGTCTCGGCGGTGTACCGGTCGCCGGCCACCTGCGCACCGGTGGCGACGCGGTGCCGGGCGAGGTCGAGCATGCGGGCCAGCGCGGCGCGGGAGGCGGCCAGGTGCGCCCGCTCCTCATCCATCGTCATACCGATAGCTTAACTCGGTAAAGAATTTGTCCGAGTGTAGTATCGGCCACGTGACCGGCCTCCGCGAGCGCAAGAAGCAGCGCACCCACGACGCGATCTCGTCGGCGGCGATCGCGCTCTTCCTCGACCGGGGCTACGACGCCGTCTCGGTGGCCGACGTGGCCGACGCCGCCGAGGTCTCCAAGCCGACCCTGTTCAAGTACTTTCCGAGCAAGGAAGACCTGGTCCTGCACCGCATCGCCGACCATCAGGGCGAGGCGGCGCGCGTGGTGCGCGGGCGGCGGCCGGGGGAGAGCCCGCTCGCCGCGCTGCGCCGGCACTTCCTCGACGGCCTCGACCGGCGCGACCCGGTCACCGGGCTCAACGACGACGAGCGGGTGCTGGCATACCACCGGCTGGTCTTCTCCACGCCCGGCCTGGCCGCCCGGGTCGCCACCTACACCGAGGCGGAGGAGGCCACGCTGGCCGAGGCGCTCGGCGGCGGCCTCACGGCGCGGGTCGCCGCCGGACAGATCCTCGCCACCCAGCGGATCCTCGCGCGGGACAACTGGCGCCAGCTCATCGAGGGCCGCTCCGCCGCGCGGCTCCACCCGGCGGCCGCGAAGGCGGCCAACGCGGCGTTCGACCTACTGGAGCGAGGCCACCACGACGCCGGTGACCTCGCCGAGGGCTAGCTCCGGCCGGCCCGGCGTGGCCGGCACCCGGCCCCGGATCACCACTTCGTCTCCGTCTTCCAGGAACGAGCGGGTCACCCCGCCCGGCAGCTCCAGCGGCTTGCGGCCGATCTGGCTCAGCTCCATCAGCGAACCGGCCTGGTCCGGCTCCGGGCCGCTGACCGTGCCCGAGGCGAAGAGGTCGCCGGGGCGGATGGAGGCGCCGTTGACGGTCAGGTGGGCGAGCATCTGCGCGGCGGTCCAGTACATCGCCGGGAACGGCGGCCGCGATATGACGGCGCCGTTGAGCTCGATCTCCAGCGCGATGTCCAGCCCCCACGGCGGCAGCGCCGCGTCGTCCAGATAGGACACCAAGGGCACGTCGCGCGGTGGCGGTGCGGTGCGCGCGCTGTCGAAGGCGTCCAGCGGCACCACCCACGGCGACACGGACGTCGCGAACGACTTGCCGAGGAACGGACCGAGCGGCACGTACTCCCAGGCCTGGAGGTCGCGCGCGGACCAGTCGTTGACCAGGCACACGCCGAAGACGTGCTCGGCCGCGTCGGCCAGAGCGACCGGCTCGCCGAGGCGGGTGCCGGCGCCGAGCACGAAGCCCACCTCGGCCTCGATGTCGAGGCGCAGGCTCGGGCCCACCTCGATCTCGCCGCCCACCCGGCGCTGGCCGTGCGGCCGGACGATCGGCGTGCCCGAGACGACCACCGTGCCGGAGCGCCCGTGGTAGCCGATCGGCAGGTGCTTCCAGGCCTCCGGCAGCGAGGGCGAGTCGGGGCGGAGGATGCGACCGATCGCCGAGGCGTGGTGCTCGGAGGCGTAGAAGTCGACGTAGTCGCCGACCTCGAACGGCAGGTGGGTCTGGCCGATCGGCTCCAGCAGCGGCTCGACGACCGGCCTTACTGATTCGTCGGTGAGCCACTCGGTCACCGCGGCTCGGAGGCGTCGCCAGGTCGCGGCCGGCGCGGCGAGCAGCGGGTTGAGCACCGGCCCGGACACCAGTGGCGCCAGGTCAGGGGCCAGCCGCGCGCATGCCGCCGCCAGATCCAGCCCGAGGTCGCCGATCCGCACCACGAGGCGCGGCGAATCTCGGTAGGACACCGCGCCGTACGGCAGGTTGTGCAGACCATAGGGGTGCCCGGCGTCGACGCCGGGCACCCATGTCACCGCGCTCACGAGTCAGACACTAGAGGTTGCCCCGGCGCTGCTGCTCGCGTTCGATGGCTTCGAAGAGCGCCTTGAAGTTGCCCTTGCCGAAGCCGAGCGACCCGTGCCGCTCGATGAACTCGAAGAACACGGTCGGCCGGTCGCCGATCGGCTTCGTGAAGATCTGGAGCAGGTAGCCGTCTTCGTCCCGGTCCACCAGGATCTTCCGCTTCTGGAGCTCCTCGACGGGCACCCGTACCTTGCCGATCCGCGCGCGCAGCTCGGGGTCCTCGTAGTAGGAGTCGGGCGTGTCGAGGAACTCGACGCCGGCCGCCCGCAGCTCGTCCACCGTGCGCAGGATGTCGTTGGTGGCCAGCGCCAGGTGTTGCGCGCCCGGCCCCCGGTAGAACTCGAGGAACTCGTCGATCTGGCTCTTCCGCTTGCCCACGGCCGGCTCGTTGAGCGGAAACTTCACCCGGTGGTTGCCGTTGGCGACCACTTTGGACATCAGCGCCGAGTAGTCGGTGGCGATGTCGTCGCCGATGAACTCGGCCATGTTGGTAAAGCCCATCACCCGGTTGTAGAACGCCACCCACTCGTCCATGTGGCCCAGCTCGACGTTGCCGACCACGTGGTCGAGCGCCTGGAAGAGCCGGCGGCGCTTGGGGAGCGTGGAGGTCCGGGCCACGTACCCGGGCAGGTACGGGCCGTGATAGCGGGAGCGGTCGACGAGCGTGTGCCGGGTGTCGCCGTACGCCGCGATGGCCGCCACCCGCACCGTCCCGTGCTCGTCGGTCAGCTCGTGCGGCTCGTCGAGGATCGTCGCGCCCTGCGCCCGCGCGTGCTTGACGCAAGTGTCCACATCGGGCACTTCGAGCGCGATGTCGCTGACCCCGTCGCCGTGCCGGTCGTGCAGCGCCACGAGTGGGCTCTCCGGGTCGACCGCGCCCTTGAGCACGAACCGCACGGCGCCGCTGCGCAGCACGAACGCGCAGTGGTCGCGGTTGCCCGTCTCCGGGCCGGAGTAGGCGACCAGCTCCATCCCGAAGGCCAGCTGGTAGAAGCGGGCGGCCTGGGTCGCGTTGCCGACCACCCACTCGATCGCGTCCCAGCCGGTCACCGGGAACGGGTCGGACTGCTCGTCGTACTCCACCAGTCCCACGAGTTGCTTGAGCTGCTCGAGGCTCAGATCCGCGAGCCGCTCGTCATCGGTCAGAACGTGTTCGACGGTCATGACCACCATCTGATCGTGCATTTGCTTCCTGTGCAACCGGCGTATCGTGAGCTAGGCAACCTGAGCAATTAGCACAGCGCTTTCCCCATAACGCTAGGCAGATTGGTAAGCTGTGGAACTCGACACTCTCGACGTCGCCCTCCTGCGACTGTTGACCGAAAATCCGCGCATCGGCGTGCTGGAGCTTTCCCGGCTGGCCGGGGTCGCCCGGGCCACCGTCACCGCGCGCATGGAGCGGCTGCGCGTCGCCGGCGTCGTCACCGGGTACGGGCCGCAGGTGGACCTCGCCGCCGCCGGCTACCCGGTGCAGGCGTTTGTGACGCTGGAGATCGCGCAGGGGCGGCTCGACGAGGTGACCGATCACCTGGCGGCGCTCCCCGGCGTGCTGGAGGCGTACGCGACCACCGGCCCCGGCGACGTGCTCTGCCGGGTCGCCGCCCGCTCCAACGACGATCTCCAGCGGATCCTGCTCGAGCTCGATCGCTTCGCCGGCATCCGCCGTTCTACAAGTGTGGTGGTGCTCTCGACGGTGGTCGCCCACCGCACGCTGCCGCTGCTCACGCACGGTCAGCGGCGGGGCGCACAGCACGCGCCGTCGTACAAGAATCCGGGCTGATTTTCTGTAATCCGGGTTCTGCCCGCCGGTCTCCACATACGGAAGGGTCGGCAACGGCACGTGAGGAGGCAGGCGGATGTCCCGTACCGGTCGGGCCACACCGGACGCCACGCTGGTCAGCGCGGCACAGCAGGGCGGCGCGCACGCGCTCGACGCGCTGGTCGCCGCCTCGCTCCCGCTGGTGTACAACATCGTCGGCCGCGCGCTGCGCGGCCACGCGGACGTCGACGACGTCGTGCAGGAGACGCTGGTGCGGGTGGTCCGCCACCTGCCCGACCTGCGCGACCCGAGCGCCTACCGCCCGTGGCTGGTGGCGATCGCGATCCGCCAGGTGCGCGACTGGGAGCTGCACCGGCGCACGGCACCCGCCCGGCCGGTGGGCGTCGAGGCGATGCAGGAGGTGCCCGACCCCGGCCCCGACTTCGCCGACCTGACCATCGCGAGGCTCGGCCTCACCGACCAGCGGCGCGAGGTGGCCGAGGCGACCCGCTGGCTGGACGCCGACGACCAGGAGCTGATCGCGCTCTGGTGGCTGGAGGAGGCGGGCGAGCTGGAGCGCTCCGACCTCGCCGGCGCGCTCGGCCTCTCCCCCAACCACGCGGGCGTGCGCATCCACCGCATGAAGGAGCAGATCCAGACCGCCCGCACCGTCGTGCGCGCGCTCCGCGCCCAGCCCGGCTGCGCGGCGCTGCGGGCGGTGGCCACCTCGTGGAACGGCGTGCCCGACTCGCTCTGGCGCAAGCGGCTGGCCCGCCACGTGCGCGAGTGCGGGGTGTGCGCGCGCACGACCGGCGACCTGGTGCCGATCGACCGCCTGCTCGCCGGCATCTCCATGCTCCCGGTGCCGGCCGCGCTGGCCGGCAAGCTGGCCGGGCCCACCGCACACACCGCGTTGGCCGCCAAGGCCGGAGCGGGTGTGGCGGCGAAGGCGGGCGCGGCGGCGGCCGGCACCAGCGGCCTCGCCGTGCCGATCACCGCCGCGGCGACCGTCGTGGTCCTGGTGACGGCGACCCTCATCGGGGTGAGGCTCAACCGCTCCCCCGCGCCCGAGCCGGCGGCGAATCCGTTACCGGCGGCGGTGGTCACGCCTACCGTAGGTCCCAGCCCCTCGGCCAGCCCATCGCCGTCGCCGGCACCTCGCGCGACCACCAAGGCGCCCGCCGCTCCGCCCACCACAAGGCCTCCGTCGCCGAAGAAGGGCGTCGCGGTCTGGAACTTCGACGGCGTCAGCCAGGCACTCGCCGCCTCCAAGGCGAGCTGGTACTACACGTGGAGCCCACGCCACGACGGCGTCACCACCCCGCGCGGCGCGCAGTTCGTGCCGATGATCTGGGGTGCCAAGGACGTCGACGACTCCGCGCTCGCCGCGGCCAAGGCGGCCGGCCCGTACCTGCTGGGCTTCAACGAGCCGGACATGGCCGGCCAGGCCAACATGAGCGTCGAGCAGGCCCTCGACCTGTGGCCGAAGCTGATGGCCACGGGCAGCAAGCTGGGCAGCCCGTCGGTAGCCTTCGGCGGCGCCGACAAGGGCGGCTGGCTCGACCGCTTCATGACCGGCGCCAAGTCCCGCGGCCACCGGGTCGACTTCGTGACGCTCCACTGGTATGGCGGCGACTTCACCACCGCGAACGCGGTCGACCAGCTCCGCCGCTACCTGCAAGCGGTATACGACAGGTACGAGAAGCCGATCTGGCTGACCGAGTTCGCGCTGATCGACTTCTCCGGCGGCGGTGCCCGCTTCCCCACGCAGGCGCAGCAGGCGGCCTTCGTGACCGCGGCGGCCAAGATGCTCGGCGGCCTGCCATTCCTTCAGCGCTACGCCTGGTTCGGCCTACCCGCGACCGACAAGGACAAGTCCGGCCTCTTCCGCACCGCCACCCAGCCGACGGAGGTAGGCCGCGCCTTCGTAGCCGCCCGCTAGCGCCCCCGCCGCAGCTAGATCCAAAACAGACTTCGAGCTACCGCGACGCCCGTCGTGGTCCAGACCGCTGCTCCCGCGGCCTCACCCGTCCGCCGCTGGTCACGCTCCCCCTGCGTCCCGGGCCGAGGCGAAGGGCGTCGCCGCGGCGAGTGGGCAACGTCCCCGACATTGCCCGTCCCCCTTGCCGCCTTTCCTCGATGATCGTTCGCCCGATACCCGCACTCTTCCCGGCGTGTCGTGTGGTTTCCGGGCGAACGATCATTGCGCCGTCCACATGCCGAGCCACATCCCCCAAACAGTGGGAAGGCGGGCCTCGGGATGCCGGCGGTGGCCCGAGGGCTTGTCCCGCGGACCCGGCAGCGGACGGCCGGGGAACTCGGCTCGCCCCGCGAGCCGCCGGCCGGGAGCGGTGCCCGCGGGAGCATACGGTCCGCAGGTGACGCGGAGGTGGGAAATTTCTGCCTCGAAACAACGCCATGACGGACGGCGACCCTGCCCGAAAGCTCGCTAGTCGGTCTCGTCGGGGTATTGGAAGACGTCGTCGAGCGAGACCTTGAAGACGCGGGCGATGCGGAAGGCCATCTCCAGCGACGGCGAGTAGCGCCCCTGCTCGATCGCGATGACGGTCTGGCGGGTCACGCCGATGCGATCGGCGAGGTCCGCCTGGGTCATCTCGCCGGCGGCGAAGCGCAGGGCGCGGATCGAGTTGGTGACCCGGGTGGGCTTGACCATGTCAGAAGCCTCGCCGATACGCCACGATCTTCGCGGCCGCCGAGCCGAGCGCGGCCAGGCAGAATGACAGGTAGAGCGCGTTGGCGATCCAGAAGTAGTCGACCTCGGCCATAGCCAGCACCAGCGGCCCGAGCGCGGCGAGGCTCATGACGTGAAAGCCGACGTACTCGCCGATGCGGTGGATCTGCCGGTCGCGCTCGTCCTTGCGGTCGATCTCCTCTTTACGGGAGAACATGGCGGCGACGATGTTGGCCACGATGCCGAGCACCATGGCGGCGACGACCGCGGTGATCAGTGGCCGGATGTAGGCGACGTCGGCGGCATCGGTGCCGTCGAGCCGCCGCAGCATCACGACCGCGTAGACCGCGGGCACGACGACCGCGATCGTGGCGTAGATCCAGGACCGCTTCTCCTCGATGGACATGCACACGAAGGTAAAGCTAGCCAGACATCATGTCAAGTATCTTTGACTCAACCACTCCGGCCGGGTCTGGGGTGCGGGCCCACGCCCGGTGGGCCCGCACCGGTCACCAGCTGTGCAGGGTGCCGTCTTCGAGGCGGTTGACCGGCAGGGCCGCCGGCTTGTACGGGTATCGCGCCGCCAGATCCTCGTCGATCTCCACGCCGAGGCCGGGCTCCTCGGACGGGTGTAGGTAGCCGTCGTCGAAACGGTACGTGTGCGGGAAGACCTCGTCGGTCGCGTCCGCGTGCGGCATGTACTCCTGGAGCCCGAAGTTGGGGATGCTGATGTCGAGGTGCAGCGCCGCGGCGAGGCACACCGGCGACAGGTCGGTGGCGCCGTGCGAGCCGCTGCGCACGTGGTAGAGCGCGGCGAAGTCGAAGATGCGCCGCAGGTGGGTGATGCCGCCGGCGTGCACCACGGTCGCCCGCACGTAGTCGACGAGCTGCTCGCTCACCAGCTGCTGGCAGTCCCAGATGCTGTTGAAGACCTCGCCCACCGCGATCGGCGTCGTGGTGTGCCGCCGGATCAGCCGGAACCCCTCCTGGAGCTCGGCCGGCACCGGATCCTCCATCCAGGTCAGCGCGTACGGCTCGAGGCTCTTGCCCAGCCGCGCCGCCTCGATCGGCGTGAGCCGGTGGTGCACGTCGTGCAGCAGCTTGAGGTGCGGCCCGAACTCTTCCCGCACCCGCGCGAACACGCTCGGCACGTGGTCGAGGTAGCGCTCGGTGGACCAGACCGCCTCGCTGGGCACGGCGGCGCCGGCCGGCTCGTACACGCCGGGGCCGACGTGCACACCGTACACACCGGACAGTCCGGGGATGCCGGTCTGCACGCGCACCGCCTTGTAGCCCTGCTTCACGAAGTCGGCCACCCGGTCGAGCACACTGTCCACTGTGTCCGCGCTGGCGTGCCCGTACACGGTGACACCCTCGCGTGACCGCCCACCCAGCAGCTGGTAGACCGGAAGCCCGGCCACCTTGCCCTTGATGTCCCACAAGGCCGTGTCGACCGCGGCGATCGCGCTCATCGTGACCGGCCCGCGCCGCCAGTACGCGCCCTTGTAGAGGTACTGCCAGGTGTCCTCGATCCTGGCCGGATCGCGCCCGATCAGCAGGGG
This sequence comes from Phytohabitans sp. LJ34, assembly GCF_052068095.1. NCBI lineage: Bacteria > Bacillati > Actinomycetota > Actinomycetes > Micromonosporales > Micromonosporaceae > Phytohabitans > Phytohabitans sp. LJ34. The sequence goes on along the minus strand of NZ_JBQHDG010000009.1, from coordinate 193,943 downwards.
CACCACGTGCTCCCGCAGGTAACTCGCGACGGCGAGCTCGCGCCCGTTGAGCGTGCCGTCGCCGATGCCCGTCACGCCCTCGTCGGTGACCAACTTGAGCGTGACGAAGTTGCGGCCGGGGCAGCTCACGATCACCCGGGCGTCCACGATCCTCACTCGACGTCCTCCCTCGACCGCGCCCGGCGACCTTCCGGAACTATTCCGGAAGAAACGTAGCGGCGCGCCGCCCAGATAGTCAAGCCACTCGATCGGTCCGCCAGGCCGCTTGACGCAACCATCTGATTGCTATAGCTTGGATGGCAATCAGATGGTTGCTATAAGGAGGACAAGATGCTCGCCCTTTCCGCGATGGTGATGGCCGACAACGCGACCCGGCACCACGTGCACTCCGCCCGCCCGAAGGCCCGCACGCAGCCCGAGCGGCCACCGCGCCGACGCCGCACGACGATGCGCGAGCTCACCGCGACAGCCCTGCACCGCCTCGCCCACCGGCTCGAGCCGCACGGTGTCAGCCCCGAAGCGACAACCAGCTAGATCCCTGCCCCGCCGGCCTCACTGGCCACCGTCTGTGACGCAGCGTCGGCAGGCTCGGCTGAGAACTTCGAGATCTAGGAGAGTTTGGGTTGGTATGGCGCCCTAACTCTCTCCTAGATCTCGAATCTTGGGCCACGCGGACGGCGCCGGCGGTTACTCAGGGCGACGAAGCCCTGTGCGCGGTCTCGCCGCCTGGTCGGCAACAGGCATTGTGGACAAACACTCTGCACCGCGGGCTGTGCATCCGCCGGAGGCAAAGGGGCGACCGCAACCCCAACGCGAGGGTGAGCCGCGGGAGCAGGGCTTGCCCCGCGGAGCCGGCAGCGGACGGCCGGGGAAGTCGGCTCGCCCCGCGAGCCGCCGGCCGGGAGCGGTGCCCGCGGGAGCATACGGTCAGCAACTGACGCGGACCCGGGAAAACTCTGTCTCGAAGTAACACCACAACGGACAGCGACCCCAGAGGGGTGGCCGCAACCAACGGCGGCGGGAGCGACGGTCCGGGCCACGACCGAGGTCAGGGGCGGGTCGTGCTCTGCCAGCGGGCAGCCAGGGCGGCGCGGCCGTCGTCCGTGAGGGAGCCGTACAGGCGGAGGCGAGCCATGCCGCCGTCGGGGAAGACGTCGAGGCGCACGTGGGTGGCGGCCGGCGGCGGGCCCGCGACCGGGAAGCGGTGGCGGGTGTCGGGCTGGAGGCGGGTGCGCGGCAGGATGTCGAACCACGCCGCCGGATCGTCCACGTCGGACACTCGGGCGTCCACGCCGCGCAGGCTTGCCGCGCCTGGCGCGTTGCCCTTGAAATGGCTCGTGTCGAGCTCGGCGAGGTGTACCACACCGGGCGCGGCGAGCTTGACCAGCACCCAGTCGTTGCCGTCGTCGCGGCGGCGGGCGGTCTCCCAGCCCTCGCCCATCACGCGTGCCAGGCCGGGCGCGATGAGGCGGTGCGGCGGGCCGTAGAACATGTCGCTGCACCCCACGACCTGGCCGCCGTGCTCCATCGCGGCCAGGTCGAGTACCGCCGGCAGCAGGGTGGGATCGGGCACGACCTCGCCGTGAACGCGTAGCCGGGCCACACCGCCGTCCGGGTAGATGGTCAGGCGCACGTGTGTGCAGCGGTGCGGGTCGCTCACCTCGAACTCGTTGCGGGTGTCCCCCGCCAGGGGCGACTTCGGGACGAGCGGGGCCCACGGCGCGGACGCCAGCTCGGACGGGCTCGGGTAGCCGTCGACCGCGACGCCCTCCACCGAGGCGTGCGGCGGGTAGTTGCCGGTGAAGAACGCGGTGTCCACGACCACGCCGCGCACGATGCCGGGCGCGCCGAGGCGGACGATGGCGTGGTCGACCCCGGGCTCGCGGCGGCGGCGGGTCTCCCAGCCGTCGTAGACCTGGCCCTTCGGGCCGAACGTCCGCGCCTCGAAGCTCGGCGGCGCGTCGGTGACCAGGTTGTCTCCGGCGGCGAAGAGCTCATCCGTGACATGCGGAACGCCGCCGCCGAGCGATCGGGCGGCGAGGTCGGGCAGCAGCCGCCAGGTCATGCCGCACCTCGGGACAGCAGCCGGCCGCGCGGGGTCACACCGTCCACAACGGACCCGCGCAGCCAGGTGGTGCGCACCTTTCCGAGCAGCGCCCTTCCGTGGTAGGGGGTGACCGGATGCCGGTGGCGCAACCGTCCGGCGTCGACCACGAAGGCGGCGTCCGGCTCGAAGGCGACGAGGTCGGCGTCGTAGCCCACCGCGATGCGGCCCTTGCGGGCGAGGCCCACGACCTCGGCCGGGCGGGTCGCCATCCAGCGCACCACGTCGGCGAGGGTGAAGCCGCGGGCGGCGGCCTGCGTCCACACGACCGGCAGGCCCAGCTGGAGGGAGGCGATGCCGCCCCAGGCCGCCGCGAAGTCGCCGGTGTCGCCGCGCTTCAGGTCGGGGGTGCAGGGCGAGTGGTCGGAGACGACGAAGTCGATCGCGCCGCTGGCGAGCCCCTGCCACAGCGCTTCGCGGTTGGCGGCGTCGCGGATCGGCGGGCAGCACTTGAACTCCGTCGCGCCGTCCGGCACCTCCTCGGCCGCGAACGTGAGGTAGTGCGGGCAGGTCTCGACGGTGACGCCCGGAACGTCCACGGTGGACGGCAGCGCGGACGCGGCGGACAGGTGCAGCACGTGCAGCCGGCGTCCGCTCTCCCGCGCGGCCGCCACGACCGTGCCGACGGCGCCGGTCTCCGCGCTGGGCGGCCGGGAGGCGACGAAGTCCGCGTAGTGCGGCGACGTGGCGGCCGGCTCGATGGCGGCCGGGTCTTCGGCGTGGATGACGAAGAGCGCGTCCACCGCGGCGAGCGCCTCCCGCAGCTGCGCGGGGGTGAGCGGTGGAAACTCCGGCACGCCCGAGTCGACCAGGAACGCCTTGAAGCCGAAGACCCCGGCCTCGTACAGCGCGGGCAGGGCGGCCGCGTTGCCGGGGATCGCGCCGCCCCAGAAGCCGGTGTCCACATGGCACTGACCGGTCGCCGCCGCACGCTTGACCGCGAGGGCGTCGGCGTCGACGGTGGGCGGTAGCGAGTTGAGCGGCATGTCCACGATGGTCGTCACACCGCCGGCCGCGGCGGCGCGGGTGGCAGTGGCGAAGCCTTCCCACTCCGTCCGGCCGGGCTCGTTGACGTGCACGTGCGTGTCGACGAGGCCGGGCAGCAGCGCGGCGTCGCCGAGATCCGTGCCGGGGAAGTCGTAGGCTTCGATCGCCGCGATCCGGTCGTCGGAGACGCACACCGCCGCCGGCCGCTCGCCGTCCGGCAGCACGACCCGGCGTGAGCGCAGCACAAGGTCGTAGCTCACGGGCCCTCCGAGGCGTCGAGCGCACCACAGTGGACGCCGCGGGTAAGGAAGCCCTCCAGCGCCCGCGCGGTCGCCGGCTCGTCGAGGATGCCGCCGGAGCGGCGCTCGCGGTATGCGGCGAGGCGGGCGCGGGCGGCCGGGGCTCCGTCGCGGAAGAAGGCGTACGTGGCGGCGAAGCGGGTGGGCAGCTGGGCGGGGTGCAGATCCCAGCCCTGGTAGAAGCCGCGCTCCAGCGAGCGGCGCACCAGCCGGGAGTGCAGCGCCCAGGCCTCCCGCACGGCGGCGGTGTCGCCGACCGGCAGCACGTTGGTGGAGCCGTCGGAGAGGCGCACACCGGTGCCGGCCACCGCCACCTGCATCACCGCCTTGGCGTGGTCGGCGGCCGGGTGCTCCAGGCTCTGGTACGCGGCGGCGATGCCGAGGCTGGCGCTGTAGTCGTAGGTGCCGTAGTGCAGCCCGGTGAGCCGCCCGCCGGCCGCCGCGATCATCGAGGCGACGGTGGCCCGCCCATCCGGCCCCAGCACCGCGGGCGGCGTCTCCACCTGCGCCTCGAAGCGGAGCGCGCCGGCCGGCAGCCCGTACTCGACCTCCAACCGTCCACACAGGATCGCCATCGCCTCGACCTGCGCCGGCGCGCTCACCTTCGGCAGCGTCACGACGAAGCCGGGCGGCAGGCCGCCGTACCAGAAGAGGAAGACGGCGAGCGTGCGCACCGCGCGGCGCCGCGTCGCCGCCTCCAGGCTCTTGACCCGCAGCCCCACGAACGGCGGCGCCGGGCCGTCGCGCAGCGCCGCGGCCGCGGTCACCGCGTCGGAGTCCTCGGTGGCGTCGTCGCGGATCCCGTATCCGTCTTCGAAGTCGATGCGCAGGTCTTCGATCGGCTCGCGGTCCAGTTTGGACAGCACGCGGTCGCGCAGCTCCTCCCCGAACGGCAGCGGCGGGTGCGCCTTCAGCGCCTCCCGCGCGGCCGTGCCCCACTCCGTCACGAGGCCGGCGTGCATCCGGTCGGCGGGCACGTACACGGTGTGCACCGGCTGCCGCCCGCCCGGGTCACCGGGGTAGCGCACCGCCAGCTCCGCGTCGAGCCCACCGAGCAGGCCGTCCAGCTCGGCGAAAAGGGGGTCGAGGAAGGACTCCGGAAACATCTACTGGATCAGCTCGTAAGCCGGGACCGTCAGGAAGTCGGCGAAGTCGTCGGCCAGCGCGACCTGTTCGAAGAGGTCGCGGGCCGACTTGTAGCGCTCCGGGTCGCCGAGCCGGGCCAGCTCCTCGTCGCCGATCCGCCGCACCAGGTCGGCGGTGATCGGTGTGCCGTCCTCCAGCCGCACGCCTTGATGGACCCACTGCCAGATCTGCGACCGTGATATCTCCGCGGTCGCCGCGTCTTCCATCAGGTTGTTGATGGCGACCGCGCCGTTGCCCTCCAACCAGGCCTCGATGTACTGGAGGGCGACCGACACGTTGTTGCGCAGCCCCGCCTCCGTCACGGCGCCTGGCGTGGCGGCGACGTCGAGCAGCTTTTCGGCGGGGACCACCACCTCGGGCCGCTGCCGGTCGAGCTGGTTGGGGCGGTCACCCAACACGCGGTCGAAGACCTCGCGGCAGACCGGCACCAGGTCGGGGTGGGCCACCCAGGAGCCGTCGAAGCCGTCGCCCGCCTCGCGCTCTTTGTCTTCGCGCACCTTCGCCAGTGCCACCTCGTTGACCGACGGGTCGCGCCGGCTCGGGATGAACGCGGCCATGCCGCCCATCGCGAACGCGCCGCGCCGGTGGCAGGTGGCGACGAGCAGCTCCGTGTACGCCCGCATGAACGGCGCGGTCATGGTGACCGACGCCCGGTCGGGCAGCACGAAGTCGGGCCCGGCGTCGCGGAAGTACTTGATGATGCTGAAGAGGTAGTCCCACCGGCCGGCGTTGAGGCCGGACGCGTGCGGGCGCAGCTCCCACAGGATCTCGTCCATCTCGAACGCGGCCGGGATCGTCTCGATGAGCACCGTCGCCCGGATGCTGCCCTGCGGGATGCCGAGCGCGTCCTGCGCGTAGGTGAACACGTCATTCCACAGTCGAGCTTCGAGGTGACTCTCCATCTTGGGCAGATAGAAGTACGGCCCGCTGCCCCGCTCGAGCAGCTCCCGCGCGTTGTGGAAGAAGTACAGCCCGAAGTCGACGAGCGCGCCGATCGCCGGCCACCCGTCCAACGGCAGGTGGCGCTCGTGGAGGTGCCACCCGCGCGGGCGCATGACGATCGTCGGATACGGCCCGCCGCCGAGCTCGTAGTGCTTGCCGCCGGTGTCGAGCGAGATGGTGCGGCGTACCGCGTCGTAGAGGTTTTGCTGCCCACCGACCACGTTGGACCAGTGCGGGGTGTTGGCGTCTTCAAGGTCGGCCAGCCACACCTTGGCACCGGAGTTGAGCGCGTTGATGGCCATCTTGCGCTCGGTCGGTCCGGTGATCTCGACGCGCCGGTCGGTGAGGTCGGCCGGCGCGGGCGGGACCTGCCACTCGGTGAGGCGGATCTCGGCCGTATCCGGGAGGAAGTCGAACCGGCCGGTGCGGGCGACCTCGGCGCGCCGCTCGGCGCGGCGGGCGATCAGCTCGTTACGGCGGGAGGCGAACCGCCGGTGTAGATCGGCGATGAACTCCCGGGCCTCGTCACTGAGTATCTCGGTCACCTAAGCACCGTAGCCGAAACTCTGCCACCCGGCCCTCGCTCCGCGACGGCCGCGCGGTCCGGCGCGCGAGGCGCGCCAGTTACCGCAGTGGTTTGGACGGCCTCCGCTTGGGCTCCTTGGTCTTGCCGCGCCGGCCGGGCTTCTCGTTGACGCCGGTGAGCCGGAGCGCGAGCCCGGGGCACATGTCGACGGCCCGCCGGGCGTCCGCCTCGAGCCACGCCGGCACCGGGGTGTCGGCGATCGCCGGATATCCGTTGCCGTCCAGCCGGATCAGCTCCGGTACGAGGTGGGCGCAGAGCCCGTGCCCGTCGCAGCGGGTCCAGTCGACCACGAGCTTGCCCACCCCGCCGGTCGTGCCCTCGGTCTCGGGCGAGCTGGAGAGCGGGAGCACGCCCTTGACCGGGCGGCCGCAACCCTCGCTGTACGCGTGGGTGGCGATGTCTTCCGCGAAGACCTCCAGCGCGGAGAGGGCGAAGCGGGACGTGCCGTCGGGGTGGCTGCACGCGCCGCGCCCCTTGACCACGCCGGCCGCGGCGCGCACGGCCGCCTGGCCGCCGCCGCCCTGGACCAGCTTCGAGACGGTGCGCGCGAGGTCGGGCAGGCCGAGGCGGCACGGGCCGCACTGGCCGGCGGACTCGGCCGCCATGTAGTGCATGACCCGCTCCACCTCGCCGAGCGGGCAGGTGTCTTCCGGCAGCGGGATCATGATGCCCGCGCCGAGCGTGCCGCCGACCTCGGTGAGGCTCTCCCGGGAGATCTCCGCGCGCGACGCGGCCTCCGCGGTGATCCACTTTCCGTGGTACCCGCCGAGGAGCAGCCCTTGTCCGGGCGTGGCCCCGCACATGCGCAGGACCTCCTTCAGCGGTACACCGGTCGGCGCCTCCACCACGCTCGGCTTGCCGTTGGCGGTGATGGTGAGCAGCACGGTGCCCGGCTCCCGGCCGGTGCCCACCGCGGCGTACTCGTAGGGCCCGATGCTCGCCGCGAACGCGAGCTGGGCGTACGTCTCGGCGTTGGAGAGCAGCGTGGGCAGCCCGTTGACGCCGGAGTCGCTCGACCGGATCTTGCGGCCGGGCGGGATGTGCGCCTCGCCGTTGATGCCGCGGACCAGCGCGCCGCCCTCGCCGGAGATGAACCGGTGCGGCACACCCACGATGCGGGTCGGCGCCGGCATCCGCCGCTCGGCCAGCGCCCGCCGCAGCGACTCGTGGCCGACGTGGTCCTTCTCCACGCCGATCACGATCTCGTCGGCTTCGAGCGCCCAGGCGGCGAGGGAGGCGCCGTCGAGGATCAGGTGCGGCGCGCGGGCGAGCAGCACCTTGTCCTTCCAGGCCGCCGGCTCGCCCTCGGTGGCGTTGACCACCACGACGATCGGCTTCTCCTGCCGCATCGCCGACTCGATGACCGCACGGACCTTGCGGGCGAACGGGAACGCCGCTCCACCCCGCCCAGTGAGCTTGATCTGTTCGGCGAGGGAGATGAGGTCCGCGCTCGACATCGGGCGCAGGTCACCGTGTACCTGCTGGTGATCCCAGAGATCCAGGCGCCCGAACTGTTCGAAGCCCGCGGTCAGCCGGGCCGGACCGGCGCGACCGACGGCCGGAACCATCCCTCCACTCACCTCCCATACCCTTCCCGAGGTCGAGTCCAGTAGGCACCGTTGTCCATGTCTTCACCGCCCGCTGCCCGGCGGCCACGCCGTGACCGGCGTGAGGGCATCGGGTCCACCGCGGGCGGGTACGGGCCGGGACGCTCGTAGCCAGGCTCGGACGCGTACTGGATCGGGCCGTCGTCCTCCTCGCCGAGGCTGTGCCGGCCGTCGTCGCGGCGGCTGTGCCGCGCGTCCTCCTGCTCGCGCGACGAGCGCGAGCGGCGCGACCGGCGGGGTGCGTCGTCGTCGGTCACCAGGCGCAGCGCCGCCCGGCGGGGACGCTCGTCCTCGTACCGCGGCTCGTCGTAACGGCTCTGGCCGTACCGGCTGGAGGGCGCGGAGACCGGGTCGACGCGGCTCTGGTCGTAGCGCGGCGCGGGACCGGAGACCGGCTCGCGGCTCTGGTCGTAGCGCGGCGCGGGGCCCGAGACCGGCTCGCGGCTCTGGTCGTAGCGCCGCGCCGGGGCCGAGACGGGTTCGCGGCTCTGGTCGTAGCGGCTGGCCGGGGCCGAGACCGGGTCGATGTCGGCGTAGCGCTCGTCGGCCGGCGACGTCCACCGCTCACCGCGCTGCTCCGCCCGGCGGCGGCCGCCGCCCTGCTCGCCGCGGCCGTACCGCTCACGCTCGGGCTGCGGGGCGGGCGCCGGCGACGAGGGCGCGTAACCACCCGAGACCGGCCCGTACCCGGACACCGGCTCGTCGCCGCGCAGGCTCTCGTACCACTCGCGGTCGGTGGCGTCGGCCTCCTTCGCCTCCGACTTCGACTTGCCGCGGCGCCACTGCGTCGCGCTGCGCTTGTCCTCGTTGCGCGAGCCGGACCGCGACGCGCGACGCTCCTGCCGCCGCATGTCGTCGAGGCGCTCGCCCACGTCTGCCCGGGGCGCCGGTGAACGCTCCAGGACGCGCCGCTCCTCGGCCCGCTCGTCCATCTGCTCCAGCCGGGAACGCCGCGCGTCGGACCGGGCCCGCTCCGGCCTCTCGGGCCGGGACGCGCGCCGCTCGCCCGGCGAGACCAGCTCGTCGGGCGTCCGCTCCTCGGTACGGGGACGCCGCTGCTCGGGCGGGGCCACCGGCATCGCGTAGCCGACGCGGGTCTCTTGCCCGGCGGCCTCCCGCTCGCGCGGGGGGCGGCCGGTCGTCATCATCCGGGTGGCGGTGTTTTCGAGGTCGTCGTCGCGGATGGCGCGCTGCTCGCGGGTCGAGGTCGACAGACCCTCCCGGAACCCGCCGTCGCCGACCCGCGGGATGATCGCGGTCTCCACGTTGATGCCCATCGCGGTGGGCACGGCCTTGCCGGTCGTGCGGCGGCCCAGGCTGACGTACACCCGGACCAGCAGCGCGATCACCACGCCGATGACGCAGGCGCTGTAGCTCAGCCACACCCAGGTGGCGGCCGGGCGGCCGGCGTTGAGGCCGTGGCCCAGCGCGGCCGGCCAGGCGACGTACGAGCTGGCGTGCAGCGTGCGCCACATCCACGGCTTGCCGCTGCCGGCGAACCGCGCCCGGACGATGCCGGTCCAGAAGACCGTGAACATCAGGTAGCTCGCGATGGTGCCGAGCCCGATGTAGATCGGCTCGAACGGGTTGGCGAACGGCACGAACGGGTCGATCACGCTCGCCGTCCCGGACAGCACCTTCATCGCGATGTGCAGCCCGAGGAAGACCACCGCGATGATCGCCGTCGCCCTGTGTACGCCCTGGAAGAAGACCCGATGGCCGATCTTCAGGAAGAACCGGTCGGTGGCGACCAGGCCGCACATGACCGTCAGCGAGAGCGCCACCAGCGAGACCACGCCGGCGAAGAAGTTGAGGAACGCGTAGACGTACACCGAGGCCAGCGCACCACCGAACGTGGTGCTGGCCGCCCACATGGCGAGGGCCAGGAAGACGACAGCACCGATCAGCGGGAGCCGCGGAAGCTTCCGCTTTACGCCGGTCGTACTGCTCGTCGTCTCCACCGTCCCTGTGTCTTCGTCGCGTTCCACGGAGCGCTCTTCGTACTTCCGCTTCAGCAAGACTTACCGACCTTCCGCAACCTAGTGACTTGCCCTTCACCCGGTCCGATCGCGCTCACTGCATCGGGTGCTCACCTCGCCTCACGCAGACGTCTCCGTCCCACGTGTACGTACCGAGGGGCGAGCTTGGTTGAACCGACTTTCGAAGAACTGCGTGTCTTAAGGGACGCATAAGGGGGCGCTAACCGGGCGCTGCGGTCCGAAACCGGGCCTACATCAGCGAGGCTCTTACAGACCCCTAACGCCTCCTTGCGGTGACCGTCCGACTACAGCTAGAACGCAGGTCATGAGGCATCCCGGGGGCAGGGTATCGAACCTCGCGCTGTTGCTCGCTCTGGTGCTCGCGTTCGCCACCGGAGCCGGCGCGGTGGCCGCCGGCACGCCCCGCGGACGCTGGGTGGTGATCGCCCACGGCGTCGCCGCGATGCTGGTCATCCTCCTCATACCGTGGAAAACCAGGATCATCCGGTCCGGCGTGCGCCGGCACAAGATCGGTCGCTGGGCGTCGCTCACACTCGCCGCGCTCGCGGTGGTCACCCTCCTCTTCGGACTCGGGTACACCACGGGGCTGGTCCGCTCGGTCGGCGGCATCCGTGGCATGTGGCTGCACGTCGCGGCGGCGCTGGCGCTGGTGCCCCTGCTGCTGTGGCACCTTGTCACGCGGCGAGTCATCCCGAGGCGCACCGATTTGTCCCGCCGCAAGGTCATGCGCGTGGGCACGCTGACCGCCGGCGCGGCCGCCCTCTACGCGACCGTGTACGGAGCCACCCTGCTGCTGCCCGGCCGGCGCCGCCGGTTCACCGGCTCGTACGAGGTGGGCTCGTTCCAGCCCAGGACGATGCCCAACACCATCTGGCTGAACGACACCTCTCCGCCGGTAGACCCGGCGACCTGGCGCCTGACGGTGGTGGACGCCGACGGCACCCGGACGTGGCCGTTGCCCGACTTGTCAAGAAATACGGTGACACGGCGCGAGCTGCTCGACTGCACCTCCGGCTGGTACTCGGAGCAGGACTGGACCGGCGTGCCGGTGTCCGCGCTGATCCGCCGGACCGGCGACGCCCGCAGCCTGCTGGTCCACTCGGTGACCGGCTACTGGGTCCGCCTACCGGTCGCCGACGTCGACACCCTGCTGCTGGCCACCCACGTCGGCGGCACACCCCTGTCCCGCGGCCACGGCTACCCACTCCGCCTGGTAGCCCCCGGCCGGCGCGGCTTCTGGTGGGTCAAGTGGGTCGACCGCATCGAGCTCCGGGACACCCCGTGGTGGTGGCAGCCACCCTTCCCCGTGACCTAGCAAGCTCCCGCGCGCGGTTGACCATTTGTCCATCGGCGGAGGCCGGGGCTTGTCGCGCGGACCCGGCAGTGGACGGCCGGGGATTTCGGCTCGCCCCGCGAGCCGCCGGCCGGGAACGGTGCCCGCGGGAGCATACGGTCTAGCGCTGACAGGAGCGTGGGAAATCTGCCTCGAAGCAATGCCACGACGGACGACGGCCCTAAACCCGAAAGCTCGCCAACCGCGTGAGGTCAGGTGGTGATGTGTTCCGGGCGGATGGGGACTCGGGCCAGCGCCTTGCCCGTCGCGGCCCGGACCGCGGCGACGATCGCGGGCGTCGAGGAGATCGTCGGGGGCTCGCCGACGCCGCGCAGGCCGTAGGGCGAGTGGGGGTCGGCCAGCTCCAGCACGTCGACCGCCATCGGGGGCATGTCGAGGATCGTGGGGATCAGGTAGTCGGTGAAGGACGGGTTGCGCACCAGCCCGTCGACGACCTGGATCTCCTCCATCAGCGCCAGCCCGAGCCCCTGCGCCGTGCCACCGTGGATCTGGCCCTCGACGGCGAGCGGGTTGACGGCCTTGCCGACGTCCTGCGCGGTGGCGATCTCCACGACCTTGACCAGGCCCAGCTCGACGTCCACGTCGACGGTGGCCCGGTGCGCGGCGAACGCGTACTGCACGTGGGCGTGGCCCTGGCCGGTCTCCGGGTCGAGCGGGTAGGTCGGGCGGTGCCGCCACTCCACCGTCTCCTCGATCGGCTCGTCGCCGATCGCCTCGGCGAGCTCGGCCAGCACGGCACCGGCCGGGTCGACCACCTTGCCGCCCACGATGCCGGCGCCGCCCACGCGGGACAGCAGGGCGGCCCGGACCGCCTGGCAGGCCGCGCGCACCGCGCCGCCGGTGACGTAGGTCTGGCGGGACGCGGACGACGAGCCGGCGCTGCCCACGCTGGTGTCGGCGGTCGCGACCGTGACCCGGTCGACGCCCAGCTCCGTGCGGGCGATCTGCGCCTGCACCGTCACCAGACCCTGCCCCACCTCGGCGGCCGCGGTGTGTACCAGCACGGCCGGCTCGCCGCCGATCAACTCCAGGCGGACGCGGGCGGTGGAGTAGTCGTCGAAGCCCTCGGAAAAGCCGACGTTCTTGATGCCGATCGCGTACCCGACGCCGCGCACCACGCCCTCACCGTGGGTGGTGTTTCCCACTCCGCCGGGCAGGCCACGCAGGTCCGAAGTGGACGGTGGTGGGGCCGGTCTGCCGCGTACCCGGGCGAGCAGCGAGGCGACCGGCGCCGGGCCCTCCACCACCTGGCCGGTGGGCATGCGGGAGCCGGCGGTCATCGCGTTGCGGATGCGCAGCTCGACCGGGCTCAGGCCGAGCGCGGCGGCGAGCTTGTCCATCTGCGACTCGTACGCGAAGCAGGCCTGCACCGCCCCGAAGCCGCGCATCGCACCGCACGGCGGGTTGTTGGTGTAGTAGACGCTCGCGTCCATGTCCACATTGGGCACCTCGTACGGCCCGACGCCCAGCGTCGCCGCGTTGGCCGCGACGGCGGTGGAGCTGGAGGCGTACGCGCCGCCGTCGAGCACGATGCGCGCCCGCACGTACACGAGGTCGCCGCCGCGGGTGGCGCCGTGCTCGTACCGCAGCTTGGCCGGGTGCCGGTGCACGTGGCCGTAGAACGACTCCTCGCGCCCGTACACCATCTTGACCGGGCGCCCGGTGTGCAGCGCGAGCATGCTGGCGTGCACCTGCATCGATAGGTCTTCGCGGGCGCCGAACGCGCCGCCCACGCCGGCGAGGCTGAGCCGCACCTTCTCCTCGGGCAGCCCGAGGCAGGCGGCCACCTGCTTGCGGTCGACGTGCAGCCACTGCGTCGCGATGTAGAGGTCGACGCCACCGTCCTCGGCCGGCACGGCGAGCCCCGACTCCGGGCCGAGGAAGGCCTGGTCCTGCATGCCGACCTCGTACTCGCCGGTGACCACCACGTCGGCTGTCGCATGTGGATCGCCGGTGCGCACCGGCACGCTGCGCAGCAGCTCGCCCTTCTCCGGGTCGGTGACCGGCGGCAGCTCCAGGTAGTCGACGGCGATGTGGCCGGCCGCCCGGCGCGCGGTCTCCGGGTGGTCGGCGGCCACGATCGCGACCGGCTCGCCCTGGTAGCGCACCTCGCCCATCGCGAGCACGGGCTGGTCGACGATCTCCAGGCCGTAGCGCTTGGCGCCGGGCACGTCCTCGTGCGTGAGCACGGCGTAGACCCCCGGCAGCGCGAGCGCCGCGGTCAGGTCGATGCCGCGGATCTCCGCGCGGGGGTACGGGCTGCGCAGTGTCGCGCCCCACAACATGTCTTCGTGCCACAGGTCGGAGGAGAAGGCGAACTCCCCCCTCACCTTCAGCGTGCCGTCCGGGCGGCGCGGGCTGGCGCCGACGCCCGCACGCACGGGAACGTCCACAGTGGTCATCTCAGGAGCCTCTCGTGCGCGCGGACCGACCGGCGGGTCAGCTCCCGCTCGTCGGCGGTGCGCAGCTCGCCCCGCTCGACGACCGGCCGGCCACCGACCATCAGCAGCTCCACTGTGGCCAGTGGGCCGAACACCAGCGCCGCCACCGGGTCGTCGATGCCGGCGTGGCCGAGGTCGTCGAGGCGCCACAGCGCCACGTCGGCGAGCTTGCCGGGCTCCAGCGAGCCGAGCTCGGCGTCCCGCCCGAGGCACCGCGCGCCGCCGATCGTGCCGAGCGACAGGGCCTGGCGGGCGGTGAGCGCGTCGTGGCCGCCGCGCACCCGGGCCGCGTAGAGCGCCATGCGCAGCTCGGCGCCAAGCTGGCCGCCCTCCTGCGACGCCGCGCCGTCCACGCCGAGCCCGACCGGGGCGCCGGCGGCCAGCAGGTCGGGTACGGGCGCGACGCCCGCGCCGAGCCGCGCGTTGGAGCTGGGGCAGTGGGCCACTCCCGTGCCGGTGGCACCGAAGCGGGAGATCGCGTCCGGGGAGAGGTGCACCGCGTGCGCCAGCCACACGTCGTCGCCGAGCCAGCCGAGCCGCTCGGCGTACTCCACCGGCGTGCAGCCGAACTTCTCCAGGCAGTACTCCTCCTCCTCGGCCGTCTCGGCGAGGTGGGTGTGCAACCGCACCCCGCGGCGGCGGGCCAGCACGGCTGACTCGCTCATCAGCTTGCCGGTGACCGAGAATGGCGAGCAGGGCGCCACCGCGATCCGCACCATCGCGCCCGGCGACGGGTCGTGGTAGCGGTCGATCGCCTCCTCGGTGGCGGCGAGGGCGGCGTCGGTGTCTTCCACGATCTCGTCCGGCGGCAGCCCGCCCGCCGAGGCGCCGAGGTCCATCGAGCCGCGGCACGGGTGGAAGCGCAGCCCGATCTCGCCCGCCGCCGACACCTGCGCGGCCATGAGGTCGCCGACGCCGGCCGGGTACACGTAGTGGTGGTCGGTGCTCGTCGTGCAGCCGGACAGCGCCAGCCACCCGAGCCCCGCGGCCGTCGTCGCGGCGACCACCTCGTCGTCGAGGCGGGTCCAGACGGGGTACAGCTCGGTCAGCCAGCCGAACAGGTTTTCCTGCTGGGCGAGGCCTCGGGTGGCCCACTGGTACAGGTGGTGGTGGGTGTTGACGAGCCCCGGCGTGGCAAGGCAGCCGGTGCCGTCGACCCGCTCGCCGTCGCCCGGGTAGCGACCCGCGCCCACCGCCACGATCCGGTCTCCGTCGATCGCGACGTGCCCGCTGGCGAACTCCGTCTGGTCCGCGTCGACGGTGGCGACGGCGCACCCCTCGATGACGATCATCGGGCCGCCAGCCGCACCGCGTCGAGGATCTTCTCGTATCCCGTACATCTGCACAGGTTGCCCGCCAGCGCCTCGCGTATGTCCGGGTCGCTGGGCTTTTCGTCGCGCGCCAGCAGGTCGTGCACGGCGACCACCAGCCCCGGTGTGCAGAATCCACACTGGACCGCGCCGGCGGCCACGAACGCCTCCTGCACGCGCCCGTACTCCAGCCCTTCCACGGTCACCACGTCACGCCCCTCCGCCTGGCCGGCGGCGACGAGGCACGAGCAGACCGGCGTGCCGTCGAGGTAGACGGTGCACGAGCCGCACTCTCCTTGCTCGCAGGCGTTTTTGGAGCCGGGCAGCCCGAGCCGCTCGCGGAGCACGTAGAGCAGGCTCTCCCCCGGCCAGACGTCGTCGGCCTGGCGCTTTTCGCCGTTGACCGTGCAGTTGACTCTCATCGCGATCCTCCCCAGGCCCAGCTCAGCGTGCGGCGGGCGAGCACCGACAGCGCGTGCCGGCGGTACGCTGCCGTGCCGCGCACGTCGTCGATCGGCGCGGCCGCCTCCGCGACAAGGCGCCCGAACTCCGCGGCCACGTGCGGCGGCACGGCGCCGCGCGACTCCCAGTCGAGCGACGCGGCCAGGAACGCCTCGGCCGCCGTGGCACGCAGCGGGGTGGGCGCGGCCGACCCGATCCCGGTGCCGACGGTCCTACGCGAAGGGTCCAGGGCCAGGGCGAACGAGCACACCGCGATCACCATCGCGTTGCGGGTCCCGATCTTGGCGAACTGCTCGGTGAACCCTGGACGCACCCAGAACGCGGCGATCAGCTCGTCGGGCGCCAGCACGCTCCGCTTCGGCCCGGTGAAGAACTCCTGGACCGGCAGGCGACGCACCCCGCGTACCGACGCGAGCTCCACCTCGGCACCGGCCGCCAGCAGCGGCGGATGGGCGTCGCCGGCGGGCGAGGCCGAGCCGAGGTTGCCGCCGACCGTGCCCCTGTTGCGGATCTGCGGCGAGCCGACCGTCCGGGACGCCATCGCCAGGCCGGGCAACCGGTCGCCGAGCTCCTCGATGATCCGCCGGTACGGCACGCCGGCGCCCACCCGCAGCAGCTCGCCGTCGCCACCCCACTCGGTGAGGGCGGACACCCGGGTCAGGTCGAGCAGCGCCGGCGGGCGGCGCTTGTCGAAGTTGAGCTCCACCATCACGTCGGTGCCGCCCGCGATCGGCACCGCGTCGGGGTGCGCGGCCTTGGCGGCCAGCGCTTCCTCCCATGTGGACGGTCGCAGGAAGTCCATCAGAACGCCCCGTCGTACGAGGGCGCGTCGGATCTCAGGACTGTGCCTTCGATAAGCCCGTATGGACGGTCGGCGGCCACGAACACCTCGTTGGGGTTGTCGAGCCCGAACGGCGCCAGGTCGACCAGCAGGTGGTGCTTGTTGGGCAGCGCCAGCCGCACCTCGACCACCTCCGGTCGCTCCTCCAGCACGCGCCGCCCCATCGCGTAAAGCGTCTGCTGGAGCGAGAAGCTGTACGTGTCGACGAACGCCGTCACGAGTGCCGCCCGCACGCCCTCGTACGACGCGGCCCAGTCGGCCTCCGGCGAGGCGAGGCGCCACCGAGCCGACACGGCCGTCGCGAGCACGCGATCCTTGGTCTCCGGCAGCGTCGTGTACCCGTCCTTCACGTACCCCCAGAACTCCGAGTCGGTCGAGTTGAGCAGCACCAGGTCGGCGAGGCCGGCGACCACCCACTCACCGGCACCGTCCACGGTGACGGTCGCGGTGCGCGTCTCGGCGCCGTCCCGCTGGAAGGAGTGCGGGCCGAGGCGCCGCCACCCGTACTGTTCGATGTGGATGCGAGCACTGTGGATGGTCGGCTGCGTCGCGACGAAGTGGCGGGCCAGCCGCAGCCCGAAGTCTTCCGGCTGGTCGATGCCGTGCTCCTTGGCGAAGGCGTACACGGTGTTCTTCTGCGTGTCGGTGGGGAGCACGCCCGCGTTGTCGCCGGTGAGGTGGGTGCCGTCGAGGTCGCCGGCGAGCGCGACGCTCACGTTGAGGTCGCGCAGCTCGTGCCGCTCGCCGTCGCGCACCACCCGCACGACACGGGTCTCCGCCTTGCCGTACCGGTTGGGCCCCAGCACGATCCCCATAACCTCAACTCCCCCGATAGGTCGTGTAGCCGTAGGGGCTCAACAGCAGCGGCACGTGGTAGTGACGGTCGGCGTCCGCCACCTGGAAGACCACCGCCACCTCGGGAAAGAAGTCGCTGTTGGCGGCCGTGTCGAAGACGAGCCGGTGCACGCCGATCTCCACGGGCCAGTCGCGCACCCGCCCGTCAGTGTCGGTGCGGCCGGCGGCGACGGTCGTCCAGCCGTCACCGTCCCGCCGTTCCAGCCGCACCGGCACCCCCCGCGCGGGCTGCCCCGTCGCGTTGTCGAGCACGTGCGTGGACAGGCTCATGGCACCAACCTCTCCAGCCGCAGCAGTGTGATCTTGCGAAGCTCCTCCTGGACGACCGGCCGCTCGGTGGCCTCGTCGTGGGCCAGCCGCGCGCGGGCCGCCGCCAGCATCTCGGGCGCGCTCCTGCCGGTCGCGAAGATCAGAAACACGTGCCCGAAGCGCTCCTCGTACGCCCGGTTGGCCGCCACCAGCGCGGCCGCGACCGACGGGTCGTCCGCGCCCGCCTGCTCCCGCCGCGACCAGGCCGCCTCCCGCCCCGCGCCCGCCGCCCGCTCACCGATCCGCGGATGCGCGGAGAGAGCCACCGCGACGTCCGCCCAGGTCAGGGCCCGTGCGGCGGCGTCACCCGCGGTCCGCAGCGCCATCCGGTCCGGGTACGGGCGACCGCCGGCCACCGCGCGGGCCCAGGCGGGCGCGGCGCAGCACGCGAGGAGCTCCCGCTCCGCCTCGGCGGCCGGGAGCGCGTTGAACTCAGCGAGGTTTGGCACTGTGCCTACCCCGCTCCGTCGCTCGGCGCTCGTCCGCCGTCGTGCGCAAGGCCCGTAGCCTCCCGCCTCTCGCTCATTCGGCCAGTAGACCAGTCAGACAACCGGCCATGAACCGGCTTTGACACCGAAACCGCAACATGCGGGCCGTAGGGTTTTCGTAGGTTCCTACAACTGGTCTCCGGGAGACGTGAGCGATGCTGCTGCGCGAGGTGCTCGACCAGCCTCGGCTAAAGCTTGCCCTGCTCACGGGCGCGGAGGGGCGCGACCACCCGGTCACCCGCGTGTACGTCACCGACCTGCCCGACCCCAGCCGCTACCTCGCCGGCGGGGAGATCGTGCTGACCGGCATGGTGTGGCGGCGCGGGCCGGACGACTCCGAGTCGTTCGTGGCCGCGTGCGCCGCCGCCAAGGTCACCGCCATCGGCGCGGGCGACGCGGTCTTCGGCAGCGTGCCGCCCGACCTCGTCGAGGCGTGCGCCCGCCACCGCGTGCCGCTGTTCGAGGTGCCGGTCGAGGTGTCGTTCCGCGAGATCGTCGACGCGGTCAACCCGTCGCTCTGGGCGCAGCGGGCGAGCGGGCTCGCCACCGTACTCGGAAGGCAAAGAGGCCTCGTGGCCGCGATGGCCGCGGGGGCCCGGCTGGCCGACCTGCTCCCACCCGTGGCCGCCGACCTCGGCCTGGCCTGCTGGGTGTACTCGCCGACCGGCCGCCCCATCGCCGGCACCGACGCCGCACCGCCCGGCGGCGTGCTCGCCCGCGCGTTCCTGGCGGCCACGAGACTGCCCGCGCCGGCGGGCGACGGGCGATACGCGCTGGTGGGCGTGCCCGGCCGGCCGGAGCACCGGCTGGCCAGCTGGTTCGTGGCGTTCGCGGCGGACGCGGAGGCGCCGTCGGGCCTGCCGGAGGGCGCCGAAGAGCTGGTCAGCCTCGTCGCGCTGGAGCGCGCCCAGCTGGACGAGGTCGTGCGCGTGGAGCGCCGCCTGGCCGACGGCCTGGGCCGCCAGCTCGCGGCCGGCGCCGCCCCGGCCGACCTGCGAGCCGGCGTGCTGTCCTGCGGGCTCGACCCGGAGTCCACGTTCGTGGCGGTGGTGGCCGGCCTGACCGGCTTGCGCACACCGCCTGACCTGACCGTCGCGGTGCTGGAAGAGGCACTGCGCACGGTCTCCCCACACCCGGCGGTGACCCAGCTGCCAGACGGCACCGTGCTGGGCATCGCGACCGCGGCACCGGATCTCGACGTGCCGGCCACGCTGCGCGGAGCGTTCGACGCACTCGGCCCCGGCCTGGGCACCGGCCGGCTGGCCGTCGGCGTGAGCGCCCCCGCGGTGGGCGTGGCCACACTGCCTGGCGCGGTCGCCGAGGCCAGACACGCCCACCGCTCCGCACACGGCCGCACAGCGGTGGTCTGCTCCACGGAGCTCGCGTCACACCAACTGCTACTCGCCCGCGTCCCGACCGACGCCCGCGACGCCTTCCGCGAACGCCTGCTGGGCCCACTGGCCGCATACGACCAGGCCCACGACGCCGACCTGGTCCGCACCCTGGCCGAGTTTCTCGAGTGCGGCGGCTCGTGGAGCCGCTGCGCCGAACGCCTCCACGTACACGTCAACACACTCCGCTACCGCATCAGCCGGGTGGAGGCACTGACCGGCCGCGACCTGACCCGCTTCGAAGACCGCGTCGACTTCTTCCTGGCGTTGCGCCTGTCCCGCTAGGCATATTTATTTACCCCGGTCCGCGTCACCTGCGGACCGTATGCTCCCGCGGGCCGCCAGCCCCGCGAGACAAACCCACCGGCGGCATGGTCACTCACGCAAATTCGACATGATCGACCACCGATCGGGGCAGTAATTGCGCGCCAGATGCGGGATAATTTATGGATGCGACAGCTACAGTTATTCACTTCGGCTGAGCTGGCTCAAATGCGCGACCGGACCGCGTCGCGTAACTATTCTCCAAAGCACGACGAGTTTCGTCGCGAGCACGAGCGCCATCGCGCCTGGGGCTTGATACAGCGCCATGGCGAGCGGCTGCGCAAGAGTTCCTGTGCCTCTCGAGCAGACCAGACTCGTCCACCTACGGTCTCGGCGTCCACGCCGCCTGAGCAGGAGCAAAGCCTGGCGCCAAGCAGTAACGCATCGACCGACCGAGAGCCCTCAGACCGCGGTGGGACACCGGCCGACGCCGTGGCGCCTGCCCCGAAGGGCGAGCCTGCCCACGCTGAGCCGCGTCATCGACTTAGGCCGCGATCCGGACCGCATTCACCGCGGCACAATCACCGACCGCCCCTTGAGGTTCCTACAGGCGTTGCATTGAGATTAGAAACCCATCGTGCAGACATCTCACCAAAGGCACGAGGAAGCCCTCGATTCTGAGCCCACGTACGAATTCTTGACGACGCGTCGACGTCGCTATGGCGAGGTGTCGGCTTTTCTGGCCAGCGGTGGCGCTCTCAACCGCCGCCCGTGATGTCGATCGCGATCGTCTCGATGGTGGTGTCGCCGACCCTAAACGTGGCCTTGGCGGTGCTGGTCGCGGGGTGCAGGAGCGCGGCATACCGGACGCCGAGCCGACTTGTGTACGCCAGGAGTTGGTACAGCTCGCTGGTTGCCGGGCGGGCATGCCACTCGCGGTACTTCGCGTCGTAGACGGCAGTCGGCCGGCCGCCTGCCTTGACCACGAAGTCGGCGCGGCCTTCCCATGTGGGGTGGCTGTCGGTGAGCTGGATGCGGTGCTGAGACCGGATTACCTCGCCCATCGCGTACCGCGTGGCGAGCCAAGCTTCCACGTACCGCTCCCAGATACGCGTCATGTTGAACAGCACGCCAACGCCCGCGACACCGCTGGCCGTGGGCAGACTCGTGCGTCCCTCCAGGATGAGTAGCGCGAGGTCATGCGCCTCGCGATACCGGGATGCGACGGCCGGAATGGGCGTCGCGGGTCCGGTGAGCGGCGAGATCTGGTGCAGCGAGGCACCCAAGGCGCGCAGCCGGGTAGCGAGGCCACGGTCCTGGTAGGACAGTGCGGCTATCTGACGGTGTGCGGCGGCGACGAGCCGGTTGATCGGCACGTCCGTGGTGAGGCGGCGCGCGGTGGTGACCAGCCGGTCGGGGCGCCCCGCGTGGGTATTCAGATGCGCGGTGACAGCCGGCACGCCGCCAAATGGGGGACGGGTGAACGTCTGTGTCCGGTAGCCCTTTTCCAGGCCCTGCCCCACGATCCGTTCTACCTCGCGGGTGAACGCCATCGCGATCAGGTCCATCAGGCCATTGCCGCCGGTGGCGGCCGTGGCTGCCTCGCGCAGCAGCGTGGCTCGATCGCCGAGGCCTAGTAGCCGGGTGAGGTCGTCGAATGCGAAGCGGCTGATGATCTCCACAACCCGACCGGAGCGCAGGCTGAAGCGACCGGCGTACGGGCCCGGCGTCACGTCGTAGTCGTCCCCGTTGATCGTGAGTCGCTCGATGACTCGGGGCTGACCGGCGGCCCCGCGCCCGCCCTTGGTGAGCGCGGTGAGCTCGTCGGCCTCGTCCCGACTGAGGTCGACGGTCGTCGGTTGGTATTCGGTCAGGCGGATCACGCTAGGCGCGTTCGGCGATCAAGGCCCGAACGTCCGCGTCGAGCTGCTCCAGTTCGGTGGGGCGCTCGAACCAGTACTCGGCCAGGTATGGGCGAAGCTGGTACTCCCAGACGCGCTGAGCGGCACGTGCATCGATGCCCTCCACCATCCAGTACGAATGGCCCGGGCTGACCGGCGAGTCGTGACCGATGCGGTCGCGAATGAGCCGAAATACATCGAGCACCAGGTCGGCGTCACCCGCGTTGCTGCTTTCCGCCCATCTACCGAGGACATCGTCGCTGGGTAGGAGGGGGAAGGCATGGAAACGCCGTCGAAGCGCGAAGTCGAGCAGGGCGAGGCTGCGGTCGGCCGTGTTCATGGTGCCGAGCAGGATCACATTGCGCGGCACTGAGAACGGCGTCTGGGAGTAAGGCAGCGTGGCCGAGACCGTGTCCCGGTACTCCAGCAAGAGCAGCAGCTCGCCGAAGACCGCGGCCAGGTCAGCCCGGTTCATCTCGTCGATGACCAAGACGAAAGTCTCTTTCGGCACGTCGCGGGCCCGATCGCACAGCTTGGAGAAGACGCCTTTGCGGACCGCGTAGTGGAGGGTGCCGCCGTCGCTGCGCTCGGGGCGCAAGCCCTCAACGAAGTCCTCGTACGAGTACGCGGGATGGAACTGGGTGATCTCCACGTGCTCCGGTGATGTCGCCAGATGATGCGCGAGGTGCCGGGCGATGTGCGTCTTGCCAGTGCCGGGCGGGCCGTAGAAGACCGCCTGTCGCATGCCTTTCTCCAGCGCCTCCACCCATGCGTCGACCTGCTCCACCGGCAAGTGGCACGCCGAGGCTACGTCCTCAGAGGTGGGACGCTCGTCCACACGAGTCAGCTGGTCCTCCAGCAGGTGAAACCGAGGCCGACTCCGGCGCATGATTTCCGTCAGGATCGCGTCCGCCTCCTGCGGCGCCACGCCGTACTCGCGCCGCCACTCGATCAAGACCGCACAGAAGCGCTCGTAGCTGTCCTGGTTGTCGGCCCGGAACCGCACGTCGACCTCGACGCCGAGACCGGTCATTGTGGCGTTCATGCACACGCCGAAGCGCTCGGGATCGCGCAGATACAGGAGGTAGCTGGGGAGCGAGGAGCCGGCGCCAGGCAGAATCGTGCGATCGGCGTACATCTGGCCGAGCAGGTGCACCGCGTCCTCGAAGGACCGCCGCCACAGGTCCGAGACGACCTCATTGAACCGGACGGTGTTCTGGGCGAGTTTCGCCATCACGGCGCCGGCGAAGCCAGGGGAGAAACGGTCGTAACGGATGCGCCCGGCCTTGCCGTGCCGGTTGAACACCCGCCCCAGCTGTAGGATTTCCTGCGCATCCATGTGGCCGATCCGCGCGTCGATGATGCGTCGCGCCTCCCGCTCGGAGTCTTCCCGGCTGGACACGAAGTCGGTGCCGAAGAACTCTCGCCGCTCCGCGACGACCTCGCGCGTATCCCACCGCTTCGCCGGCATCGAGTCCCCTCCGTCGCTCGGAGGAGAATCGTATTCGTCCGCGGCCGGCATCACGCTTCCGAGGTCCTCACCGATCCGACAGGGCGAGGAACCGTCACGACAGGGGCGGCCAGGCGTGGCGTGGCGACCGCCGAAGTCGCCACGCCACTCTCCCATCGAGGAGGGCCCGTGGACTGACGCCATCGACGCCAGTGGATAGCGAGTATCACACCGGAACCAAAAACGCGTCAACACTTTCCGGAAACATACCGGTAACTGCGGCGCCACCCGAACGGCCACCACCATGGGGCCTAGCTGCTCAAACGGCTCAAATTCCGTAACTGTTGCGGTAGTGATCAGTCCTCGACGTATGCCGCCGCTTGTAGGGTGAACAGCTCCGCGTACAGGCCGCCCAGTGCCATCAGGGTCTCGTGGTCGCCGGCCTCGACCACCGTGCCGGCGTCGAGCACGTAGATGCGGTCGGCCGAGCGGACGCTGGAGAAGCGGTGCGAGATCAGCAGTACGGTGCGGCCGGCCAGCAGGGTGCGGATGCGTTCGAAGAGCTCCTGCTCGGCGCGCGCGTCGAGTGAGGCGGTCGGCTCTCGAGGATGATGAACGGCGCGCCGCGGAAGAACGCGCGGGCCAGCGCTATCCGCTGCCACTGCCCCACCGAGAGGTCGGTGCCGCCGATGAACTCGGGGCCGAGCTGCGTGGCGTACCCCTTGGGCAGCTCCTCGACGAAGCGGTCGGCGCCGGCCTGGCCGGCGGCGGCCTGGATGGCCTCCAGGTCGTGCGCGAGGGCGACCCGCCCGAGGCCGATGTTGTCGGCGGCGGTGAGGTGAAAGCGTTCGAAGTCCTGGAAGATGACGGCCACGTGTTCGCGCCAGCCATCCGGGTCCACAGTGGACATGTCGGTACCGTCCCAGCGGATGGTGCCGCCGTCCGGGCGGTAGAGGCCGGCCAGCAGCTTCGCGAGGGTGGTCTTGCCGGAGCCGTTTTCGCCGACGAGCGCGACCACCTCGCCGGCCGCCACCTCCAGCGACACCCCGCGCAGCGCGGGCTCGGTCGAGGTCGGATAGCTGAACGTCACGTCCTCGGCGGTCAGGCGGGCGAAGCCGGTCGGGGCCGTGCCCGTGGGCAGCGCCTGCCGCACCCGCGGGAGCAGCGCGGTGAAGGCCAGATAGTCGTCCAGGTACCGCCCCGACTCGGTCAGCGCGCCCGCCGACCACCCGGCCTCGGCCAGGCGACCGCCGACCAGCGCCACACCGGCCACCGCGATGCCGGCGGAGGCGAGCGGCACGGTGCCGCGCAGTGAGAGCCAGGCGACGGTGAACAACGTGGCGGCGAGCAGCGCGCCGATCATCAGGTTGGCGCCGAGCGTCACGAGGAGCTGGCGGCGGGCCACCTTCTTGAGTTCGGTGATCCGCTCCGTGTACAGCTGGTCGTGGCGGCGGCGCAGGTGCGCGGCCAGGCCGAAAGCGCGGACCTCCTTGGCCGAGTTTCGGCTTTGCAGCAGGCCGGCGAGGTAGTGGCGCTCGCGGTCGCGCGGGGTCATCTTCCAGAAGAACTTGTGGAACGCCTCGCCGCGCCGCGACGCCGCGAACCACGCCGGCAGCACCACGAGCGCGAGCAGCGGGAGCAGCGCGGGCGCGACCGCCACGATCGCGACGAGCGCGGCGACCACGCCGACCAGCGCGCGGAAGAGGCCGGAGAGGCCGAAGATCATGTTGAGTGCCTGGTGGCCGCTGCTCTGGATGCGCTGCACCCGGTTGTGAAACTCGGGCTCATCGAACATCGCCAGGTCGGCCGCGCCGGTGACGTCAAGGACGCGCCCCTCGACGTACCGGCCGACCATCTCGCCGAGGATCTGCTGCCGCTCGCGCTGGAGGGCGGCGGCGAGGGACTGGCCGGCCGCGACCAAGGAGATCGCGATGACCCACGGCAGGATGTCCGAAATGGACCCAGCGCTCGTGACCACGCGCAGCACTTCCTCGAGTGCTGACCGCCCGATCAGTAGCAGCCCGGCGAGGCCGAGGCCGCCCAAGACCTGGAGCGCGGTGGAGAGGATGAGGTCACCGCGGCCGGCGGTCCAGGCGATGGAGAGCGCGTGGCGGGCGAGCCGGGGCAGGTGGCGGAGTCCGACCGGGGGCGGATCGTCCACTCCCATGAAGACCACCATGCGACCTACCCGTGGATCCGCCCGGTCGTCTCCGAAAGGCGCACGCCGCGACCACCCCACCGGCTCGCGATGATCTCGGCGGCGATGCTGACCGCGGTCTCCTCGGGAGTACGCGCCCCGAGGTCGAGCCCGATCGGCGAGGCGAGCCGGGCCAGCGCGTCGGCGCCGACACCCGCCTCACGCAGCCGGTCCAGGCGGTCGTCGTGGGTGCGGCGGGAGCCCATCGCGCCCACGTACGCCAGCGGCATGTCGAGCGCGGCCTGGAGCACCGGCACGTCGAACTTGGGATCGTGGGTCAGCACGCACACCACCGTGCGCTCGTCGATCCGCCCGCCCTCGGCCTCGCCGGCCAGGTAGCGGTGCGGCCAGTCGACGACCACGTCGTCGGCCTCCGGGAAACGCTTGGCCGTCGCGAACACCGGCCGCGCGTCGCACACCGTCACCCGGTAGCCGAGGAAGGCGCCGATCCGCGCCACCGCCGCCGCGAAGTCGATCGCGCCGAACACGATCATGCGGGGCCGCGGCGCGTACGCCCGCACGAGCACGCTCAGCCCGCTGCCGCGGCGCTGGCCGTCGGGTCCATAGTGGAGCATCCCGGTGCGGCCGGCGGCGAGCAGCCCGCGCCCGTCGTCGGTGGCCGCGTCGTCGAGCCGCGGTGAGCCGAGCGTGCCCTCCCGCTCGCCTGGGCCGATCACCAGGTGGCGGCCCAGCCGCTCGGGCGGCCCCTCGACGCAGGTGAGCACCGCGACCGGCACACCCTTGTCGATCGACTCGGCCACCCCCGCCAGCCACGGGAAGCTCTCCCGGTCGACCCGCTCCACGAAGAGCTCGATCGTGCCGCCGCACGTCAGGCCGACGGAGAAGGCGTCGTCGTCGCTCACCCCGTATCGCTGGAGGCGCGGCGGCCCGCCGGCGACGACCTCTTGGCACAGCTCGTAGACCGCGCCCTCGACGCAACCGCCGGAGACGCTGCCGACCGCGGTGCCGTCCGGCCCGACAAGCATCGTCGCACCCGGCGGCCGGGGCGCACTCTTCCACGTGGCGACCACGGTCGCCATCCCCACCGGCTGGCCTTCCCGCCACCAGGGCAGCAGGTCGTCGAGGACGTCACGCATGGGAACCAGTGTGCTCCTCCGGCGTGTCGACGTCACGATCGTCCGCCACGTCGTCGCACGGCACCACCCGCACGGCCGCGCCGTGCGCGGCCAGGTAGGGGCGCGCACCCACGTCGCCGGTCGCGGCCGCCGCCACCCCCGCCCAATGCTCCCGCCCCAGCAGCACCGGATGCCCCCTGCGGGGCCCATAACCCGCCATCACCAGCGCATCGGGCGAGGCCAGCGCCGCGACCCGCCGCACCGCCGCGGGCGTCACCCCAGGAAGATCCACGAGGAGTACGAGCGCCGAGTCCACGCCCAGCGGAAGAGTCGCTCGCAAGCCGGCACCGAGCGAGGAACCCATGCCGCTCGGCCACTCCGGGTTGTCGACCACGATGGCGTTACCGAGCATCGCCTCGGCGCGCACCCGGTCGGCCGCCGCGCCAAGCACCACCACCACCGGATCGCACCCGCCCTCGCGCAGCGTCTCCGCGGCCCGCTCCACGAACAGGCGCCCACCGTGGCGGGCGAGGGCCTTGGGCATCCCGTACCGCCGGCCGGCTCCCGCGGCGAGCAACACCCCCGCGACGGTCATCGGCCTACTGTATGCCGGTGGAGAAGTTCGAGATCGACATCGACGAGGCTGTCATCACCGACCTGCGCGACCGCCTCCGCCGCACCCGGTGGCCCGAGCCCGCACCGGGTGAGCCGTGGTCGCAGGGCACCGACGACCAGTACCTGCGTGACCTGCTCGCCTACTGGACGGACGGCTACGACTGGCGGGCCCAGGAACGCGAGCTCAACCGCTTCGCCCACTTCCGCACCACCCTCGACGACGCACAAGTCCACTTCGTCCACGCCCGCGCCGCCGGCGGTGACGGCATCCCGCTCATCCTCACGAACGGCTGGCCCAGCACCTTCGCCGAGCTGCTCCCGCTGGTGCCGCTGCTCACCGACCCGGCGGCGCACGGCATCGACGGGCCGGCGTTCGACCTGGTGCTCCCCTCGCTGCCCGGCTACGGCTTCTCGCCGCGCCCGGCGCGCACCGGCGTCACGTACCCCTATGTGGCGAGCCTGTGGCACCGGCTGATGCGCGAGCTGGGATACGAGCGCTACGCCGCCGGCGGGAGCGACTTCGGCGCGGGCGTCGCCACGTACATGGGGCTCGTCGACCCGGAGCCGCTCATCGGCCTGCACTTCAGCACGCCCGAGATCCCGCCGTACACCGGCCCCGGCTCCCGCCCGCTCTCCGACGCCGAACGCGCCTACCGCGAGGGGTACGCCCGGTGGGCGCTCACCGAGCGCGGCTACAGCGAGATCCAGTCGACCAAGCCACAGACCCTCGGGTACGGCCTGGCCGACTCCCCCGCCGGACTAGCCGCCTGGATCCTGGAGAAGTGGCGCACCTGGTCCGACCCGCGCGCCGACATCTCCCGCGACCTGCTGCTGAACACGGTCACGCTGTACTGGGTCACCGGGACGATCACGTCCTCGATGCGCGACTACTACGACAACCGCTGGTTTCGCGAGCCACTCGGCCCCGACGACTTCGTGGCGGTGCCGACGGGCTTCGCGTGGTTCGGCCACCACATGGCCGACGAGGGCGACATGCCCCGCGAGTGGATGGAACGCCTCTTCGCCATCCAGCGCTGGACCCCCATGCCCCTCGGCGGCCACTTCGCGGCCGCCGAGGTCCCGGAGCTGCTGGCTGGAGACATCGCGGCGTTCTTCGGCTCGCTCTAGAGACCTTTTCGGAGTCAGGGTTCGCGGGCCCAGCCACAACGCACGGTCAAATCCGAGGCAGGATTTTTCCCAGGTCCGCGTCAGCGGTGGACCGTGTGCTACTGGCACGGACGTGGGCATATCTGTTTTCAGAAACTCACGACGGGGAAGCACCCGACCCGGCGAGGCTTCCAGCCGCTCAGATCAGCTGGTACAGCACGACGGCGAGCAGGCCCAGCCCCACGACGACCAGCGCGACGGTCCGTCGCCAGCTGCGCCGCGGGGCGGTGGTCATGTAGTCGGCCAGCTGCTCGTACGCCTGCACGCCGCCGGCGGGCGAGAGCGAGCTGGTGTACTTCACCTCCGGCACCGGCTGCGGCGGCGACACGTCCTGCTCGCTGCCGGTCGGCCGCACGCGCGGCGGCAGCCGGCGGTATCGGCTGCGCCCGGGCTCCTCGTCCACGCCCGCCATCGTCGCAGGCGTTGTCACACCTGGGTGCGATGCTGGCGTCCGTGATCGTGGATTTCGAGGCCGAGCTGTGGATCTGGGACGCCCGGCGGGACGACAGCTGGACCTTCGTCACCCTGCCCGTCGACGCCTCCGACGAGATCCGCGACCGCACGGCCGCGACCGGGCCGCGCCGCGGTTTCGGCTCGGTGCGCGTGCGGGTGACGGTCGGCACCACCACGTGGCAGACGTCGATCTTCCCCGACGGCGCCCGCGGTGCGTATGTGCTGCCGATCAAGCGGGCCGTCCGCAAGGCCCAGTCGCTCGAGGAGGGCGACACCGCCACGGTGACGGTCGAGGTTCTCGACTGATCTCGCCCTCGCCCGGCGAAAACCCGCTTCCTCGGGTCAAATGGTGTGATGAGCGTCCTCCGCACCAAGCCGGTCGAGCAGTCCATCCGCGACACCGAAGAGCCGGAGCACCGCCTGCGCAAGGAGCTGTCCGCGCTCGACCTGACCGTGTTCGGTGTCGGCGTGGTGATCGGCACGGGCATCTTCGTGCTCACCGGCGTAGCCGCCAAGACCACGGCGGGGCCGGCGGTGGCGCTGTCCTTCCTGATCGCGGGCGTGGCGTGCGGGCTGGCCGCCCTCTGCTACGCCGAGTTCGCCTCCACGGTGCCGGTCGCGGGCAGCGCGTACACCTTCTCCTACGCGACGCTCGGCGAGCTCGTCGCGTGGATCATCGGCTGGGACCTCATCCTGGAGTTCATCATCGGCGCGGCGGTGGTCGCGGTCGGGTGGTCGCAGTACCTCGGGGTGTTTCTGGAGACCATCGGCCTGGAGCTGCCCACGGCCGTCGCCAGCAGTGAGGACGGCGTGGTCAACCTGCCCGCCATCCTGGTCGTCCTCGTCCTCACCGTGGTGCTGGTGGCCGGCATCAAGCTCTCCTCGCGGGTCAACGAGGTGGTCGTGACGATCAAAGTGGCGGTCGTGCTGTTCGTGATCGTCGCCGGCGCGTTCTTCATCGACTCGGACAACTACCGCCCGTTCGTACCGCCGTCCGAGCCGGCGGCCGACACGTCGGGGCTGCACGCGACGCTCGTCGAGGCCGTGTTCGGCCAGGCGCCGGCCAACTTCGGCGTCAGCGGTGTGTTCGCGGCGGCGGCACTCGTATTCTTCGCTTTCATCGGCTTCGACGTCGTGGCCACCACCGCCGAGGAGACCCGGCATCCGCAGCGCGACCTCCCGCGCGGCATCCTCGGCTCGTTGCTGATCTGCACCACGCTCTACGTCGCGGTGTCGCTCGTCGTGGTCGGCATGCGCAACTACACCGACCTCGACGAGGCGGCGCCGCTGGCGGCCGCGTTCCGGGCCGTGGACAGGCCGTTCTTCGCCAACCTCATCACCGTCGGCGCGCTCGCCGGCCTCACGACCGTGATGATGATCCTCATGCTCGGCCAGAGCCGCGTCGCGTTCGCGATGAGCCGCGACGGGCTCCTGCCCCGCCAGCTGTCGATCGTCCATCCGCGGTTCGGCACCCCGTACCGCATCACGGTCATCGTCGGCGTCGTGGTCGCGGTGCTGGCCGGCATCATCCCGCTGGCCGAGCTCGCCGAGCTGGTCAACATCGGCACGCTCTTCGCCTTCGTCCTGGTCTCGATCGGCGTGGTCGTGCTCCGCCGCACCCGCCCGGACCTGCCGCGCTCCTTCCGGCTCCCGCTGATGCCGCTGATCCCGGTGCTGTCGCTCGTCGCCTGCCTGATGCTGATGTTCTTCCTCACCGTGGAGACCTGGCTGCGCTTCCTGGCCTGGATGCTGCTCGGCTTCATCGTCTACTTCCTCTACAGCCGCCGCCGCAGTCGCCTCGCCGTGGACCGGCGGGCCGCAGCGGATAGCCAGCTTGACCAGGTTTAAACCGTAAATCGAATCACGTGCCTTTGACGATCAAATGCCCAGGCCAGGCCGTACTGTGTGGTTATGCTGGTCTGGCCTGGGCGTCGCTACCCCTTGGGCGCGACGTATGACGGTGTTGGCACCAACTTCGCGCTCTACTCGGAGGTGGCGGAGGCGGTCGAGCTGTGCCTCTTCGACGCCGACGGCACCGAGCAGCGGATCGAGCTGCCCGAGGTGGACGCGTTCGTCTGGCACGTCTTCCTGACCGGTGTGGAGCCGGGCCAGCGCTACGGCTTCCGCGTGCACGGGCCGTACGACCCCGGCCGCGGGCTGCGTTGCAACCCCAACAAGCTGCTCCTCGACCCGTACGCCAAGGCGGTCGACGGCGACGTGCGGTGGGATCCGGCGCTCTACGGGTACGACCTGGAGCACCCCGAGCGGATGTCCGAAGTGGACTCGGCGTCGTTCGTGCCGAAGGCGGTCGTCGTCAACCCGTACTTCGACTGGGGCAACGACCGCCCGCCGCGCACGCCCTACCACGACACGCTCCTCTACGAGGCGCACGTCAAGGGCCTCACCTGGCGGCACCCGGACATCCCCGAGCAGCTGCGCGGCACGTACGCGGGCATCGCACACCCCGTGATGATCGACCACCTCACGCGGCTGGGCGTGACGGCGATCGAGCTGATGCCGGTGCACCAGTTCATCCACGACCACCACCTCGACGAGCGCGGGCTGCGCAACTACTGGGGCTACAACACCATCGGCTACTTCGCGCCCTACCACGGGTACTCCGCGATGGGGCACCTCGGTCAGCAGGTGCAGGAGTTTCGCGGCATGGTGCGGGCGCTGCACGCCGCCGGCATCGAGGTCATCCTCGACGTGGTCTACAACCACACCGCGGAGGGCAACCACCTCGGCCCGACGCTCGGCTTCAAGGGCATCGACAACGCCGCGTACTACCGGCTCGCCGACAACGCGCCGCAGCAGTACATGGACTACACCGGGTGCGGCAACAGCCTCAACATGCGCGGCCCGCAGACGCTCCAGCTCATCATGGACTCGCTGCGGTACTGGGTGCAGGAGATGCACGTCGATGGTTTCCGCTTCGACCTGGCCGCCGCGCTGGCCCGGGAGTTCTACGAGGTCGACCGCCTCTCCACGTTCTTCGAGGTGGTGCAGCAGGACCCGGTGGTGAGCCGGGTGAAGCTCATCGCCGAGCCGTGGGACATCGGGCCGGGCGGCTACCAGGTGGGCAACTTCCCTCCCCTGTGGACGGAGTGGAACGGCAAGTTCCGGGACACCACCCGCGACTTCTGGCGCTCGCAGCCGGTGCTCGCCGAGTTCGCCAGCCGGATCAGCGGGTCGTCCGACCTCTACCAGGACGACGGGCGCCGGCCGTTCCACAGCATCAACTTCGTCACCTGCCACGACGGCTTCACGCTCACCGACCTCGTGTCCTACAACGACAAGCACAACGAGGCGAACGGCGAGGACAACCGCGACGGCGAGAGCTACAACCGCTCGTGGAACTGCGGCGTGGAAGGCGCCACCGACGACGCCGAGGTGCTCGCGCTCCGCGCCCGCCAGCGCCGCAACTTCCTCGCCACGCTGCTGCTCTCCCAGGGCGTGCCGATGATCAGCCACGGTGACGAGCTGGGCCGCACCCAGCGCGGCAACAACAACGTGTACTGCCAGGACAACGAGTTCTCCTGGGTCGACTGGGAGGACGTGGACGAGCAGCTGCTGGAGTTCGTCCGCCACCTGACCGCGTTCCGGGCCCGCCACAAGGTCTTCCGGCGCCGGCGCTTCTTCACCGGCGACCTGGTCAAGTCGCGCAGCGCGTCCACGCCGGTCGCCGACATGGAGTGGTTCGCCCCGGACGGGCGGCAGATGCAGGGCACCGACTGGGACAGCGACGTCGGCGCGCTGGCCGTCTTCGTCAACGGCGAGGGCATCCGCGAGCGCGGCCGGTACGGCGAGCGGCAGTGCGACAACTCCTTCCTGCTCTGCTTCAACGGCCACCACGAGCCGGTCGAGTTCGTGCTGCCGCCGGAGGAGTACGGCGAGAAGTGGCAGACGGTCATCGACACCACGGAAGGCGCGCCGCTCAGCCCGGAGACCCTGGGCGCCGGCGCGCGGGTGCGCGTGCCCGAGCGGTCGCTGCTGGTGCTGGACAGAGCGCTATGACCCAGCGGCCGCGCCCCGAGGCCGGCAAGGTCCGGCCCGAGGAGCGAAGCGACGAGGGCGGCCCGCGCCGGCAGCTCGGGGCGCTTCGCGAGCGAAGCGAGCGCGGCCAGCAGAGCCCCACGTACCGCGTCCAGGTGCGGCCCGACTTCGACCTGCTCCAGACCGCGGAGCTGGTCGACTACCTCGCCACGCTCGGCGTCGGCCAGCTCTACACCGCGCCGCTGCTCGCCGCCGCGCCCGGCTCCGCGCACGGGTACGACGTCGTGGACCACTCCCGCGTCAACCCGGAGCTGGGCGGGCCGGCGGCGCTCGACCGGCTGCGCGAGGCGCTGCACGCGAAGGGCCTCGGCCTCGTCGTCGACATCGTGCCCAACCACGCCGGCGTCGCGGTGCCGTCGGTCAACCCGGCGTGGTGGGACGTACTGCGGCGGGGGCAGGCCTCGCCGTACGCGCGGTGGTTCGACATCGACTGGGAGCGCGGGCGGATCCGCCTCCCGGTGCTCGCCGACGACCCCGCCGCGCTCGACGACCTCAAGGTGGTCGGCGACGAGCTGGTGTACCAGGAGCAGTGCTTCCCGATCGCGGACGGCACCGGCGGCGGTGAGCCGCGCGAGGTGCACGACCGCCAGCACTACCGGCTCGTCTCGTGGCGGATAGGGCCGAGCTACCGGCGCTTCTTCGCGGTGTCCACATTGGTCGGCCTGCGCGTGGAGGACCCGGAAGTGTTCGACGCCACGCACGCCGAGATCCTTCGCTGGCAGGCCGACGGCATCCGGGTCGACCACCCGGACGGGCTCCGCGACCCGGGCTCCTACCTGGCCAGGCTGCGCGCGGCGGCACCGTCCGCGTGGCTGCTGGCGGAGAAGATCCTGGAACCGGGCGAGCGGCTCCCCCGCTCCTGGCCGGTGGACGGCACCACGGGATACGACACGCTGGGCGAGGTCTGTGGGCTCTTCGTCGACCCGGAGGGTGAGGATACGCTCAGCCGCCTCGCCGGGAGCGCGAAGTGGGCCGACGTCGCGCACCGGTCCAAAGTGGAGGTCGCGACCACGCTGCTGGCCGCGGAGCGGGACCGGCTGGCCCGGCTCGCACCGGAGATCCCGCGGGCCGCGGACGCGCTCGCCGAGCTGGCCGCCTGCTTCGAGGTCTACCGCTCGTACCTGCCCAGCGGCGCGCGCCACCTGGCCGCCGCGCGGGTCGAGGCCGGCCACCGGCGTCCCGACCTGACCGAGGCGCTGGAGGCGGTCACCGCCCGGCTCGGCGACCCCGAAGACGAGCTGGCGGTGCGCTTCCAGCAGTACACCGGCGCGGTGATGGCCAAGGGCGTCGAGGACACCGCGTACTACCGGTACACCCGCTTCGTGGCGCTCAACGAGGTGGGCGGCGACCCGAGCCGCTTCGGCGTGACGCCGGAGGCGTTCCACCGCGCGGCCGCCGTGCGCGAACGGGACTGTCCACACTCGATGACCACGCTGTCCACACACGACACCAAGCGTTCCGAGGACGTCCGCGCGCGCCTGGCGGTACTCGCGGAAATGCCGTCGGAATGGGCGGCGACGCTGCGCCGCTGGACGGAGGCGGCGCCGCTCCCAGACGCGTCTTTGGCGCTTCTGCTCTGGCAGACGCTGGCCGGCGCCTGGCCGATCGAGCGGGAGCGCTTCCACGCCTACATGGAGAAGGCGGCCCGCGAGGCGGCCG
Source organism: Phytohabitans sp. LJ34 (assembly GCF_052068095.1). Classification (NCBI taxonomy): domain Bacteria; kingdom Bacillati; phylum Actinomycetota; class Actinomycetes; order Micromonosporales; family Micromonosporaceae; genus Phytohabitans; species Phytohabitans sp. LJ34. Next base: position 159,983 of record NZ_JBQHDG010000009.1, on the reverse strand, counting down.
TCTCGACCAGCTGGCAGGATCCGGACCGCGACTTCGAGGCGGCGATGCACGCCGCGGTCGACCGCGCGTACGACGACGAAGGGCTGCGCGCCGACATCGGGGCGTTCGTCAAGAGCATCACGCCGCACGGCTGGTCCAACTCGCTCGGCCAAAAGCTCGTGCAGCTCGCGATGCCGGGCGTGCCGGACACGTACCAGGGCACCGAGCTGTGGGACAACTCGCTGGTCGACCCGGACAACCGGCGGCCCGTCGACTTCGGCACGCGGCGCGACCTCCTCGCCCGCCTCGACGCCGGCTGGCTCCCCCCGGTGGACGGGACCGGCGCGGCCAAGCTGCTCGTGACAAGCCGCGTGCTGCGGGCCCGGCGCGATCACCCGTTCACCGGCTACTCACCGGTATCGGTGGAAGGGCCCGCGGCCGAGCACGCGGTGGCGTTCGACCGGGGCGGCGTTGTGGCGGTAGCCACCAGGTTGCCGGTCAGGTTGGCATTTCGCGGGGGCTGGGGCGAGTCTAAGCTGGCTTTGGCTCCAGGGCGCTGGACCGACGCGTTGACGGGACGCACGTGGCAGGCCCGGCGGGTGCCGTTGTCCGAAGTGCTGTCCGCCTACCCAGTAGCTCTCTTGGTGGCTGCCACATGATGACGCGATTCAGTGTGTGGGCGCCGGAGGCCTCGCGGCTCCGCGTGCGCATCGGAGGAAAAGACCATCCCATGGCGCTCGACGCCGGTGGGTGGTGGCGCACCAACGTCGCTTGCGCCGCGCACGGCACCGACTACATGTACCTGCTCGACGACTCCGACGAGCCGCTGCCCGACCCGCGCTCGCGCTGGCAGCCCTACGGCGTGCACGGCCCGAGCCGCACGTACGACCACGCCGCCTTCCCGTGGACCGACGACGAGTGGACCGGGCGCGACCTGCCCGGCGGTGTCATCTACTCGGTGCGGGTGGGCGCTTTCACCCCGGACGGCACGTTCGACGCGGCGATCGCCCGTCTCGACCACCTTGCCGACCTCGGCATCGACGCGGTCGAGCTGCACCCGGTCAACATCGAGCGCGGCTCGGGCCACCACAGCGCCTGCTGGTACACGCCACACCCGTCCTACGGCGGGCCGGACGGGTTGAAGCGCTTCGTCGACGCCTGCCACGCGCGCGGCATCGCGGTGGTGCTCGACCTGGCTTACGACCACCTCCAGCCCGGCGCCGGCACCCACCGCATCGGCCCCTACCTGGCCGAGGTGGCCAACACGTGGGGCCACACGCTCGCGCTCGACGGCCCGCACGGCGCCGGCATGCGCAGCTTCATCACCGACAACGTGCTGATGTGGCTGCGTGACTACCACGCCGACGGCGTGCGCCTCGACGCCGCACACACGCTCATCGACCGCGACGCGCTGCTGCTCGTCGACGAGCTGTCCACCGCGGTGTCCGCGCTCTCCATCAGCCTGGGCCGTCCGCTCGCGCTGATCGCCGGCTCGGGCCTGGCCGGTGCCCGCTTCATCCCCGGCCCCGGCGCCGACCTGGCCGACCTGCTTGCCCCGTCCCCGGGCGGCGCGGCCGGCATCACCGCACTCGACCGCGACTACGGCGCCGAGTTCGGGTCGCTGGAGCAGCTGTTCGGCATCCTGCGCGCCGGCTTCTCCACGGTGCTGAGCACCGACCGCCCCACCGCCGCCCTCTCCCCCGGCCTGCTGCGCATCGGTGCGACGCTGCTGCTCACCGCGCCCTCCACGCCGGTGCTCCAGATGGGCGAGGAGTGGGCCGCCCGGATGCCCACCCCGCCGGAGTGGGGCGGAGTCAGCGCCCTCGACTGGTCCGAGCTCGACAAGGCCGAGCACCGCGACATGCTCGACCTCCACCACCGCCTGATCGCGCTCCGCGAGAGCCAGCCCGACCTGGCCAAACCGGTGCTGAAGCGGAGCGAGGTCTGGCACGGCGGCAGCTTCCTGGCCATCCGCCGCGGCACCTGCGTGGTCGTCGCCAACCTGCGCCGCACCCCGCAGAGGATCAACCTGCACGGCACCGCACGTACGGTGCTGGCCGCGACCGAGCCGGGCCTGGCGCTCGCACACGACGCCGCCGACCTACCGGGCGAGTCGGCCGCGGTGATCGCCTGCTGCCGCTTCGACCGCTGACCCATGCCTCCACCTGACGCGGCCTAAAACCTCGCTCTGAAAACAGCTTTGGGCTACCGCGATGTCCGTCGTGGTCGCTCTCCGTTGCTCCCGCGGCCTCACCCGTCCGCTGTTGGTCGCGCTTTCCCTTTTGCCTTCGGCGGATGCGCGGCCCGCGGTGCAGGGGTGTTTGTCCACAATGCCTGTTGCCGGACAGGCATTGTGGAGGCTTCGCCGCCCTGAGTCACCGCCGCCGCCGTGCGCGCGGCCCAAGACTCGAGATCTAGGAGAGTTAAGGGGCCATAACGACCCAAATTCTCCTAGATCTCGAAGTTTCTCACCTGAGCCCGCTGGCGCTGCGTCACAGACGGTGGCCGGCCCGTCCTGTGCGGGCAGGAAATCCATGTAGTGCCGTCGGCCCTTGCCGGTCCTGTCATCCGCGCGTCTCCGAATGCCCAGGTGAGCACCTGATCGACTTGGGTACAGGCCGCTGCTCCCGCGACCTCACCGGTCCGCTGTTGGTTGCGGTTACTGCTGCGCCTCCGGCGGGGCCTCGGGCTCCGGCCGGGCCGTCCCCGGCTTGTTTCACGTTCTTGGGTGGGTGGTTGCGGTGCGAGCCGTGCCGGGCTTCGCACGCTGGCGGCGGCTTCGGGGTGGCCCGGCCTCGGCGCGGGGTCATGATCGATGTGGTTGATATTTATGCATCGTCTGGAAGTAGATCTAGAACACTTTTGGTTGCCCCTTCGACCCCAAGTGTTCTAGATCCACTTGTGGCGTCTCTTGCCACTCACCCAGGAAGCGACAAATGGTCTATAGGTGCCGCGTAGGCGCCCTGTGGTGAGCTATGGATCGCATGGTTATGCGCTGTCTAGCATTTCTGCGGACGACGAGCAGACCAGCGCGGCCTAGCCGGATCCCAAACTCGGTCCCGCGGCTGGCGACGCTTCGTCGGGATGCCGGCGGTGGCCGCTGATTTTGTCCCGCGCAGCTGGCATCCACGTCGCGGAGAGGTTGCCGCCGGGGCAGCCGTGACCAACGGCGGATGGGTGAGGCCGCGGGAGCGACGGTCTGGACCACGACGGACGTCGCGGTAGCTCGAATGGCTATCTAGGTTGTGGGGTCCTACGGGACCAGGGGGCGGACGTCTTCGGCGACGAAGCGGACGAAGGCCTCCGGGTCGGGGTCGTCGGCGGTGGGCTGGAGGATGACGGTGTCGGCGCCGGCCTCGACCCAGGCGTGGATGGCCTCGGCGAACTGCTCGGCGCCGCCGGCGATGCTGCGGCCCTCGATCGTGTCGTAGCCCCACTTCACGCGCTCGGCCTCCAGGCGGGCGGCCGCCGTGGGGCCGGTCGCGGCGTGCACGTACGCGACGATGGTGTGCGGGTCGTCGGCGCCCTGGGCGCGGCGGGCGCGGCCCTCGTCGACGAGCGCGCGGGCCCGGCGCAGCTCGTCGGGGCTCTTGCCCCCGTCGACGATCGTGCCGTCGGCGACCTCGCCGCAGAGGCGCAGCGAGTTGGGGCCGGTGGCGCCGGCGAAGATGGGCGGCGTCGCGAGTGGCGGCATGTCTAGCTTGACGCCGTCGAGCGTCACGTAGCGGCCCTTGGTGGTGACCCGCTCGCCGGAGAGCAGGGCGCGCAGCGCGTTGGCGTACTCGCGGAGGAGGGTGACCGGCGACTCGACCCGCGCGCCGACCTGGCCCATCCAATCCTGCACGCCGTGGCCGATGCCGACCAGCGCGCGGCCGGGGAAGTAGCGGTCGAGCGCGGCCATCTCCATCGCGGTCAGCGCGACGTTGCGCAGCGGGACGGGCAGCAGGCCGACGCCGACCCGCAACCGCTCGGTCCAGCCCAGGGTGGCGGCCATGCTGGCGATGCCGCCCTCGAGGAAGCAGTCTTCCCAGAGCCAGAGCTCCTCCAGCCCCGCCTGGTCGGCAGCCTTGGCCACGGAACGCAGGCGCTCCGGCGGGTTGTAGGGCAGGTATACGGCGCCGAGTGTCGTCATGCCGCGATCCTGCCTCACGCCTCCGACAGAGCGGCGATCAATTCCCGCTCGCGGTCCGTGGTCAGGCCGGCCTTGCGGGTGCGGTCGAGGCCCTGCTCGCGTTCCCAGGCGAGGGTGTCGGCCACGACCTGCTCGCGCGGGCGGTGCCGCAAGCCGGCGGCGACCGCGGCGGCGCCGCTGCGCGCGTTGAACGCCTCCCAGCCGGGCGACGCGATCCACATGGGCAGGGACTCGTCGCCCATCCACTCGGCGACCTCCCGCGACCGCAGCCAGGCCGATTCGGCGGTGACCACCGGGCCGTCGTGGCCGCCGACCGCGCGGGACAGCGCGATCCACTCGCCGAGCGGCACCACCGGGCCGACCGCGTCGAACGTGCCGGTCGTGCCGGCCTCGGCGGCGTCGATCAGCCACGCGGTCAGGTCGCGCACGTCGACCACCTGCGTCGCCTGGTCGGGCGCGTCGGGCACGAGCAGCGGTGCCTGCGGGGCGCGGGCGGCGCGGGCCACCCAGTAGCCGGTGCGGCCGGTGTGGTCGCCCGGCCCGCCGATGAGCCCTGAGCGGGCGATCAGCAGCCGGTCGCCGACCGCCGCGAGGCAGGCCCGCTCGCAGGCCACCTTCGCCTCGCCGTACAGCTCGCGGTCGACCGTGTCGAGGTCGGTGGGGGGCAGCAGCGCGCCCGACTCGTCCGCGCCGTGGGTGCCGTGGTCGGCGTAGACGTTGCCGGACGAGACGTACGTCCAGTGCCGGGCCCGCGGGGCGAGCGCGTCGAGTGCGCCGCGCACGAAGCCGGGCTGCCACGACACGTCGACGACGGCGTCCCAGTCACGGCCGGCCACCTCGTCGTACGCGCCGGGCGCGCTCCGGTCGGCGGCGACGTGTACCGCGCCCTCGGTCACTCCGCCGCTCTCACCTCGCGCGAGGCACGTCACCGCGTGCCCGCGGGACAGCGCCTCCCGCGCCAGCTCGCGACCCAACCATGCCGTGCCACCCAGGACCAAGATCTCCATAGACCCAGACAACCAGTCGGGTACCGCCGGGCCCAGCCCTGTTCACCCAGAGCGCAAGCGCTCGACCAGGATCTGACCTGGCCATTCGCCCACAGCGAACACATCGGTGGCGGTGAAGCCCTGCCGCTCGTAATAGCGGACCAGCGCGCGGTCGTCGCCGGCGTAGCAGTCCACGCGCAGCTGGCGGGCGCCACGCTGGCGGGCGATGGCGCGGGCGTGGTCGAGCAGCCGGGCGCCGACGCCCCGGCCCGCGTGGGCCCGGCCGGCGACGAGGAGGTTGACGTACAGCTCGGGCTCGGTCGCCGGCGGAACGTAGGGCATCGCCTCACCGACGGCGAGGGCGCCGGCGACCTCCCCGTCGATGCGGGCCAGGTGCAGCCTGCCGGTCTCGGCCCACTCGGTGATCTGGGCGACTCCGCGCGGGTTGGTCGAGCGTGGTTGGGTGCCCCACTGGCCGGTGCGACCGATGCTCACCAGCCAGGCCGTGGCGTCGTCGAGCAGCGCGAGCACGGCGTCGACGTCGTCCGGCCCGCCCGGCGTGATCCGCATACCTCTTTCTACAGCCTCGCGATCAGCAGCGCGGAGACCAGGAGTGAGAACCAATGAAGGGCCTGGTCGGCGACGTACATGCCGCAGACCGGCGAGGTCTGCTCCGCGAACACCGGGGAGCGGGTCAGCCGCAGCAGGTTGCGTACCGGGGTGCGGCGGTCGAGGATCGCATGGCTGACGACGCTGAAGCCGAAGCCGGCGACAAGGCCGGACGCGGAGAGCGGCAGCTCCAGGGTGAGCGCCGTGCCGGCGAGCACCGCGCCGGCGGTGAGGTGGTAGGTCAGCAGGTGGCCGACCATCGCGCGCAGGCCGGCCTGCCCCTTGGCCGCCTTGTTGTCCGCCTGCTTGTCGGTCTGCGCGATGTGGTCGCCGAGCTGGTGCCCGATCAATAACGCGAGAAGGGCCACCCCGAAGGTGGCCTGGAGGGTCAGTTGCTCGGCGCTCATCATGGCATCCTGCGCGACCGCTCAGCTTCGATCAGCGTGGTAGCTGACACTTCTGGGGATTGTGGCAAAGCTCGCCCAGGTTTCGAGTGTCGACCGAGTGGGGACAGGGCGGCATGACACAGACGGCCGCCGATCGATTTCCCACCCGCCACCTGCCCGCGGTGACGGTGCGTGAGCTGCCGGATCCGCCGCGTTCGCCGTGGCGGATCATCGGTCCGGGGGTCGTGGCGGCCGGCGTGGGGCTGGCGTCCGGCGAGTTCGTGCTCTTCCCGTACATCGCGTCGCAGGTCGGGCTGGTCTTCCTGTGGGCCGCGGCGGTCGGCATCATCACCCAGTACTTCCTGAACATGGAGATCGAGCGCTACACGCTCGCGACCGGCGAGACCGCGCTGACCGGGTTCTCCCGTTTCTGGCGTCACTGGGGCCTGGTCTTCGCGATCATGGTGTACTTCGCGAACCTGTGGCCGGGGTGGTCCACCAGCTCGGCCACCATGGTCACGTACATCTTCGGCGGCGACGCCACCTGGATCGCGGTGGGCATGCTGCTGGTCATCGGCGCCACCCTGACCCTCGCGCCGGTGGTCTACGTCGCGCTGGAACGCGTCGAGTTCGTCAAGGTCGCGCTCGTGGTGCTCTTCATCGTGGTGGCGATCGGGTTCGCGATCAGCGCCAGCGCATGGGGCGACCTGCCGGAGACCGTCACGAGCCCGGAGTTTCCGACCGAGCTCGGCTTCGCGCTGATGCTCTCCGCCCTCGTCTTCGCCGGCGCGGGCGGCGGCCAGAACCTCTGCCAGAGCAACTGGATCCGGGACAAGCGCTACGGCATGGGCGCCTACGTGCCCCGCCTGGTCAGCCCGGTCACCGGCGAGGAGGAGGCGGCCGCCGGCGGTGGCGGCTACGTCTTCGAGCCGACCGACGACAACCTCGGCCGCTGGCGCCGCTGGTGGAAGCTGGCCAACCAGGAGCAGCTCGCCACGTTCGTGCTGATCTCGTTCGTGACGATCGTGCTGATGTCGATGCTCTCCTACTCGACCGTCTTCGGCGTGCCCGGCCTGGAAAACGGCGTCTCGTTCCTGGAGGTGGAGGGCGAGAAGCTCAAGGAGCTCGTGGGTGGCTGGTTCGGCACGCTCTTCTGGGTGATCGGGGCGCTGTCGCTCTTCGCCGCCGCGCTGGGCATCGTCGACTACACCAGCCGGCTCGCCGCCGACGTGCTCAAGACGTCATACCTGCCCCGGGCCTCGGAGAGCAAGCTCTACTTCGGACTCGTGTGGGGTCTGGTGGCGATCGGCTGCGGCATCCTGATCGCCGGCTTCGACCAGCCGCTGCCGCTGCTCGTGATCTCCGCCTGCGTCGGCGGGCTGATGATGTTCTTCTACTCGATCCTGCTGCTGGTGCTCAACCGCAAGGTGCTGCCCAGCCAGATCCGGCCGCGCGCCTTCCGGGTCGCGGCTCTGGTGTGGTCGATGGCCCTCTTCGGCGTCTTCTCCGCGCTCACCGTCTGGCAGCAGGGCGACAAGCTGCTCGACTGGCTGCGCTGATCATGGTGACCTGGGCGCGCCCCAAACGCGCCCGGGTCCTCACGACCAAGCCTTGGACCTACACGATCTCGTCGGGGCGCGGCTTGCGCACCACTTCCCGATACTTGGGGTGGCTCGCGCCATACAACGCGAAATTGAGCTTGGCCTCGCCAAGTGTGAGATCGCCGTTGGGACCGCCAACGTCGACGAACGCTCCCGGATCCGCCTGTGCGGCGTCGGTCCAGAAGCAGACCGGGCACGTAGCGCACCCAGTCCGGTAACCACAACATGGACAACGGCTTATCACCGATGCCTGACCCTTACCACCCACGCGCCCTACCCTTTCACGCCACCCGCCCCCGGCGTAACCCGGGGACGGGTGACGGAATGGTCGATCTTTCAGCTACAGGTGGCGCCGTTCAGGGTGAACAGGCCGGGTGACGGGTTGGGTCCGCCGGTCGTCGCGTTGAAGCCGAACGTCTTCGACGCGCCCCGTTCGATGCGGCGATTGTGCGACTGGTTTCGGGCCGTGACCGTAGCGCCGGACTGGGTGGTGTCGGCCAGCCAGGACTGGGTGACCTTCTGTCCACCTAGGAACGCCCAGCGCAGCGCCCAACCGTCGATCGCCGTGGTGCCGGTGTTGGTCACCGTGACCTGCCCGGTGAACCCGCCGGTCCAGGTGCCGTGCACCACGTACGAGACGCGGCAGCGGGTCGCCGGCGCGGGGCCGGCCGCACCCTGGTCGGCCAGGAAAGAGGCCACCCAGGCGAGCGCCGAGTTCCAGTTGATCGCCACCTCGTTGGTCGCGTACGACTCGATGTGGTCGACGTAGCAGAACATCGGCTGGCAACCGTCGAGCAGCTGCTTGGCGTACGGGTCGTCGAGGCTGGCGTTGGCCCCGCCGGCGATCGAACCGGCCGGCGGGTGTGGCAGCGAGGCGTCCGCCTGGTTGGCGAAGATCCGGCTGTGCTGGTTCTGCGACGCCTTCTCGCCCCACCCGGTCACATAGGACTGGTTGAGCGCGTTGCGGCCGAGGATGTAATCGATGCCTTGGACCGCGCCGTCCCGGTACTTCGCCGCGCCGGAGAGGTCGAACGCGGTGGCCAGCACGACCATGTTGTTGAGGATGTTGCTGTTGGCGCCCCAGAAGTAGGCGCCCCGGTTGCCGGGCATCGGCAGGCCGTACGCCTGGCCGGCCTGGATGGTCAGGTACGCGTCCGCGGCGGCGAGCACCGAGGCGCGCAGCCGGTCCCGGTCGGCGGCCGGCAGTCCACTCGGGACGGTGGCCAGGTCGAGGCGGCCGAGCGCGGCGGTGCTGCCCCAGCCGAAGCCGTTCGGGCCGAAGACGTCCGCGCTGGTGTGGTGCGGTGACGCGGTCACGTCCGACAGGTACGGCGCCTCGCCCGTGGTGAGGTACAGCTCGGCGGCCGCCCAGTAGAACTCGTCGCTCACGTCGTTGTCGCTGTAGGTGCCGCCACCGGTGCCGTCGTTCGGGTCCGCGTACACCGCCGGGTTGGCCTTGGCCGCCGCGTACGCCGTCTTCGCCGCGGTCAGCGCCGTGGCCGCGAACGCCGCGTCGTACGGCGCGAAGAGCCGGGCGCCCTGCGCGGCGGTGGCCGCGAGGTTGAGCGTGGCGGCCGTCGACGGCGCGTGCAGCTCGCGCTGCTGCGGGTCGTCCTCCGGCTGCATCGGGATGCCGGTCCAGTTGGCGTCGTGCATCTTGTGGTGCGCCATGCCGGCGAGCGGCCTGCCGGCCGGCACCTGCATGCGCATGAGGAACTCCAGCTCCCACCGGGCCTCGTCGAGCACGTCCGGCACGCCGTTGCCCCGCTCGGGTACCCGCAGGGTGCTGTCGGCCAGGGCCGCGCCCCCGCCGGCGGTCGGGGCGGTCTTGGTCCGCTCGAACGAGCTCAGCAGCTGGGCGGTGGCGATGCCGCCGTTGACGACGTACTTGCCGTGGTCGCCCGCGTCGTACCAGCCGCCACGCACGTCGAGGCGGTAGTCGCAGACGCCGGCCTGGCAGGGCACGTCGGTGTCGCCCTTGTTGGGTGCCACGCCCAGGTGGCCGGCCGGGCGGGCGTACTGCTCACCGATCAGCGCGCCGTCGATCGCGATGCCGCTGCGCTGCGCGTAGAAGAACTGGAGCGAGTCGGATCGGAGCTGCTTGAAGACGTCCGCGGCGATGTCGAACGGGTGGCTCGTCTCGCCGTCGGCGGTCAGCGTGTAGCCGGTGCCGGCCGTCGTGAACGAGCCGAAGTCGACGGTGTGCACGTTCTGCCCGGAGGCCTGGTCGGTGCCGCGCGGTGTGGTCTGGCCGCTGGCCACGACCGTGCCGCCGCTGTCCTTGAGCTGCCACGGCAGCGCCTCGGTGGCGGTCGTGACGACCGTCGCGCCCTTGGGGCCGGACGGCAGGTAGCCGACCTGGTTGACCCGCACCCGCGGGCCGGTGTCCGGCACGTACGGCGGCTCCTCTTCGCCGCCGAGCAGCGAGACGTTGTCCAGGCAGAGCGTGTACGCGGCCGCGTTGGCGCCGACCTGGAACACGACCTGCGCCTGCTCGGTGTCGACCGGCGAGGTGAAGGTGAACTCCAGGTGCTGGGTATCGCCGGTCAGCGGCACGTCCCGGCTCAGGAACGCGGTGAACGGGTCCACGCCGAGCTGCACCGCCGCGCGGACGGTGGCGCCCGGCGCCGCGCTCGCGTCGAACGAGAACGTGTACGCGGAGCCGGCCAGCAGCGGGACGTCGTTCTGCCCGATGCCGGCGTCCCACGGGTTGGCCAGGCCGCCGGGCACCTCGGCGCAGAGCCGGCCGTCGGTGACCGCCGTCGAGGTGGTGCCGTACGAGAACCAGCCGGCGGTGCCGTCGTTGAAGTCACCGTTTTCGACCTGCTCGGGGTCCCCGCCGGCGGTGGTCTCGCTGGTCAGCGACACGCCGTCGAGGCAGAACGTGAACGCGTCGGCCGAACCGCCGAGCTGGAAGGTGAAGACACCGTTCGTCGAGTCGATGTTGCCGTCGAACTCGTACACGAAGGTCTGCGGGGTGGCGGTGAGGGCGACCTCGCGGGAGAGGGCCGTGGTGAACGGCGTCTCGTTGAGCTGGACGTTCGCGCGGACGGTGACCGGCGCGGTCGCCGAGGCGGTGAAGGTCAGCCGGTACGCGTCGCCGTCGACCAGCGGGATGTCGCCGTGGCCGATGGCGGCGTCCCACGGGTTGGCCTGGCCGGCCGGCACCTCCGCGCAGAGGCGGCCGTCGACGGCGGAGATCGGGGTGTTCTCGGTGTTCCACCAGGGCGCGGTGCCGGCGTCGAAAGTGCCGTTGTCTATGTGCTCGACCTCTTCGGCGTGGGCCGCGGCGGTGAGTCCGGTGGCGATCAGCACGGCGGCCGCGAGGACCGCGAGGATCTTGGGGGTGGGGCGTCGGGTCACGGCGGATCCCTTCAAGATTGGGAGCGCTCCCATAGGGCACCGATGTTGCCAGCGCGTTTCGCTGATGTCAATCGATGTCTTGGGATGCCGCCCAGTCTCGTAAGGGCCGCCGGAACAAAAAGGAATTTAGCCGCGTAGTGGGCGCGAGCGGTGATCTACTGGAGACATCCAAACGTCGGCCTGGCAGGCTCCCAGCCATGACCCTGAAGCTGCGCTACGCGGCGGTGAGCGATACCGGCCTGATCCGGAGCGCTAACCAGGACTCGGTGCACGCCGGGCCGCGTCTCCTCGCCGTCGCCGACGGCATGGGTGGCATGGCCGCCGGCGACCTCGCCAGCCGCATCGTCATCGAGTCCGTGGCGCCGCTGGACCGGGAGATTCCCGACGACGGGTTGATCGACGCGATGCGCGAAGCGCTCGACACGGCCAACGGCCGCATCCGCGAGGCCGTGGCCGAAGACCCGAGCCGCGACGGGATGGGCACCACGCTCACCGCCGTCCTGTTCACCGGCACCGCCCTGGCGCTGGGGCACGTCGGCGACTCCCGCGCGTACCTGCTCCGCGAGGGCCAACTCCAGCAGATGACCCGGGACGACACGTTCGTGCAGATGCTCGTCGACGAGGGTGTGATCACGCCGGAGCAGGCCAGCCACCACCCCCGGCGGGCGGTGGTCACCCAGGCGCTCCAGGGCGGCGAGGCCAATCCCGCGTACACCTTCATGCGTCCCACCGCCGGCGACCGCTGGCTGCTGTGCAGCGACGGCCTGTCCAATGTGGTCAGCGCGGAGACGATCGGCGAGACGCTGGGCGGATACCCGGAGCCGCTGGAGTGCGCGCGGCGGCTCGTCGACCTGGCGCTGCGGGCCGGCGGCCCGGACAACATCACGGTCGTGATCGCCGACGTGGTCGAAGAAGAGGCGTAGCCCCTGGATGCGCTGAACGGATACCGTTCCGTCCATGCATCCCGGCTCGCCACCGCCGCCCCCAGCACAGGTCGGTGCCACCCTGCCACTCCTCGTCGGCGGCTTGGCCCTGCTGCTGATCGCCGGCATCATCGCCGGCGCGGTGCTCATCTCGTCCAGCCTGGACGACGGCGGCGGCCCCGGGCTGTCGGTGGCGTCCTCGCCGTCCGCCGCCTCACCCGCACCCAGCGACGCGCCGCCCTCCGGGTCGCCGTCCCCGTCGCCCTCTCCGGAGCCGTCCACTTCGGAGGATCCACTGCACGACTCCTGCCTGATCGGCACCTGGCAGGAGACCTCGCACGACTCGGACACCACGATCGACGGTGTGAAGATGCGGCTGCACAGCTGGGGCGCCACCCAGCACTTCAAGGCGAACGGCACACTCACGGTCGACTACGGCGACGGCAACAACGCCCGCGCGAAGGTCAACAACCGCACGTACGAGATGATCCTGTCGGGCATCCTGACGTACAACTGGCAGACCAACCAGGGCCAGATCCTCTACAGCAACGCCAAGGGCCTCGGCACGGTGGTGTACAAGCAGAGCGGCCGCGAAACCGGCCGGTCGTCGCTGAGCGGCTCGATCGACCCCGAGCGGTACACGTGCAGCGGCGACTCCCTGCGCCAGTTCGGCCCGACCTGGACGATCGAGCTGCGGCGGCTCAACACGGCACCGCTGTAAAAGGCGCGTCTAAGCCGGCACGAACGGGTGCCACTCGCGGACGCTGACGACCGCGACGCCCGGCGTCGTGAGGTAAGGGTCGGCCGCGAGCTTGTCGCGCACGGCCTCCTCGTCCGGCAGGTCGAAGACGATCACCGCGCCGGAGTCGTCGGCGAGCGGGCCGGCCATCGGCACCGTGCCCCGCTCGTGCAGGCTGGCCAGCAACCGCCGGTGGGCGGGGCGGGCGGCCAGGCGCTCCTTCGTCGGGGCCAGGCTGAGTTCGACGATCCACATGTTTCGGCACGCTACGGCCGGGGCGGGTCGGGGCGCTGTATCACTGGATACATGACCTTGCTCGGCACGATCCCCGCGTTCGCGGCGCTGTCCGCGGAGGCGCTCGGCGCGCTCTCGGCGGCGAGCCGTCCGGTGTCGTACCCGCCGGGGGCGGTGATCCCGCGCGACGGCGCCGTGCTCCTGCTGCTGAGCGGCGTGGTGGTGGGCGCGCACACGAACTCAGCCGGCGCCGAGGTGTGGCCGGCCCGCTGGGAGGCGCCGGCGATCGTCGACAAGCCGGCCGCGCTCGCGCCCGCCGCCGGCACGCTCGTCGCCGCCACCGCATGCCGCGGCCGGCGCCTGCCGGCGGAGGCTTTCATGCGCCTCCTCGACGACGAGCCGGCGGTACGCCACCATGTGCTCGCCCGCCTCGCCGCGGACGCCGCCGACCTGCGGCAGCGCCTGGCCGAGACGGCGACGGTGCCGGCGCTCGGCCGGGTGGCGGGCTGGCTGCTGGCCACCGGTGCCGGGCCGGGCGAGGTCGCCTGGCGCGGCTCTCAGGAGTCGCTGGCCCGCCTGCTCGGCCTCAGCCGCGTCACGGTCAACCGCGCCCTCCGCCGGCTGACCCGCGCGTCAGCGGTCGCGGTGACGGCCCGAGGGGTCGTCCTGCTCGACCGCGCCGAGCTGGAGTCGATCAGCCCAGCTGCTCGTCCACGAAGCACCAGCGCCAGTCCTCACCGGGCTGGAAGGACTTGATCACCGGGTGGCCGGTGTCGCGGAAATGCGCGCTCGCGTGCTTGGCCGGCGAGGAGTCGCAGCAGCCGACCCGCCCACAGGTGAGGCAGAGCCGCAGGTGCACCCAGTCGCGGTGACCGGCCTCCAGGCAGTCCTGGCAGCCCTCCGTGCTCTGCGGCTCCACCAAGGTGGCCTCGGCGAGGTGCGTACAGGCCATCCCTACCACGCTCCGTCGCTCGGCGCTCGTCCGCCGTCGTGGTCGAGGCCCGTAGCCTCGCGACTCCCGCTCATCAAACTCAGTCCTCCGTCGTTCGCTGCAACAAAGACTCCTCCAGGTCCAGATCGCGCTGGGCCCGGCGGAGCACCTCCTCGGCGATGCGTCCCTCGTCGCGGGCGTTTCGGAACACCTCGCGCTCCGCGTCGATCATCTCGCGGCGCAGCCGACCATACGCCCGGGACGGCGTTTCCGCCGCGCCACCCAGCCGTTCCCACGCCTTGTTCACCCGGTGGTCGGCGAGGTCGCGCAGCCGCTCCACCGTCGCCGCCGGCGCGCCGTCGGCGAGCGCCTCCAGCCGCTCGCGGGCGGCGCGGCTGGCCGCGTTCTGGACGGCGGCCTCGGCGAGCGTGTCCTGGGTCGGATCGTCCGGCGGCACCCGGAAGCGCCGCGCGTACCAAGGCAGGGTCGCGCCCTGGAGCACCAGCGTCACCACGATCACCGCGAACGCCAGCCACACGAACAGCTCCCGCGGGTAGGCCACCTCGCTGGTCTCGGGCAGGGCCAGCGCGGCGGCCAGCGTGACCACGCCGCGCATCCCGGCCCAGCCGATCACGGCCGGGTAGCTGGCCGAGGGTACGGGATCCCGCTGGCGCGTCCGCGGCACGAGGCGGGCGGCGTACGTGGCCGGGAAGATCCACACAAACCGCACCGCGATGAGCGTGAACACGACCACGGCCGTGATCCAGATGACCTCGCTCCACGGGGTGTCCAGCTCCTGCACGATCTCGCGGAGCTGGAGCCCCACGAGCAGGAAGACCATTCCCTCCAACAGGAACCGGGCGATCCGCCAGAACCCGTCCATCTGTAGCCGGGACGCCGCCGACATCAGCGTCGGGAACCGGTGGCCGAGATAGAGTCCGGCGAACACCACCGCCACGACACCGGACGAGTGCGCCGCCTCGGCGGGCAGCATGATCAGAAATGGCGTGAGCAGCGACAACGCCGTGTCGATCAGCGGGTCCTTGATCCGCTTGTGCAGGAAGGCGATCACCAGCGCGCCGACCGCGCCGATGGCGATGCCGCCGCCGGCGGCGCGTACGACGTCGATGGTCACGTCGAAGAAGCCGACCGCGGCGCCGGTGGCGGCGGCCACCGACACCCGCAGCAGCACCAGCGCCGTGGCGTCGTTGATCAGGCTCTCGCCCTCGAGGATCGTCACCAGCCGGCGGGGCAGCCCGATCCGCCGCGCCACCGCCGTGGCCGCGACCGCGTCGGGCGGGGCGACCACCGCGCCGAGGGCCACGCAGAGCGCGTACGGCACCTCGGGCAGCAGCAGGTGCAGCACGGTGCCGACCGCGAACGCGGTGAAGATGACGAGCCCCACCGCGAGCAGCAGGATGGGCCGCAGGTTGAACCGGAACGCCGGCACCGACATCTCGATCGCGGCCACGTACAGCAGGGGCGGCAGGATGCCGACGAGCACGAGCTCCGGCTCGAGGTGCACCTCGGGCGCGAACGGCAGGAACGACATGCCGAGCCCCACGATCACCAGCACGATCGGCGCCAGCAGCCCCAGCTTGCGGGACAACGCCGTGCCGATCACCGCGATCGCCACCAGCGCGACGATCTCGCCCAGCCCATCCATGCGCAGAAGCTTATGCGGCCGTCCGCGTGTCATCGCCGCCACGCGGGCGTTCCGCGAAAGCGGGCCCTGGCACAGGCGGGCGGTCCGTTAGAGTAGTCAGGCCATTGCTGTCCGCTACCGAGACTTCGGGGATGCCGCGATGCGCCAACGCTGGACGACTGCCGTCCTCGCCCTTACCGCGATCCTGGCCCTGGCCTGCGAGGAGGGCGGTGCGGGCGGGCGGCCGGGAGCCACGACGAAGCCGGCCAACACCGACCTTCCGTCGTCGATGGCCGCGATCGGCGACTCGATCACGGCCGGGCTCGGTGCCTGCATCACGTACAAGGGCTGTGGCCGCCAGTCGTGGTCGACCGGCGAGAGCGGCCTCGTCGACAGCCACTACCGGCGGCTGCGCGACGACAACAAGGCGATCAAGGGCAACGCGCACAACTACGCCGTGCCGGGCTCCCGGGCGGCCGACCTGCCGGCACAGGCGGACAAGGCGGTCGGCGCCAAGGTCGAGTACGTGACGCTGCTCATCGGCGCCAACGACATCTGCCGCGCCAGCGTGGCCGACATGACGCCGGTCGCCGACTTCCGGCAGAGTCTCGACGCGACGCTGCGCCGCCTCAAGAAGGGGCTGCCGAAGGCGCGCGTGCTCGTGGTGAGCGTCCCCGACCTCAACCGCCTGTGGGAGATCGGCCACAAGGAGCGGCGCGCGGTGAAGGCGTGGTCGCGCGGCACCTGCCCGGCGCTGCTGGCCAACCCGACCTCCACCTCGGCGGAAGACACCGGCCGGCGGGCCGCGGTCGCCAAGCGGGTCGACGCGTACAACGGCCAGCTCGCGGCCGCCTGCAAGGCGTACGGCAACCGGTGCCTCTACGACGGCGGCGCGGCACACCGGGTCCGCTTCAGCCTCGACATGATCAACCGGGTGGACTGGTTTCACCCCGACTCGGACGGGCAGAGAAAGCTGGCCGAGGTCACCTACCCTCGCCGCTTCGCTGCCTAGGCACGGTTGGGCGATACAGCGCCTGGGTGCGCCGGGCCAGCTCTTTGGTGGCCGCCGAGTTGGCCCAGGTGCCGAAGACGACGCCGGCGCCCGGCACCACCTTGGCGACCATGCGCTTCGCGGCGCCGACACCGGCCATCTGGGCCAGCTTGACACCCAGCCGCAGAAACGTGCGCCCGGCGGCGGCCGGCTGGCCGAAGAGCGCGCCGGCCCGCTCGCGTCCCGCCGCCACTCCCAGCGCGAGCCGCGCGGTCTCGGCGACCTTGTGCACCTTCTGGAGGACGAGCAGGTCGGTGGCGCGGTCGTGGTGGGTCGGGTCGATCCCGTACGCGGCGGCGACGTGCAGCACCATCCGGGCCTGGGTCCAGGCGAGCACCCCGACGTCGACCACCGCTCCGGGCAGGCCGGCCGCGCCGGAGACCGCGCCGGACAGGCGGGCGAGGTTGACGAAGCGGCGCGTGGCACGGCGCGCCAGCTCGTCGGGGTGTACGTCGGGCTGCCGGGCCCGGGACTGCTCGGCCCAGCGCTTGGCCTCGGGGCCGAGTCGCCGCACCGCCTCCAAGGCGAGGTGCTCCGGCGCGTACTGCGGGTCGCTCTTCATGCGGTCCCACAAGCCGGCTGGCGGCTCGGCGGGTCCGTCTTCCGCGGTGGGGTCCTCGGACGCCGCCGTCGGCGGCTGAGGTTCGGTCACGGATGCCTCCGGGGGGCGAGGGGGGTCGTTCCATAGTGCCCGGAGGAAACCACCCCTCGCCCGTCCCGGAGTCAGCCGTTGGCGACGCCCTGCTGGATCAGCGACTTCACGACGGCGGTCGCGGCGCCCTCGTGCTTCGCGTATGCCTCGGGGAACGCCGAGACCTGCACCGCCTGCGCGGCGTACGTCAGCGGCATCCGGTCCCACCCCGGCACCTGGAGCAGGCCCTGGTAGAACTTCGTCGCCGCGTACTCCGGCTGCATCAGGCTGGCCACCGGGCCCCAGCCGGTGCTGGTGCGCTGCTGGAAGAGGCCGACCGAGTCGTGGTCCGCGCCGGTGCCCTGGTGCGGGTAGCGCTTCGACTCGGGCAGCACCTCGCTGGCCCGGTTGAGCAGCGTGCTCTCCTGCATCGCGGTGGCCACCGCGATGACCATGCCGCGCTGGGGCACGCCGTTCTTGGCGCCGGCCCGCACGATCGCGGCGGCGTTGTCGGTCTGCACCTGCGACAGGCCGGCGGCCGGGGTGAGCTTGGCGGGCGCCTTCTTCGGCGCCGCCTTCGGTGCGGCGGGGGCCTTGGCCGCCGGCTTCTTCGCGGCGGCACCGTCCTTCGTGGACTTCTTCTGGTCCGCGCCGGCCGCCTTGGCCGACCCGGCCTCGGCCCGCTCGGCGCGAGACACCGGCGCCTCGGCGGCCTCGGCCCGCTGCGCCTCGGCGTGCGCCGCGGCCACCGGGGAGAGGGCGGTCACCGGGCCGCTGGTGGCGGCGCCGGTCTCGGCGAAGGCGGCGAAGCCGAGGAGGCCGATGATGCCGGTGGCCACGCCGACCCGCACCCTGCGGGTGTTCAGCTGGTCGCGGATCTGCGACCAGTCGCGGGTGCGGAGCCACGCGGGCGCATCGGCCGCCCACTGCTTCGCGCGCTCCTCGACTACCGAGGGCAACGTCCGCATCCATGACGGAACGTGAACGCGGCGTGGGGCTCGGTGCCTTACGGGGGACCCGCCATCAGCCGAACGGTTAGTGCTGGCTGCGGCGGCGGACTGGGGGTTCTTCGTGTCGTCGTCACGCATCCAGCGAGGTTAGACAGTGCTTCTCGCGATCACACACAGTGATTTTGTGAGGCCGGCCACTTTGTTAGCCCAGCAAACCAGTCACCGAGCGTCACGGATGGGGCATCGGGCAATAACCTCGCCAGACCGGCAAGTCGGGTATGCCCAAAGAGTCATGACAAGACAGGAGATATCCTCCAAGATCGATGATCAAAGAGCGACATACCTCGACCTCCTCCGTTCGGCCGAGCCCCCCTCAACCCCGGAAAACCCGTCCGGGGGAACGGATTCAACACCGCGTAGTCACCCTTGGACACACCGTAGCGGAGGCGCCTGAGGCCACGCGCAAGAAAATTTGAGCTACCGCGATGTCCGCCGTGGTCCAGACCGCTGCTCCCGCGGCCTCACCCGTCCGCTGTTGGTCAAGCTGCGGACCTTGACATCCGAGACGCGCGGCTGACCGGACCGGCAAGGGTCCACGCCCCGCGGGAATCGCTTGCCCGCACAGGCTGGGCCGTCCTCGCCGGTCACCGCCTGTGACGCAGCGCCAGCAGGCTCAGTTGAGAACTTCCAGATCTAGGACAGTTAGGGTCGATATGGCGCCCTAACTCTCCAAGATCTCGAATCGTGGCCCGCGCGGACGACGGCGGCGGTTACCCACGGCAACGAAGCCTCCGCTTCGATCTCCCGCCGCCTGGACGGTAACAGGCATTGTGGACAAACACCGCCGCCCCCGACGGCGCGGGCCGCGGCCTCACCCGTGCGCGGCTGGTCAAGGGCGTCGCGGAGCGACGCCTCGGTCTTGTCTCGCGCACCTGGCAGCGGAGGTCGGGGATCTCGGCTCGCCCCGCGAGCCGCCGGCCGCCGCGGTCTCCGGCGGGAGCAGCGGTCCGCAGGTGACGCGGGCCCGGGAAATCCGCTCGTGAAAAGCGGCACGACACGACCAGCTCTAGGGTCGGACGTGTGCGGGATCTTCGACGGCTGCCGAAGGCCAATCTTCACCTCCACCTGACCGGCTCCATGCGCCCGGCAACGCTGGCCGACCTGGCCGACCGCTACGGCGTGCCGGTGCCGCCGCCGCTGACGCCGGGGATGGCGCACGGGTGGGCCGCGTTCCAGACCCGCTACGACGCGGCGCGCGCCGCCGTGCGTACCGCGGACGACGTCGCCCGTCTCGTGGCCGAGGCCGCCGCGGGCGACGCGGCCGATGGCGCGGGCTGGCTGGAGCTCCAGGTCGACCCCACCTCCTACGCGGAGCGGCTCGGCGGCCTGGAGCCGGTGGTCGAGGCCGTGCTGGCCGGCGCCAGGGGAGGCCGGACCGGCATCGTCCTGGCGGCGAGCTGGACCCGCCCGCCAGAGGTGGCGGTGGAGGTGGCGCGCCTGGCCGCCCGGTACGCCGGCGCCGGCGTCGTGGGCTTCGGACTGTCCAATGACGAGCGGCGCGGGCGGGTGGCCGACTTCGCGCCGGCGTTCCGGATCGCGGCGGAGGCCGGGCTGCTGGCCGTGCCGCACGCGGGCTTCTACGAGCCGGCCTGGCACGTGCGCGACTGCGTGACCACGCTCGGCGCCCGCCGCATCGGGCACGGCCTCAGCGCCGCCGCCGACCCGGCCACGCTCGACCTGCTCGCCGCGGAAGGCGTCGCGCTGGAGGTGTGCCCCACGTCATACCCTCCGCTCGGCGTCATCGCCGACTTCGCCGCCCTCCCCCTGCGTACCCTGCTCGACGCCGGCGTCCGGGTGGCCCTCGGCAGCGACGACCCGCTGCTGTTCCCGGGCGGCCTGCACCGGCAGTACGAGATCGCCCGGCACGAGCTGGGCTGCACCGACGCGGAGCTCGCGGTGCTGGCCCGGCATTCGGTGGAGGCCTCGGCGGCGCCGGCGGAGGTGCGGCGGCGGCTCGCGGCGGGAATCGACGCCTGGGTCGCCGGGGTTTAATAACGGGTAGACCGTTTGTCCCGAGGAGGACTGGTGCTCGATCCGCATGGCCTGTACGAGCTGGCCGACGACCTGCCCGACCTGGGCCGGCCGGTGCTGGTCCAGGCGCTGAGCGGCTTCGTCGACGCAGGTAACGCCGTCCGGCTGGCGCGTGAGCACCTTCTGGAGACCCTCGAGTCGCGGCCGGTGGCGACATTCGACATCGACCAGCTGCTCGACTACCGTTCCCGCCGCCCGCCGATGATCTTCATCGAAGACCACTGGGAGTCGTACGAGGCGCCCAAGCTCGAGCTGCACCTCGTGCACGACGACGCCGGCACCTCGTTCCTCCTGCTCACCGGCCCCGAGCCCGACCTTCAGTGGGAGCGGCTCGTGGCGGCGCTCACCGAGGTGGTCGCGCGGCTCGGCGTGCGGCTCACCGTCGGGCTCAACGCGATCCCGATGGCCGTGCCGCACACCCGGCCCACCGGCGTCACCGCACACGGCACCCGCCGCGAGCTCGTCGCCGGCTACGAGCCGTGGCTCCAGCGGGTGCAGGTGCCGGGCAGCGCCGGCCACCTGCTGGAGTTTCGCCTCGGTGAGAAGGGGCACGACGCGATGGGCTTCGCCGCCCATGTGCCGCACTACCTCGCCCAGGCGGAGTACCCCCCGGCCGCCGAGCAGCTGCTGACCTCGGTCTCCAAGTCGACCGGCCTGCTGCTGCCCACCGAGGGCCTGCGGCAGGCGTCCGAGACCGTGCGGGCCGACATCGACCAGCAGATCGCGCAGACCGCCGAGGCGGCTGAGCTGGTGCGGGCGCTGGAGGAGCAGTACGACGCGTTCACCCGCGGCCGCCAGCGCGGCGCCAACCTCCTCGCCGACAGCGGCCCGCTGCCGACGGCCGAGGAGCTGGGTGCCGAGCTGGAGCGCTTCCTGGCCGAGCAGGGGAAGTCGGGAGACTCAGGCCCTAGCGCGCCGTGATCAAAGCTCCTCTCGAGCCGTTCCAACGGCTTGGAGGAGCTTCGATCACGGACGGGTCAGTGACCAGGCGCGCACGCCGCCGATGATGCCGGCGGTGTTGGGCACGACCACCACGTCGTCGCCCATCCGGGTGAGCTGCTCGGGGCGGATCCGGCGGGCGTTGCCGCCGCCGATGTAGAGGCGGTCCCACAGGAAGACCGGCCGCAGCCCGTCGACGATCGCCCGGATCCGCCGCGACCAGAAGGCGTCGCCCAGACGGCGCCGCTCGTGCTCACCGATGTACGTGTCGTAGCTCATCCCCCACCGCACCGGCGCCTGGGAAAACTCCAGGTGCGGCGCGAGGATGCCGCCGTCGAAGAGCGCACAGCCGAGCCCGGTGCCGAGCGTGAGCACCAGCTCCAGCCCGGTGCCGGCGACCACGCCGGCGCCGTGCACCTCGGCGTCGTTGAGCACCAGGGTGGGCAGGCCGAGCGCGTCGTTGAGCGCGGTGCGGGCGTCGAAGCCGGACCACTGCGTGACGAGGTCCGGGTCCACCTTGGTACGCGGGCCGTTGCGGGTCACGTAGTGCGGCGTCGCCACCACCACGCCGTGCCGGATCATCCCCGGCATGCCGACGGTGGCCCGGT
This sequence comes from Phytohabitans sp. LJ34, assembly GCF_052068095.1. NCBI lineage: Bacteria > Bacillati > Actinomycetota > Actinomycetes > Micromonosporales > Micromonosporaceae > Phytohabitans > Phytohabitans sp. LJ34. The sequence continues at coordinate 138,185 of NZ_JBQHDG010000009.1, read as the reverse complement.
CGGCGGTGGGTAGCTTGCCCGCCAGGTCGCCGAGGGTCTGCACGAACAGGGTCGGCGGCAGCGGGTACGGCGTGGGCACCCGCACCGGCTGGGCGCGCATCGTGCCCGCCTCGTCCAGCACGGACGCCTTGATGCCGCCCCCGCCACAGTCGATCGCCAGCGTGGTAGTCACCCCGCCAGTGTGCCTGGCGGGGTGCTTCACCACCGGTTGATCAGCCCACCACGCCGTAGTGTGGCGGCACTTCCACGGTCCGCGCCCCCGGCTCGCCACCGAGGATGACCTTGCGGAGCGAGCTGTTGTTCGTCTTGTCCGACTCGATCAGCTTGTTGTCCGGGTTGGCGACCACCTCGACGTAGTACGTCCCGTTCGGCAGGTCGGTGATGTCGAACGACTGGCCCGGCAGGAACTGTCCGTACGTGTCGCCGTTGCCGATGTCGAGGACCTCCCGCACCGCGATCGAACCCTGCTCGCCGCAGGACGTGTTCAGCTCGGTGTTCTCCGGCTTCCAGTTGGCCCGCGGGAGTGTGAGGTCCACCGCGTCGGTGTTGGCCAGGCAGAAGGCCTCCTTGCCGCTGCGCACCGCGAGCTGCTGGCTGGCGTCGAGCAGCCGGTACTGGGCGAAGTCGGTGAAGTGCCAGTGGTTGTGCCCGTCGCGGTCGTCCCACTCCATCGTGCCGACCTGGGCGTACCCGGTCTGGTTGCCCTGGGCGTCGTAGAAGTACTGGTAGGCGTCCATGATGTCCTGGCCGGACCGGCGGAAGCCGTCGACGACGAGCGGTGACCGCCCGCCGAGCCACACCGTGGCGTTGAAGGACAGGTAGTCGTGCCCCTCCTCGGCGTCGTACGCGCCGATCTCGATGCCCCACGCGGGCAGCGACCGGAGGTCCGGCTTCGGCCCGGCGACGACCTTGCCCTTGCCGGCCGGGCGCGCGGCCGCCGGCTGCCCACCGGCGTTACCGGCGGCGAAGCGGGCGTGCTGGTCGGGCGTGTGGTGCGCGTGCTCGTCCGCCGGGGCGGCGGACTGCCGCCGGGGTTCGCCCGGGTCGACCGAGCGCACGGTGACCCGCACCGTCGCGCTCGACTGGTCGGCCGGGATGCCGAAGAGGTCGCGGTACGGCTGGTTGACCGTCACGGTCGCCGTGTAGGTGCCGTCGGGCAGGTCGACCGGCTCCTTCTGCCACCACGCCCCCGAGGTGGGCACGCTCCACCCGGCCTGGATCCCCCAGACCGCCCCGAGCGTGAACGGGTTGGTCGCGCAGTCCCTCGGGTACGGCGAGGTGTCCGGCGCGTCGGGCCGGCTGCGCGCGCCGTAGCCGTTGGGGCAGAACTCCTCGTCCCGTTCGAGGACCACCGCGCCGGTGGCGTCCGTGATCCGGGTGTGGGTGAACGCGCTGAAGCCGGAGAAGCTGGTGAGGAGCCCGGCCGGCAGCTGTGTCGCGCGGGCACCGGTGCCCTGCGTCGCCACGATCGGGTCGGCGTACGAAGCGCGCTTGGCACGGATCTCGAACGGCTTCTTGCCGGCCACGACGTGGGTGCCGAGGTCGAGCCAGACGCCCTCGTCGGGATAGCGTTCGAGGGTCACCGCGCTGGTCGCCGCGACGAAGCTGAGGGGCGGCGGTGCGGGCGCCGCGGCGGCCACCGCACCGCCGTTCATCGCCAGCACCACCGCCCCGACCGCGAGTGGACGAAGCAGTTTCGTGGTTGCCATTTCCTCCCCGTTCTGTCGTGGGTGGACCGAGGTGGCCCACCCACATAGACAGACGCGAGTCGGACGGGAAGGGTTGCTAAGCGCTCGCGCACACCGTCCCATTTAGACGGAACTCCGCCGGGCGGTTGTTCGTGCCGCTGTAGGTGGCCTGGAAGCCGAAGGTCACGTTGCCGTTGGTCGGGATCGCGCCGTTGTAGCTGACGTTTCGCGCGGTCACGCCGGTGCCGCTCTGGGTCACCTGGGTGTTCCAGGCGTTGGTGACCTGCTGGTTGCCGCCGAACGTCCAGGTGAGCGCCCAGCTGCTGACCGCCGCGGCGCGGTTGGTGATGGTCACGTTCGCGGTGAAACCGTTGCTCCACTGGTTCACCTGGTACGCGACCGTGCAGCTACCGGTGACCGGCGGCGTGGTGGGCGGCGTCGTCGGCGGGGTCGTGGGCGGCGTCGTTGGTGGTGTGGTCGGCGGGGTGGTGGGCGGCGTCGTCGGCGGGGTCGTGACCGTACCGACCGGCGGGAAGCGCAGCACGCGGTCGTCGTTGGCGGCGGGCGAGCCGCGGCCGTCACGGTTGCTGGTGGTCACCCAGAGCCAGCCGTCCGGGCCGACGACGACGGCGCGCAGCCGCCCGAACTGGCCCTGGAGCCGTGCGGTCGGGCTGCCCGTGACGCCACCGCTGCCGTCCAGCGTGACCTGCCACAGCCGGGTGCCGCGGAGCGCGGCGACGAAGAGCGCGTTGCCGTCGATGGCCGCGCCGCTGGGCGACGCCTCGGCGGTGGTCCACTGCACGATCGGGTCGCGGAAGCGCGGGTCACCGGCCCGCCCCTCGACCGTCGGCCAGCCGTAGTTGCCACCCGGCACGATCTGGTTGACCTCGTCCCACGTGTTCTGCCCGAACTCGCTGGCGTAGAGCCGCCCGGCCGGGTCCCAGGCCAGGCCCTGCACGTTGCGGTGGCCGAGGCTGTAGACGAGCGAGCCGGCGGTGGGGTTGTCCGGCGGCGCGCTGCCGTCCGGCCGCATCCGCAGGATCTTGCCGTTGCGGCTCTGCGGGTTCTGCGAGTTGGCGGTGTTGCCGGCGTCGCCGACGCCCGCGTACAGCATGCCGTCCGGACCGAACGCGATCCGGCCGCCGTCGTGGATGGTGGCCCGGGCGAGACCGGTGAGGATCGGCGTCTGGGTCTGCGGGTTGGCGAGCGTGAAGCGGGCGATCCGGTTGTCGGAGGCGGTCGTGAAGTACACGTAGACGAAGCCGTCCTGCGCGTACGTCGGCGAGACCGCGATCCCGAGCAGGCCGGACTCGCCGCTCGCCGAGACGCCGCTGATCGTGGCCACCTGCGTGGCCTGGCCGCCGCCGGCCGGGATGCGCAGCACACGACCGCTATTGCGCTCGGTGACCAGCGCGCTGCCGTCGGGCAGGAAGGCGAGGGCCCACGGCACGGTGAGGCCGCTGGCCGCGGTCTGCGGCGCGGACCAGTTGAAGTTTCCGTTGGCGAGGGTGGTGATCGGACCATCGGCGGCCGCGTTCGCCGCGATGGCGACGCCGGCCCCGCCGGCGGTCGCCACAAGAGTGGCCAGGGCGATGACGATTCGGGTACGCACGGTGATCTCCTCAGCGCATACAATGATCGTCATCAATCTATCATGGGTTCTTGGTCTCCACGAGCGACGCGAACGCCACGATGTTGTCCTGGTAACCGATGCTCCCGCCGATCCACCGACCGCCGCAGGTGATGAGGCGGAGACCGGGCCGGCTGTAGTCGCCGTAGACCCGGTCGGCGGGGAGCTTGGACTTGCCGAAGCGCTCCACCGAGTTGACCTCGAAGATCGCTATCGAGCGATCCCGGCGGGTGATCTCGATCTTGGCGCCGGGCTTGAGCTTGGGCAGCGAGAAGAAGATGGACGGGCCGTCCTTGGTGTCGGCGTGCCCGACGAGGACGGCCGGGCCGAACTCGCCCGGCGTCGGCCCGCGGTCGTACCAGCCGGCCTCGTTGTGCCGGTGCACCGAGGGCACCGAGATCGAGCCGTCGTCGGCCAGGCCGACGCCGTGCACCGGCGCCTTCACGTCGATCGACGGGATCACGATGCGGATCGGCCGGCTCGGCTCCAGCAGCGGAAACTCGCGCGGCGGCGGCTTGGAGTCACCGGACAGGGCCGCCCAGAGGCCGGTGTCTTCGGTCAGGCCGGCGCCGACCGCGAGCACACCGGCGATCGCGACCACGATGGCGACCGGACCGGTGAACCGGGTGGCGGCCATCGCTCAGGTCGTCTCCGCGCGGCGGCGGCGCAGCGTATACACCCCGAGCAGCGCGCCGGCGACGATCGCGACCATGCCCCCGCCGACGAGCAGGCCGCCCGAGCCGTCGTCGGCCATGCCACCGAAGCCGGTGGCCGGCCCCTCGCTCGGCCGCCCGCCGTCGAGCACGTTGAGCCGGGCGGTGGCTGACCCGCCGCCGTCGCAGGTCAGCCGCACGTTGTAGCGGCGGGGGTCCTTGTCGGCGGGCACCGTGACCGCCGCGGTCAGCACGTCGAACTGCGGGTAGACCTTGACCTCGCCGAACGCGTCGGACTCCACAGTGGCCGGTTTGGTGTTGTCGTCGCAGCTCGCGCGGATGCCCACGAGATATCCAGCCTGGACGGTCGCCGGGTTGAGCTCGACATACACCGCGGCGGCCCGTGCGGGCGCCGCGGTGGACAGGACCACGGCCACGACGGCGGCGGCCGCTGCGATGGCGCCGCGTCCTCCCATGGTCAGATTCTCCCCGTGATCGGGTAGACCTTCAAGTCACCATCGGGAGGACGCGGCGCCGCCGATTGATCTTTTACGTCGCGGTGCAGGTGAGCGTGGGTGCCGTGTGGGAACCGTTCCAGCTGGCGATGAAGCCGAAGGTGACCGAGGCGTTCGGGCCGACCGCGCCGTTGTAGCCGGCGTTCGTGACGGTCACAGTGGACCCGCTCTGCGTGTACGAGCCGCCCCACATCTGGTTGACCTGCTGCCCGTTCGCGAAGGTCAACACGACCCGCCACCCGCGAGTGGCCGCGGTGCCGTTGTTGCGCACGGTCACCTCACCCTGGAAGCCACCCGGCCACTGGCCGACGCCCCGGTAGGTCGCGCCGCACCCGCTGCCCGGCGGCGGTCCGGTGGTCGGCGGCGCGGTCGTCGGGGGCCCGGTCGTGGGCGGCGCGGTCGTCGGCGGGGCGGTCGTCGGCGGGGCGGTCGTCGGGGTCACGCCACCCAGGGCGGCCGCGAGCGCCGGGTACCACTTGTCCGACATCTTCTGGTCGCCGCTCGCGTTCGGGTGTACCCCGTCGTAGGTGTCGGTGGCGGTGTCGAAGCCGGTCCACTGGTCGACCACGGTGATCGGCGACTGGCTGGTGGTCTTGCTCGCGGCCCAGGCCGGGATCGCGTTGTTGAACGAGACGACCCGCTGCCCGCACTCGGCGCACTGGCTGGTGCCCATCGGGATGATCTTCGCGACCAGGATCCGCATGTTCGCGTTGCTGGCCCGCATCTGGTCGACGAGCTTCGAGAACGCGGCCAGGATGACGTCGTTGGGGCGGTTGCTCCAGACGTCGTTGGTGCCGAAGTGCATCATCACGACGTCGGGCCGGGTGGCGGCGAGCCAGCCCACCAGCTGGTTCTGGTCGGCGACGTTGGTTGCCAGGAAGCCACCGTGGCCCTCGTTGTCTCCGTCGTGCGCCACGCCGCAGCCCTGTGGCGGGAGCGTGCCGACGAAGTCGACGTCGGTGAGGCCGGCGCTCTGAAGCCGGTTCCACAGGATGGCGCGCCAGCAGCCCGGCGAGCCGGTGATCGAGTCGCCGAGGGGCATGACGCGCACCGGGGCGGCCGCACTGGCCTCCGGGGCGGTCAGGACCTGCTGACCGGCGATGGCTGCTCCGACGGCCAGCAGGCCGGCGAGCAGGGATCTTCTCCACATGGGTCGCATTGAAGCATGTAGATACATGGCAACTCAACCGGTTCAGGAACTAAGTTTGTCGTACCGTCGGATTAGTATGTGTGTACGAACACGGCTCGTCACTTTCGGTTAGGAGACTGCTGTGACCGGCGCCCCTCCCCCCTACGCCACCTTGCTCGCGTTCACCCGTTATGTCGGGCGCACCGGCCCTCGCAAGGCCACCTTCGTCTCCGGTCTGCGCCGCCAGCGCGAGTCCGGCTCCGGCTTCAACCCGCACGGCACGCTGGTCAAGGCGCTCAAGGCCGACATTCAGTTCCGCACCGGCGGAGCGCAGCTCGCGGCCGCCGTCGACCTGGTCCGACCGCGCTGGCGCCCGCTCTACGAGGCGCTCACCCCCGGCGCCCTCGCCTACCTTGGTTCGCTCGGCGATCCGGCGGCCGTCGGCGTGGCACAGACCCGCGACGCGCTCGGCGTGCTCGGCGGCCTCTCCATCAAGGTCAATCCGCACCTGGGCCTGCGCTACGACGACGGTCGGGCCGAGGCGGTCCGCCTGCACTTCGACCCCGACCCGCCGGCCGACGAGGCCCTGCTGGCCACGCTCCACCTGATGTCCCGCCACATGCACCAGGTCCTCCCGCACGCCACCCCCGTGGTGGTAGACGTCCGCCGCGGCGAGATCCACCGCCCCGACCCGGCGACCAAGCCGGAGGAGGTCGAGCGCTGGCTGACCGGCGAGGCCGCCGCCTTCGCCGCCATGTGGACGGCGGTCGCCTGACCCGCCCGTGATCAAAGGCGGCGGCGCCGGGCGCCCGGCGCCGCCGTATCCTTGGGCGCGTTATGACTTCTCTCGCTCATCCCGCCCGCGTGCGGACGTTCCACCCGCGCCGGGGGCGGATGACCGGGCGCCACGCCGACGCGCTCACCCGGCTCTGGCCTCTCTGGGGCGTCACCATCCCCGAGACGCCGGCGAGCCGTCTCGACCTCGACGAGCTGTTCGGGCGGCGGGCGCCGGTCGTGCTGGAGATCGGCTCCGGCATGGGTGAGGCGACGATCGCGATGGCCGCCGCCGACCCGGGCCGTGACTACCTCGCCGTCGACGTGCACACCCCCGGCGTGGCCAACCTGCTCGCCGTGGTCGAGGAGCGCGGGCTGACCAACGTGCGGGTCGGCCTCGGCGACGCGATCACGCTGCTGCGCCACATGCTCGCGCCGGAAAGCCTGAGCGCGGTGCACGCCTTCTTCCCCGACCCGTGGCCCAAGGCCCGCCACCACAAGCGCCGGCTCTTTCAGCCCGACCACGTGGCGCTGCTACGGTCGCGGCTCGCGCCCGGCGGCCGGCTGCGGTGCGCGACCGACTGGGCCGAGTACGCCGAGGTCATGCTCGAAACCCTGAGCGCCGACTCAGCGCTGGTCAACGAGCACGAGGGGTTCGCGCCGCGCCTGGCCGAGCGCCCGGTCACGAAGTTCGAGCAGCGCGGTGTCGAGGCCGGCCGGGAGATCTTCGACCTCTCGTTTCGGCGGCCACAGTAGACAGTCCTATGTAAACGCCACGGTGGGCATCCGGAAAAGCGGCCCGGCCGGGTTTTCCCGCGGCGCGGGCTCGGCCGAAGGCGCCTTCCCCGAGCGGGCGGTCAGCGTGTCGGTGAAGTGCCCGGTCGACGGCGGGTCGAGCACCAGATAGCCGGCGGCGACGAGGTTGAGCACCGGCACGAGCTGCTGCGCCACCTCGCTCGAAGGCACCAGCCCGAGGATCCCGTGCGCCACCGCCTCCGCCATGCCGCGCCGGTCGATCGGGTGGTCGTGCACCATTACGGCCGACCAGCCGAGAGCCGCGCCGGCCTGCCACTGGTCGACGGTCGGGTTGACGAGCACCCGGATCACCGGCCCGCGGTGCGTACGGAGCCAGTGCACCTGTGCGACCGCCTCCGGTCCGTGTTCGCGGACGACCGCGAGCCGGTGGGCGATGAGCGTGGTGACGACGAGGTCGAGCACCGGTCCGGGGTTGCCCACCGCCACCGCCAGCACCGGGCGTCCCGTGGGAGGGGGCGGCTCCTCGTCCGGGTGGCTCGGCGGCGCCGGCGGCCGCGCGGCGACGGGTGGCGGTGGCACGCCGAGCTTCGCGTACACCCGGCGCCGGTGGTTTTCCACGGTGCCCGCGCTGATCGCCAGCAGGTCCGCGATCTCGCCGACGTGGTGCCCCGAGCGCAGCAGCAGGAGGATCTCGCGCTGGCGACTGGTGAGCGCCGCGCCGTTCGCGGTCTGCCAGGTGCCGGCCGGCAGCGCGCGGAGCACGGCGAGAAGGCCTCCGAGGCCGTGCGTGTACGGCACGACGGCCGCCAGACCCACGTCGCCGAGCGCGGCGAAGTCGTGGCTCGACAGCCGCTCGTACACAACCACCGCCGCGATGCCCGGAAACCGCTCGCGGAGCACGCGGATCGCGGGCAGGTGCTCGCCCGGCCGCGGCCCGCCGTCGATGAGCGCGATGTCGGGCCGCTGCGACTCGGTGAGCGGGATCAACTCGGCACAGCCGGCGGCCTGCCCCACGAGGGTGAAGTCCGGCAGCGTGCCGAGGTATGCCGCCACCGCGTCGCGGCGGAGTTGGTCGACGGAACACACCGCGATGCGGCTGGGTCCCGGCGGTGTTCCACTGCCCATGGGCCGCCCCCTGAGTAGGAGCACGAATACCATCGATGAGCACGGATTTGAAAGCAGCATAACCGCTGCGGTCGGAGCGTAGGAACCGTGCGCCGAGCGGCCCTGGAAAGGCGATGAGCGGCGGAGCCCAGACGACGAACGGCCAGTGTGGACGGTCTGCTGACTGCTTGCTCAGGCGACCGGTGGCTGGGGCCGAGGTGGCGTACGCCAGAGGGGGGCTCGACCCCGGCCGGTCCGTTCGGTGGCCGCGACCAGCCTCACACTTGTCATCCAGGCGGTAAAGGATCTACGGTCAGCGCAGCTGCGCCATGTCGCAGATGCGTCAACGAGGGATGTGATCGTGCTCCAGGCCGCCGGGCTGAGCGCAGCGGAGGAGTCCACGTATCTGTCCCTGGTGCGCCAGGGCAGCGCCCCGCTCCCCCAGCTCGCCGACCGCATCGGCCTCAGCGCCGCGGGCACCCGCCGCGCGGTCGCCGGCCTCCAGCGCAAGGGCCTGGTCCACCGCACGCCGCCACCGCAGGAGCGGGTGGTGCCGGTGCCGCCCGACCTCGCCGTGGAGCAGCTGGTGCGGCGCCGCATGGAGGAGCTGGAGCGCACCCGCGAGGCCGCGCTCCGCCTCGCCGACGAGGCCGAGCACCTGGTGGCCGACCGGAGCACCGAGGAGCTGATCGAGATCGTCTCCGGCCGGGCGGCGGTGGGGCGTGCGTTCGACCGGGTGCAGCGAACGGCGCGCAAGGAGATGCGGGTGCTCGTCGCGCCGCCGTACGCGAAGCCCACCGGGGTCAACCGCACCCAGCTCGACCGCGAGGCGGCCGGCGTCAGCTACCGCGCCGTGTACGACGCGACGGCGCTCGCCGACCCGGGCGTGGCCGCGGCCGCCGCGACCCACCTGCGGGCCGGTGAGCAGGCCCGGCTCGTCGAGGTGCTGCCGACCAAGCTGGCGATCGCCGACCGCGAGCTGGCGCTGCTCCCCCTCGCGTACGCCACCTCGGCACACGACGCGGCCCTGCTGGTACACCCCTGCGGGCTGCTGGACGCGTTGATCGCCCTGTTTGAGACCATCTGGGCGGTTGCCACACCGCTCGCACTCGGCGACGACGACGAGCCGACCGCCGACGCCGGCCTGACCGCCGCCGACCGCCAACTGCTGTCGCTGCTCGTGGCCGGGCTCACCGACGAGGCGGCCGCTGCCCGACTGGGCGTGAGCCGGCGTACGATCGTCCGCCGTGTGCAGCACCTGATGGAGCTGACCCACTCCCGTTCCCGCCTCCAGCTGGGATGGCAGGCGCGCGAGCGCGGGTGGCTCTGACACCATAGGTGGGTTATGACGCTCACCGACCTCGTCCCGCGCGACGACCCGGGCCCCGACGCGACGTTCGACGCGTTCGCCACCTGGGCCGACGACCACGGGCTCGCCCTCTACCCACACCAGGAAGAGGCGCTGATCGAGATCGTCTCGGGCGCCAACGTGATCCTCAGCACCCCGACCGGCTCGGGCAAGAGCCTGGTGGCGCTCGGCGCGCACTTCGCCGCGCTCGCCACCGGCCGCACCACCTTCTACACCGCGCCCATCAAGGCGCTCGTCTCGGAGAAGTTCTTCGCGCTCTGCGAGGCCTTCGGCGCGGACAACGTCGGCATGCTCACCGGCGACGCCAGCGTCAACGAAGACGCGCCGATCATCTGCTGCACCGCCGAGATCCTCGCCAACATCGCGCTACGCGAAGGCGACCAGGCCGACGTCGGCCTGGTCGTGATGGACGAGTTCCACTTCTACGCCGAGCCCGATCGCGGCTGGGCGTGGCAGGTGCCGCTGCTCGAGCTGCCGCAGGCGCAGTTCGTGCTGATGTCCGCGACGCTCGGCGACGTCTCCTTCTTCGAGAAGGACCTGACCCGCCGCACCGGCCGGCCCACCGCCGTCGTCCGCTCGGGCGCGCGGCCGGTCCCACTCTTCTTCTCGTACGTCACCACGCCGCTCCACGAGACGATCGAAGAGCTGCTCACCACCCACCAGGCGCCGGTGTACATCGTCCACTTCACCCAGGTGGCCGCGCTGGAGCGCGCGCAGGCGCTGATGAGCGTCAACCTCGCCACCCGCGCGGAGAAAGACGCCATCGCCGCCGCCATCGGCAGCTTCCGCTTCACCGCCGGCTTCGGCAAGACCCTGTCGCGCCTCGTGCGCCACGGCATCGGCGTGCACCACGCGGGCATGCTTCCCCGCTACCGCCGGCTGGTGGAGACGCTGGCGCAGGCTGGGCTGCTCAAGGTGATCTGCGGCACCGACACGCTCGGCGTGGGCATCAACGTTCCAATCAGGACAGTGCTCTTCACCGCGCTGAGCAAGTACGACGGCACGAAGACCCGGCTGCTCAAGGCGCGCGAGTTCCACCAGATCGCGGGCCGCGCCGGGCGGGCCGGGTTCGACACGGTGGGCAACGTCGTCGTGCAGGCGCCCGAGCACGTCATCGACAACGAGAAGGCGCTCGCCAAGGCCGGTGACGACCCGAAGAAGCGCCGCAAGGTTGTGCGCAAAAAGCCGCCGGAGGGCTCGATCGGCTGGGGCAAGCCGACCTTCGACCGGCTCGTCGAGGCCGAGCCGGAGCCGCTCACGTCGAGCTTCGCGGTCAGCCACTCGATGCTGCTCAACGTCATCGGCCGACCCGGCGACGCGTTCGCCGCGATGCGCCACCTGCTCACCGACAACCACGACGAGCCGGCCACGCGGCGCCGCCACATCCGGCGGGCCATCGCGATGTACCGCGAGCTGCTCGCCGCCGGCGTGGTGACTCGCGCGCCGATCCGCCTGGCGGTCGACCTGAAGCTCGACTTCGCACTCAACCAGCCGCTGTCACCGTTCGCGCTGGCGGCCATCGAGCTGCTCGACCGCGACGCCCCGACGTACGCCCTCGACGTGCTCTCGGTCATCGAGTCCATCTTGGACAATCCTCGGCAGGTGCTCTCCGCACAGCAGTTCAAGGCCCGCGGCGAGGCGGTTGCCGCGATGAAGGCCGACGGCATCGAGTACGAGGCGCGGCTCGAGCTGCTCGAAGACGTGACCCACCCCAAGCCGCTGGCCGACCTGCTGGAGGTGGGCTTCGAGGCGTACCGGAAGGGCCACCCCTGGGTCGCCGACCACGAGCTGTCGCCGAAGTCGGTGGCCCGCGACATGTACGAGCGGGCCATGACCTTCACCGAGTACGTGGCCTTCTACGGCCTTTCCCGCTCCGAAGGGCTCGTGCTGCGCTACCTCGCGGACGCGTACAAGGCGCTGCGCCAGACCGTCCCCGACGAGGCCAAGACCGAAGAGCTGATCGACCTCGTCGAGTGGCTCGGCGAGCTGGTCCGCCAGGTCGACTCCAGCCTCCTCGACGAGTGGGAGCGGCTGCGCGGCGGCATCGACGGCACGGCCGCCGAGGCCCCGGTCGACGAGCGCCCGCCCGCGGTCACCCGCAACACCCGCGCCTTCCGCGTCCTGGTTCGCAACGCCCTCTTCCGCCGCGTCGAGCTCGCCGCCCTCCGCCGCTGGGACGAGCTGGGCGCGCTGGATGCCGAGGCCGGTTGGGACGCCGAGGCGTGGGAGGACGCGCTGGAGCCCTACTTCGCCGAGCACACCGACATCGGCACCGGCCCCGACGCCCGCGGCCCCGCGCTGCTGATGATCGACCAAGGCCGCGACCGCTGGACGGTGCGCCAGATCCTCGACGACCCGGCCGGGCACCACGACTGGGCCATCACCGCCGAGGTCGACCTGGCCGAGTCCGACGAGCTTGGCGCCGCCGCCGTCCGGGTGCTCACCGTCTCCGCCTGATCTACGGCAGAGCCTGTTACCTGGGCGTTTCGGTCCGCGATGACGCCGGCGTAACAGGGGCTCGGGTTGTATCCGGAGCCATGGCTATGAATGAGAGCATCGGGCGGCGCGCGTTTCTCACCGCGGCTGGCGCCGCGGCGGGCGTCGCGGCCGGCGGAGCGGTGCTGGTTGGTGCGGATCGGGCCGCGGCCGGCGCGCCCGTGATTCCCACCGAGCTGCGCCCCGGCGGCGCGTTCGACCAGTACGTACGAGGGCTGACCGCCGAAGACGCGTTTTCCGGGAGCGTCGCGCTGGTACACCAGGGCCGTACGGTGCTGGAGCGGGGATACGGGATGGCGGACCGGGCGCGCTCCGTCCCCAACCGGCCCGGCACGATCTTCTCGCTCGCCTCGGTGACCAAGTTCCTCACCAGCGTGGCGATCGCCCAGCTCGTCCAGCGGGGAAAGCTCGCGTACACGGACACGGTGGGCAAGCATCTCGACGGCTTCCGGGACGACGTGGCCGGCACCGTCACGGTCCACCACCTGCTGACGCACACGTCGGGGCTGGGCGACTACCTCCAGATCGAGGGCTTCTGGGACGAGCTGCCGGCGTGGGACACCGTCGAGAAGGCGTGGCAGGGCACGCTGCGGTATGCCCGCCGGGACACGCTCGCCTTCGCGCCGGGGGCGGGCCAGCGATACAGCAACACCGGCTTCGTCACGCTGGGCGCGGTCGTCGCGGCGGCATCGGGGCGGTCGTACTACGACCAAGTACGCGAGGGCATCCTTCGGGTCTCGGGCACCACCGGCTCCGACTTCTACACCACGCCTCGGTGGCGGACCGATCCCCGCTTCGCCCACCCGTACCTGCGGGACGGCAGCGACCAGATCGAGCGGCACGGCTTCGTCGGCAGTCCGGCGGGCGGTTCGTTCGCCACGGCCGGCGACATGGCCCGGATCGTGGCGGCGCTGCTGGGCGGCAGGCTGCTCGACCGCGTCCACGCCGACCTGTCCACCAGCCCCAAGCTGCCGTTGCCGCCCATGCCCGGCGGCGGTGACGGGCGTATGGGCTTCAGCAACTACCTCACGGTCGGCTCGCTCGTGAACGGCCGATGGGTGCTCGGGCACTCCGGCGGCGCACCCGGCGTCTCCACCAACTTCAGCTGGTATCCCGACGCCGGCTGGACGGTCGTCGTGCTCAGCAACCTCGACGGCGCCGCCAACCAGGTGGCCGCGGAGGCGCGGAGCCTGATCCTGGCCTGAAGCGGCGAAGGGCCCGTGCCGCACGTGCGGCACGGGCCCTCGCATCCACTGTGGAGCTACAGCAGGTGGTCGAGCGACCGCTTCACCAGGTCGTCACGGACGGCCGGTGCGAGGCCCTCCAAGCCGAATCCCGTGTAGACGGTGTCGGGAGTGACGACGATGCCGCCCTCGTCGAACGCCGTCTGGGTGCGGCTCCAGTCGTTGCCGTTGGGGTCGGAGCCCGGCGCGGGGCCGGCCACCGTCCAACCGCCGAGGTCCGCCTCGAACGAGGTCTCCGCGACCGGTGCGCCGTCGGCGAGGACGCGCGCGTCGTCGATGAACACGCCCAAGCCCTGGGTGGACCAGTCGGAGACGTACGAGATGGAGATCTCGACCTGCTTGCCCGCGTACGCGGTGAGGTCGACCGACCACTCGACCCAGCCGCCGGACGGGCCGCTGGCCGCGTTCCACACGCCGGTCGTGCCGGTCGGGGAGCAGTCCGCGCCCTGGTAGTGGGCGAGGAACGGGTGCAGCTGCGGCACCCAGCCCGAGTTGCAGCTCTCGCCGGTCTCGGTGCCCGTGTGGCCGTTGCGGTCCGGCAGAGTCGTCCAGTCGTCCGCCCCGACGGTGTGCGCCTCGACGAGGAGGAAGTCCCACTCCGCCTCGGTGTCGTACGAGGCGCCGAACCGCAGCTCGCCGCTCGTCGCGCCGGTCAGGTCGACCGTGCGCGTCAGCCGCTTGTACGACTGGTCGGACTGGCCACTGTAGACGTACCAGGCGCCGGTCAGCGGGTCGAACGGTGCCGCGCCCGGCCGATCCCAGTCACCCGCGATCTCGCTGCGGAACTGCGGGAACTCCGCGGGCGGCAGGAAGCTGGACGTCGGCAGGAACGAGGCGGTGTGCGCCTGGTTTTCCGCCGAGCCCGGGGCGTTGAGCGTGCCGGTCCAGCCGGCGAGCGGCCCGCGGCCGTTGATCGGGTACGTCGAGCCGTCCGGTGACGTGCCGCCGTCGCTGACGTACGTGTGCGCGCCCAGCCAGTACTGCGGGAAGTCGTTGACCAGCGGCAGGCAGGCCAGGTCGTCCGGGTCGGTGCACTCGGGCGGCGCGGCCGGGTTGTAGAAGTACGCACCGTTGGCTCCCTGGGCGAACAGCGCGTTCTGCCCGCCGACGAGCGCCTTGCCACCCTCGTTGAGGTAGTCGCGCACGGCGAGTTCGGTGTCGAGCGCGGCCTTGGTGGTCGTGCCCGGCACCTGACCCTGCGACCGCTGGATCACGTCGTCGCCGGTCTCCCAGACCACCGCCTTGTAGTGCGAGAGCACGCCGAGGTGGTGGGGTGCCTTGCGGCCCTGGGTGTCGAAGTCGTAGACGTCGGTCGTGTAGCCCGCCTTGTTGATCGCGGCGACGTGTTCGTCCGCGTACTTGGCGGAGGTGAAGCCGGCCTGCACCGGGCTGAGGCCCGTCACGTCCTCTTCGGCGAGCACGAGGACCTGGCCGCCGATGTCGCTGTTGACCGTGTACGTGAAGTGGTCGCTGGCGACGACACCCTTCTTGGCCTTGCGGCCGGTGAACCACACCTCGACCCGGTCACCCGGCTTGGCGCCGGTCACCTTGCCGCGCAGTTCGGCGTAGTAGTCGTCGTGGGTGCCGCCGTACTTCTCGCCGCCCTTCCACTCCCGGACGTCGACCGTCTTGGGGCGGCCGCCGTTGATGGTGTAGTGCATGTGGACGTCCTTGAGCGCCCGGCGGGCGATCGTGGCGACCGGCTGGTTCCGCCCGTACGACACGTCGAACGGGTCGATCACGAAGTCGGGGGTGGTGCGGCCGACGACCGAGACCGGGTCGTCCGGGTCGAGCGCGGACTTGCCGACCGCCAGCGCGAACGGGATGTTCTTCGCGACCTCGGTGGCGATCAGCTCCTCGTCGTCCGGGAAGATGAACGTGCTGACGCAGTCTTCCGGCTCCCACTCGTCATCCGGCACCGACGCGGAGACGGTCTCGCAGGTCGACATCTCGGGCGTGAAGCCGAGCGTGCCGTAGTTGATCGTCATGTGCGTGTCGGTGTCGCCGTTGGTGATGTAGAGCTCGGCCGAGATGTCGGGGTCGTAGCCGGGCACCGCCGGGTTGGCGTCGTCGCCGGCCATCGCCTTGTAGATCTCGTCGTCGGGGGTCGGGGTGGCCTGCTGCCAACCCAGGCCGTAGAGCAGCAGCTCGGCGGCGGAGTGGTAGTTGATGAAGAACTCGAAGCCGACCCGGCGGAAGAACCTGTCGAGCGCCTGCGTCTCCGGCTCCGAGTTGGGCCCGGTGCCACGGAACGTGTCGCTCGCGAAGTCGGTCGAGGAGCCCTCGTTGTCGTAGCCCCACTTGTACGCGAAGTTGCGGTTGGGGTCGACGCCGTCGAGTGTGGTGATCTTGCCATCACCATCGTTGTCGCGCATGTTCTTGCGCCACAGCCGGTTGTCCTCGGTGAACGTGTAGTCGTACCCGTCCGGGTTGGCCACCGGCAGGAACCACAGCTCGGTCTTGTCGACGAGCGCGGTGATCTCGGCGTCCTTGCCGTACGAGTCGAGCACGTGGTGCATCAGCCGGCGGACCATCTCGGGCGTGATCCACTCGCGAGCGTGCTGCGCGCCGAGGTACAGCGTCGAGGGCCGCTGGCCGTCGCGGAGGTTGCGGGCGCCCTTGGTGACCTTGACGGCGAGGATCGGCTGGCCGTTGAGCGACTTGCCGATCGTCACGAGCTTGGCGATCTTGGGGAAGCGGGCCGCCGTGGCCGTGACCTCGTCACGGATGCCACCCGGCTCGCTGTATGAGCGGAAGGCGTCCCAGCCCTGCGCGGCCTGCGCGCGCAGTGCCTGCGAGGCCGTCTTGCCCTCCACCTTCTTCGGCGAAAGCTTCACGCCCTTGGTCGCGAGCTTTGCCGCCTGGTATCCACTCAGCACCACTTCTACGGCGGAGTTGCCGGACTTGTCCGTCGCGACCGCCGCCTCCTCGAGGTCCACACCGGCGGACCGCGTGGTCTCGAGCTGCTGAGGCGTGAGCGTGCCGACGTACACCTCCAGCTTGTCCACTCCGCCGCCGGGTTTCGACGGCGCCTGAGCTCCTGCCGGTATGGCGGGTGTCAAAGCACCCACCAGAGTGAGCACGCAGGCTGTCGCCAATCGTGCTGTCCTCATTGCGCCTCCTCTATGTTGAGGGTCGTCCACGCGTGAGCCTGCTGTTACGCGCGGTAGGTGTCAATCAACCCTTCGGCCCTGCCGCGATTTAGAATCAGGCGAATGAGCCGATGGGTCTGCCCCCGATGTGACCGCGAGTTCGGCCGGACCCATCAGTCGCATGTGTGCATTCCGGGTATGACGGTTGACGAGTGCTTCGCACCCTGGCCACCGGCATATCGCGAAATCTACGACGTGCTGGTCGATTTTCTGTCCACTTTGGGCGATGTACACGCCGACGCCGTCACGGTCGGCGTTTTCCTGAAGCGCGGGCGCACTCTCGCCGAGGTCCGTCCCAAAGCACGCTGTCTCTCGCTCGAGTTGGCACTCCACCGTCGCATCGACCATCCGCGGATCGCCCGCACGATCCGGGTCAACGCCGATCGCACCATCAACGTCGTCAAGCTCACCCGTCCGGAGGAGGTAGACGACGATATCCGCGCATGGCTCGCGGAAGCCTACGACGCGGCGGCCTGAACGGGCCGCGCCACCCGTAGAATCGGCGGGTGGCTCCCGCTGTAGATCTTGAAACCGAGGCGCTCCGCGTCCTCCGGCGGATCTTCGGATACGACTCGTTCCGCGGCGACCAGCACGAGATCATCGAGCACGTGAGCGGGGGCGGCGACGCGCTCGTGCTCATGCCCACCGGTGGGGGCAAGTCGCTGTGCTACCAGATCCCGGCCCTGGTCCGCCGGGGCACAGCCGTGGTGATCTCGCCGCTCATCGCGCTCATGCAGGACCAGGTCGACGCGCTGCGCGCGCTCGGCGTGCGGGCCGACTTCCTCAACTCGACGCTCGACTTCGACACCCGCCGCGCGGTCGAGGCGACGTTCCTCGCCGGCGACCTCGACCTGATCTATCTGGCGCCGGAGGCGCTCGGCACACCCGGCGTGCAGCGGCTGCTCGACCGGGGCGACATCGCGCTCTTCGCCATCGACGAGGCGCACTGCGTGTCGCAGTGGGGCCACGACTTCCGCCCCGACTACCTCGCACTGTCGATGCTGCACGAGCGGTGGCCGGACGTGCCGCGCATAGCGCTCACCGCCACCGCCACCACCGCCACCCACGCCGAGATCGCCAAGCGCCTCCAGCTCGAGGGCGCCCGCCACTTCGTGGCCAGCTTCGACCGGCCCAACATCCAATACCGGATCGTCCCCAAAAACGAGCCCCGCAAGCAGCTGCTCCACCTGCTGCGCACCGAGCACGCGGGCGACGCCGGCATCGTCTACTGCCTCTCCCGCGCCTCCGTGGAGAAGATCGCCGAGTTCCTCGTCGACAACGGCATCACCGCGCTGCCCTACCACGCCGGCCTCGACGCGCGCACCCGCGCGGCCAACCAGTCCCGCTTCCTGCGCGAAGACGGGGTGGTCATGGTCGCCACGATCGCGTTCGGCATGGGCATCGACAAGCCCGACGTGCGCTTCGTCGCCCACCTCGACCTGCCCAAGTCGGTCGAGGGGTACTACCAGGAGACCGGCCGCGCCGGCCGGGACGGCCTCCCGTCGACCGCCTGGCTGGCGTACGGGCTGCAAGACGTCGTGCAGCAGCGCAAGATGATCGACGGCTCGGAGGGCGACCTGGCCCACCGGCGAAACCTTGCCGCACACCTCGACGCGATGCTGGCCCTCTGCGAAACGGTGGAGTGCCGGCGGATGCAGCTCCTGGCGTACTTCGGGCAGCAGAGCGGCCCCTGTGGCAACTGCGACACATGCCTCGCGCCGCCGGAGTCGTGGGATGGCACGATCGCCGCGCAAAAGCTGCTTTCCACGGTGCTTCGGCTGCACCGCGAGCGGGGGCAGCGCTTCGGCGCCACCCAGTCGATCGACATCCTGTTGGGCAAAAAGACCGACAAGGTCACGCAGTGGCGGCACGACCAGCTCAGCGTCTTCGGCATCGGCACCGAGCTGAGCGAGAGCGAGTGGCGGGCGGTGGTGCGCCAGCTCCTGGCCCAGGGCCTGCTCACGGTCGAAGGCGAGTACGGCACGCTCGCGCTCACCGAGGCAAGCAAGGCCGTGCTCAGCAAGCAGCGCGAGGTCAAGCTCCGCCGCGAGCCCGAGAAGGTCGCCACCGCCAAGGCCGCCAGGGCCGCGAAGTCGAAGAGCAAGGCCGCGGCCGTCGCCGAGCTGACGCCCGAGACCAAGCCGATCTTCGACCGGCTCCGCGGCTGGCGTGCCGTCACCGCCCAGCAGCTCGGCGTCCCGGCCTACGTCGTCTTCCACGACGCGACGCTCCGCCAGATCGCCGTCGAGTCGCCCCGCACGCTCGACGCGCTCAGTACGGTCAGCGGCGTCGGCGAGGCAAAGCTGGCCAAGTTCGGCCTGGAGATCCTCGAGACGCTGGCCGCCGGCCAGGACTAGAGACATTTCGGTGTCGGGTTTGCTTCGGCCTACATGGCGTCGGCCCGCGTGGCCTGGTGAAGATCAAACCTAGATACCAGATGCGAGCTACCGCGACGCCCGTCGTGGTCCCGACCGTTGCTCCCGCAGCCTCACCCCACGCCGTTGGTCACGCTCCACCCACAAAAAGCAAGACCGAGGCGCGCAAGCAAATCGTGGTACACGACTGCACCCCTGGGTACAGCTCACGACCACGATCCGCCCGAACCCGCCGATCCGAGCCACACCGGGATCTACACCTTGTCCCGGGTGTGCGCGCCTGCGCATTTGCTCTGCTTCCCTCGAGGAAGCGCCCGAGCCCGGCGAATAGCTGAGACTGTGCCGCTTCCTATACGGAAGCAGAGCAAACGCACCCGCGACACACCACCGACCAGCGGTCGGACGATCCGGTCGCCGCTACCACCGCGCCTGGGGTGACCGGCAGGCCGAGGTGGTCAAGCAGCTGCCCAAGCTCGGCGCGCGGTTTCGGGCTTGGACCGCGGAGCCGGCAGCGGGGGTCGGGGATCTCGGCGAGCCCTGGCGAGCCGCCGACCTCCGCGGTCTCCGGCGGGAGCGGCGGTCCGCAACTGACGCCGACCCGGGCAAAATGTCCTCAAGGGCGCGTCAGCCCGAAAAGGGCGACGGCGGTCGGACTAGGGGATCCCCGCGGCGGTAACCGCGAGGACCACCCGCCTTGCCTTCGGCACAGGGCCGCTGCTCCTTTGTGGGGGCGCCATGCGGAAGTCTGCAACCACGTCCCTGCCCAGGTCACTAGCCCGCGCGCTTCGCAAACGCGACATGTCTCTAAGAGGCCACCGGGCCTGATCACCCATTCCAGCGATGGTCATCGCTTGATCCGGGTACTTGACGGGCGGATACTTGAGCCGTCAAGAGATTGGTCACAGTCGTCTCCGTTAGTGGAGGTAGGCATGGACATACTCGTACTTATCGGGCGCATTCTCTTCTCGGCGCTCTTCCTCGGTTCGGCGGTGGGGCACCTGACCCAGACGAAGGCCATGGCCGGCTACGCGTCCAGCAAGGGCGTGCCGCAGGCATTCGCCGCCACGCTCGTCAGCGGCGTGGTCATCGCGGCCGGCGGGCTGATGGTGCTGCTCGGGATCTGGGCGGACCTCGGCGCGCTGCTGCTGGCGATCTTCCTGGTGCCGACGGCGATACTCATGCACGCGTTCTGGAAGGAGACCGACGCGCAGGCGCGGCAGGGCGAGATGGTGCAGTTCCAGAAGGACATCGCGCTGGCCGGCGCCGCGATCATGCTGTTCGCGCTGATCTCGTTCGCCGGTGACGAGCTCGGCCTGACCATCACCGGCCCCCTCTTCGACATCAGCTGATCCCCCTCCCCAGCCCGCCTGGCCAGCGCCCCGTCGGCGAAAAATCCGCTGGCCAGGCGGGATAAACTTGTCGGGACATGGATCGGGACACGCGGCTTGCCGCTCGCCGCGAGAGCAGGGCGAGCGTGCCGGAGATCAGCTACCCCGAGGCGCTCCCGGTCAGCCAGAAGAAAGACGAGATCCTCGCGACCATCCGCGACCACCAGGTCGTGATCGTGGCCGGCGAGACCGGCTCGGGCAAGACCACCCAGCTGCCCAAGATCTGTCTTGAGCTGGGGCGGGGCGTCGAGGGGGCGATCGGTCACACCCAGCCGCGGCGGATCGCGGCCCGCACGGTCGCCGACCGGATCGCGGAGGAGCTGGGCACACCGCTCGGCACGGCCGTCGGATACAAGGTGCGCTTCTCCGACCGGGTCAGCGACGGCACGCTGGTCAAGCTGATGACCGACGGCATCCTGCTCGCCGAGATCCAGCACGACCGGATGCTGCGGCAGTACGACACGCTGATCATCGACGAGGCGCACGAGCGCAGCCTCAACATCGACTTCATTCTCGGGTACCTGAAGCGGCTGCTACCCCGCCGGCCCGATCTCAAGGTGATCATCACGTCGGCCACGATCGATCCGGAGCGCTTCTCGAAGCACTTCGGAAACGCGCCCATCGTCGAGGTGTCCGGCCGCACCTACCCGGTCGAGGTCCGCTACCGCCCGCAGGAGGACGAGCAGGACCCGATCCAGGCGATCCTCGACGCGGTCGACGAGCTGTCCGCCGAGGGGCCGGGCGACATCCTCGTCTTCCTCTCCGGCGAGCGGGAGATCCGCGACACCGCCGACGCGCTGCGCAAGCACGACCTTCGCCATACGGAGATCCTGCCGCTCTACGCGCGACTGTCCACCGCGGAGCAGCACCGCGTGTTCCAGCCGCATACCGGGCGCCGCGTCGTGCTCGCCACCAACGTCGCGGAGACCTCACTCACCGTGCCCGGCATCAAGTACGTAGTCGACCCGGGCACCGCGCGCATCTCGCGGTACAGCCACCGGCTCAAGGTGCAGCGGCTGCCGATCGAGCCGGTCTCGCAGGCCTCGGCCAACCAGCGCAAGGGCCGCTCCGGCCGCACCTCCGACGGCATCTGCGTACGGCTCTACTCCGAAGACGACTTCCTGTCCCGCCCCGAGTTCACCGACCCGGAGATCCTGCGCACCAACCTCGCCTCGGTCATCCTCCAGATGCGCGCGCTCGGGCTGGGCGACATGGCCGAGTTTCCCTTCGTGGAGCCGCCGGACCGCCGCAACATCAAGGACGGCGTCGACCTGCTGCACGAGCTCGGCGCGCTCGACGGCGACCGGCTCACCAAGCTCGGCCGCCGGCTCGCCCAGCTGCCGGTCGACCCACGCCTGGGACGCATGGTGCTGGAGGCCGAGCGCAACGGCTGCGTACACGAGGTGCTCGTCATCGCCGCGGCACTGTCCATCCAGGACCCACGTGAACGACCGACCGACCACCAGCAGGCGGCCGACGAAAAGCACGCCCGGTTCGTCGACAAGGAGTCCGACTTCCTCGCCTACCTCAACCTGTGGAAGTACGTCGAGGAGCAGCAGAAGGCACTGTCGTCGAGCCAGTTCCGCCGGATGTGCCGCAACGAGTTCCTCAACTACCTCCGGGTGCGCGAGTGGCAGGACCTGTACGGCCAGCTGCGCCAGGCGGTCAAGCCACCCAAGGCGCCGCCCGCCGACGGCCAGCGGATCCACCTGTCGCTCCTCAGTGGACTGCTGTCCCACGTCGGGCTGAAGAACGTACAGAAGCACGAGTACCTGGGCGCGCGCGGCGCCAAGTTCGGCATCTTCCCGGGCTCGGCGCTCTTCAAGAAGCAACCCCAGTGGGTGATGGCCGCCGAGCTGGTGGAGACGTCGCGGCTGTGGGCCCGCATCGTGGCCAAGGTGGAGCCGGAGTGGGTGGAGCGGCTCGCCGGCCACCTCGTCAAGCGCAGCTACAGCGAGCCGCACTGGGAGAAGAAACAGGGCGCGGTCATGGCGATCGAGCGGGTCACGCTCTACGGCGTACCGCTGGTCACCGGCCGCAAGGTGAACTTCGGGCGGATCGACCCGCCGCTGTCCCGTGAGCTGTTCATCCGGCATGCGCTCGTGGAGGGCGACTGGGAGACCCATCACGCGTTCTTCCGCGAAAACCGCGACCTGCTCGCCGAGGTGGAAGAGCTTGAGCACCGCGCCCGCCGCCGCGACATCCTGGTCGACGACGAGACGCTCTTCGCCTTCTACGACCAGCGGCTCCCCGCCGACGTGGTGTCCGCCCGACACTTCGACAGCTGGTGGAAGAAGGCCCGCCAGAGCCAGCCCGACCTGCTCACGTTCGAAAAGGCCATGCTCGTCAACGAGCGGGCCGGCGCCGTCGATGCCGCCGACTACCCGGACGAGTGGCGCCAGGGTCAGCTGGCGCTGAAGCTGACCTACCAGTTCGAGCCGGGCACCGGCGCCGACGGCGTCACCGTCCACATTCCACTCCCGCTCCTTTCCCGGGTACGCCCGGAAGGCTTCGACCGGCAGGTTCCGGGCTTGCGCGAAGACCTTGTGGTGGCGCTGATCCGGTCGCTGCCCAAGCCGGTGCGGCGCAACTTCGTGCCGGTGCCCGACTACGCGCGGGCCGCGCTCGACCGGATGGCGCCGGACGGGCCGCTGCTCGACGCGCTGGAGCGGGAGCTGCGGCGGATGACCGGCTCACCGGTGCCGCGCGACGCCTGGGACGTGTCGAAGGTGCCGGACCACCTGCGGATGACGTTCCGGGTCGAAGACGAGAGCGGCGCCACCCTCGCCGAGGGCAAAGACCTCGGCGCGCTCCAGGCCCAGCTCCGGGCCACCGTCCGCGAGACGGTCACCGCGGCGGCGCCCGGGATCACGAGGCACGGCCTGCGCGCGTGGGGAGACCTCGGCGCGCTGCCCCGCACGGTCCAGCAGGAGCGTGCCGGGTACGCGGTCACCGCGTACCCGGCGCTGGTCGACGAGGGTGACGCGGTCGGCGTCGGCGTCGGCGTCTTCGAGACGGAGGCCGAGCAGCGCTACGCGATGTGGTCGGGCACCCGCCGGCTGCTGCTCCTCGGCCTGGCCTCGCCCGCGAAGGTGATGCAGGGCCGGCTGTCCAACGAGGACAAGCTGGCGCTCAGCCGCAACCCGCACAAGAGCGTGGCCGACCTGCTCGAAGACGCCGCGGGCGCGGTCGTCGACCAGCTGATGGCGGAGGCGGGCGGCCCGGCGTGGGACGAGGACGGCTTCGCGAAGCTGCGTGACGCGGTGCGGGCCGGCTACGTCGACGGGCTCATCGCCGTGATCGGCCAGGTACGGCGGGTGCTCGCCGCCGCCTACCAGGTGGAACAGCGCCTGAAGGCGACCACGCGCCTCGACCTCATGCCTTCGCTCACGGACGCCCGCGCCCAGCTCTCCGCGCTCGTCTACCGCGGCTTCGTGACCGCGACCGGCCAGCGGCGACTACCGGACCTGATCCGCTATCTCACCGCGATCGAGCGCCGGCTCGACCGGCTGCCACAAAACCCGCAGCGCGACCTCCAGCAGACCCGGGCGATCGAGGAGATCCAGCGGGAGTACGCGCAGCTGCGCCAGGAGGTGCCGCCGAGCGACGCGCTCCACGAGATCCGCTGGATGATCGAGGAGCTGCGGATCAACCTGTTCGCGCAGGCCCTGGGCACGGCGTACCCGATCTCCGAACAGCGCATATATCGCGCAATGGACAGCCTCTAGTCCGTCGCGGTCCAGACCGCCGCTCCCGCCCGGCACACCACGACGGCTTCACCATGAACCCGGAAGGCACTAGCCATTTCGCTATCTGCCACCTGGCAGATTGCACTATTGCCTTCCGACCCCTGGCATCGGATAGTGAGGTGTAGCGAAGGAGGCCGCGATGAGCATCGACCACCTCAGCCGTCCGGGCCGGTCGCCCGGATTCCCCACCCTCTTCTACAACCAGTTCGGCGTCGCCGTGACCGACCAGTGGCTGGTCATCGGCGGCCAGCGGTTCCTGATCGACGAGCTGCACGACCTGACACGCGCCCGCGGGCCGGTCACGTCTCCCACGCGCACCGCCATCGCCGCCGGCTGTGCCACGCTCGCCATCTCGGCGGTGGTGCCGTTCGTCTTCAGCGCGCCGGCGGCCTGGGCCATCGCCGCGCTCACCGCGGCGGCCGCCTTAGGCGTCATGGTCTGGAGCTGCCGGCGCTGGCCGGCGACCTTCCAGATGTGGGCCGACTACCGCAGTCGGCCCACATTGCTTTTCGAGACATGTGACGAGCAGCGGTTCGGCCAGGTCAGACGGGCCCTGATCCGCGCGCTCGAGCACCGCCGCCGCGGCTACCTCGCCTGAGCACGTGCCCGGGGGGCCTGCCACTCCCCGGACGCGCGGCGCCGGCCGGGGCGGCGGTCGCCCCGGCCGGCAGCCATCCCACGGTTATCCGACAGCGCAGGCCGTGGTGTTCACGGAGAACCCCGTCGGTCGGTTGTTGACCCCGCTCCAGGTGGCGTTGAAACCCACTCCGCCGAGGGTCTGTCCGGCATTCAGGGTGCCGTTCCAGGTGGCGTTCGTGACGGGTACCCGGGCCCCGTCCTGAGCGACGACTCCGTTCCAGAGCTGGGTGATCTGCTGCCCGTTGGGGAAGACGAAGCGCAGCGTCCAGCCGTCCGGGATCGGCGTGGAGCCGGTGTTCGTGATGGACATCGTCACCTGGAACCCGGTGCTCCACTGGCTCTCCACCCGGTACGTGACCCGGCAGCTCGCCGGTGGCACGTCACCCTCGGCGAAGAACACGTTGCGCGGCAGCTCGGCGCGGGGTACGTCGCTGTTGAGCGCGATGAGGTCGCCGAGGTTGCGCCGGAAGTCGATGCCGTACGTGTTCTGGATGTACGACAGCGCCGGGTCGTTGGCGTAGAAGAACCGGTCGCCGTCGCGCAGCCGCTGGAACTCGCGGGTCCAGATGGCCCGCTGTAGCTCTCCGAACTCGGTGCCCGGCACGTGCGGCTCGGCGAGCGCGCCGGTAAACGCGTCGACGTTGTTCACGTTGCCGTAGACGCCCTGAAGCCGGGCGGCGAGCGGGCTGGCCCGGTTGAACCGGGTCGGCGTGCCCTCCACCGCGTCCTCGTCGGCTTGGTCGACCTCGGCGTCGAAGACGTCGAAGAGCCGCGGGAAGTTCAGGCTCGCCGGGTTGTCGAGGCCGGTGCCGGGCGGGAACGCGGCGCTGGACTCGCCGGTGATCTGGGCGAACGACGTCCGGGCCGGCAGCCCGTACGCCTGGCGCATCTGGTTGTACGTCGGCATGCCGTGGTCGCGACCCCGCTCGACGTCGATCGCGCCGAGGTCGAGGACCGCGTCGAAGCACTCCGGCAGCCCTTCGCCGTCCAGGCACTCCGGGTTGCCGGAGACCGGGATCTGGAAGAGCACGCTGCGCAGCTGGTTGTCGATCATTTCCTCGTTGTTGTACTGCGGCTCGCCGCCGATCGCGTGCAGCAGCGGCCCGAGCCCGATCGACGGGACCAGGTTGGGGTTGAAGAACCCGCGGTTGAGCGGGATAACCAGCTCGACCTCGCCGTCCTCCTGGACGATCTCGATGCCCTGCGCCTCGAACGCGGCCAGCTGGGCGGGCGTGTACCGGTCCGCGTCCGCGGCCACCTCCATCTCACCGTGGATCTGGCTGTGCACCCGGTACCCCACGGTCGCGAACTCGTTGCTCAGCGCGGTGTTGATGCCCGGGTTGTAGCCGCCGTACGCGGGCAGCCTGATGCCCATCGCCGGCAGCCACTCGGTGTAGGTGATGTACTGCTGCTCGGCCATGACCACGCGCCGGGCGATCTGGAACTTGTCCTCTTCGGACAGTGACGCCGGCAGCAGGCCGACGATCCGGTTGTGCTCCCGCGCCATGAGGGTGTGCGTCGCGGTGAGGAAGAGGTTTTCGTTGGCCCGCACGTCACCGGCGACCATCGCGTTGGCCGGGTTGGCGCGCAGGATGCCGTCGATCTCCATCGGCGGCGCGGTCGACGCGTTGCCCCGCGCGTTGGCCCGCGGCAGGTAGTCGCTCTGGAGCAGCAGGCGGGCGTTGTTGTTGGCCGGGTTTCCGTCGGTCGAGCCTTCCCGGAGCCAGTCCAGGCGGGTGTTGGTGCCGCCGTAGACCGGGAAGCCGTTGATGTACGACGGGTTCGTGTTCACCTGCTGGCGCGGGTTGGTCACGCCGGTACCGGGAGCCGGATCGGAGCGCGCGAACGGAATGAACCCGAGTGTGTTCTCGAACTCCTCCATCGGGTCATCGGCATTGAAGGGAATGTTCGCGGTCTCGCCGGCCGGATCACCCGGTGCTCGACCCAACCGGAGCCCAAACGTGTGGTCGAGGAACTGACCCCAGGTCCACCCCCACGCCGTTACCTGGCGCTCGGAAAAGATGTTCTGGGCCACGTCGTTGAATATCCGATTGCTGATGTAACGGGAGTTGGGACCGCTCACGGGCTGGCTCCGCCCGTCGGCGTAGCGGGCGGCGGCGACCCGGGAGTAGGGCTGGTTCGCCTGGCCCCAGGCGGGGTTGGCCGCGTTGTTTCCGGTGCCGTCCAGGCTTTGCACCGCGAACGGAACAGCCAATGTGGACACATCAGCGGCGGCGAACGAGGTCGCGGACGAGCCCGCGACGGTGGCGAGGACGACGAGCCCGACGAGAATGTGCTTTCTTTTCCGCATCGTTCCTCCCGAGCAAGTGGTTGGATAAACAAGGGCGCGCGATTTGGCGCCCCGCATGAAACCGCTCGCCTGGTTCGGAAGAGTGATCCCCTTCAATTTCGAAGTCAATAGCTTCAAATAAACGCGAAACCCTTGGGGGTGCTGGTTGTCGAAAATGATTCGACAGGCCGGAAACGGAGACGGGTGGGCGGCGGTAGGGTTGACCGGCGTGACTGCCACGACGCCCCGCGCCCTGCTCGGCGCGGCGATCCCCGCACCGTCGGCCGCCCGCTTCCGCCCCGACGAGCTGGCCGCACTGGCCGCTCTGGACGACCTGCTCGACCACGACATCGCGCCCGCGGCGGCGGAGGCCGATGCCGCCGGCCGCTACCCGACCGCCTCGGTCGCGGCGCTCAAGCGCAGCGGCATCCTCCAGAGTGGACTCCCGGCGGAGTGGGGCGGGCTCGGCGCCTCCCACCGGGTGTCGCTGGAGGCGCAGGTGCGCATCGCGGCCGCCGACTCGTCCGTCGCACAGATATTCAAGGTGCACGACGAGCTGACCCGGGAGATCTTCGTGTATTGCCCAGACGAGCTGCGTCCCCTTCTCTCGGCCCGGATCCTGGACGGGGCGATCCTCGGGCTGGCCGTCGCCGAGCGCGGCCGCAAGGTGGACGACCCGTGGCGTACGGTCGCGACGCCGCACCCCGATGGCGGGTTCACCGTGGACGGCGAAAAGATCTACACCACCGGTGCGGCCGAGGCCGACCTGATCGCCGTGTGGGCGTTCAATCCGGCGGCCGAGGGGGCGGCGGACAACTTCCTCCTCGGTCTCCAGCTCAACCTCGTGCCCCGCGACGCCGAGGGGGTCACGGTCCACCGCGACTGGGACATGCTCGGCCAGCGCGCCACCGACTCGGGCACGGTGACGTTTCGGCAGGTGCGCACCGACCCGGCGCTGCGGGCGAGCGTGCCCGGCCGCGCCCCGCTGCCGCAAAACTCGCTGCGCTACCAGGCCGGCTTCGCGGCGGTACTCGTCGGGATCGGGATCGGCGCGCTGAGTGCGGCGGCGCCGTTCGTGTCGTCGCGGGCGCGGCCGTGGCCGTCTGCCGGCGTCGACAGCGCGGCCGACGACCCGGTCGTGAAGCGGCTGGCCGGCGAGCTCGCGTCCGGCCTCGCGGCGGCGTACGCGCTGACGATGCAGACCGGCGACCTGCTGGACGCGTTCGAGCGGGGCCTGCTGAGCCGCACCGAGCTGGCGGTGCCGATCTTCGCCGCGAAGTCGGCGGCCACCAAGGCCGCGCTGGCGGCGACGACGGACGTGTTCGCCCTGATGGGGGCCAGTGCCACCCGCACCGGCACCGGGTTCGACAGGTACTGGCGGGACGCCCGGACCCTGGCCCTGCACGACCCGGTCGACTGGAAGCACATCGAGGTGGGCGCAAACGTTTTGTCCGGCTGGGATCCCCCTCCCGGGATCTATACCTGACGAGGATTGATCCGATATTGTCCTCGCCGCGTATTGGACCTGTGGGGGACCAGACGAGGTGCGATGACTGCGGATCGCGAACGTGAGGGTATCGACCGGCTGCGGGTCGGTGGGTGGTTGTCGCCTGCCCGTAGCCGGTTCGAGCGTGGGGACGCGCCGGACGGGCCGGCGCACGCCGCGCCGGACGACGACGAGCCGGACCGGCAGGGACCGGAGTGGCGGCAACTGCCCGCGGCGTACGAGGCGCCGCCGGTCGACTTCGACGCGCCGGTGTCAGCGGTGCCGCACCGCCGGGCCGCACCGGAGCGGAGCCGCACCTTCGACGCCCGCCCCGGCGTGGCACAGAGCGTCGGGCGGTACGTCTACCAGGGCCGACGCCACCTCAGCGAGATGATGGCGAACACTCCGCGCCGGCAGCGGGCCCGGTTCGCGCTGGCCGGCGTCGCGCTCGTCGTGGTGGCGATCGCGGCGGTGGCGATGCTCTCCCCGGACCGCGGCACGGGCCCGGGCCCGGGGCTCGCCCTGCCCACCGGCCCGCCGCAGCTCCCGCCACCTAGCGCCGACCAGGGCATCGGCTCGGCCAGCCCGGAGCCGCCGTCGCCCAGCCCGTCGCGTACCACCCCGCCGTCCAAGTCACCGCCCGCGCGGCCGCCGTCCTCCCGGCCCGGGCCGCTGACCATCTCGTACGAGGCGGAGGGCGCGACACTCGTCGGGGGCGCCCAGGTGGCCCCGCTCTCCGACGCCTCCGGCGGCCGGATCGTGCACAACATCGGCAGTGCGCCGGGCCGGCAGGGCGGGCTGGTCTCGTTCACCGACGTGGTCGTGCCGACGACGAACCGGTACGCGCTGACGGTCGACTACGTGACGGCCGAGGAGCGCACCGCGGTCCTGATCATCAACGGTGACACGAGCCTGCGGCTGAGGTTTCCGTCCAGCGGGGGCTGGGAGAAGGTCGCCTCGCGGACCTTCACGATCCAGCTGGTCGGCGGCCGCAACAACCTGACCTTCGGCAACCCCGACGGCTGGGCGCCGAGGATGGACCGGATAAGCCTGCTCGGCTGAGGTTTAGCAGTGGTACCACCCGGGTATAGACTGCCATCGTGGCGATGAAAGCGCTTTCAAAGCGGCGCACTGGAGTCACCATTTACGAGGTCGCGCGGAGGGCCGGTGTGTCCATCGCGACCGTTTCGCGCACTATGCGCGACCCCGATCTCGTCACGCCCGAGACCCGGGCGCGGGTGCTCGCCGCCGTCGACGAGCTCGGTTTCACGCCGAGCCGGCTGGGGCGTTCGCTGGCCGAGGGCCAGCACGCCGCCAACGGCATCGTGTTCCCCGATCTCATCGGGCCGTACTACGCCGAGGTGGTCCTCGGCTACGAGGAGGTCGCCGCCGACCTGGGCCGCAGCGTGCTGATCCTGGCCACGCACGGCCGGCGCGACGCGGCGGCGCAGGTGCTGGAGCTCGCCAACCGGGTCGACGGCATGGTCGTCATGGGCCGCACCGTCGGCGACGACATCGTGGAGCGGATCGCCGCGAGCGGGCCGCCACTCGTGCTGGTCGCCCGCGACCCCGTCTCCACAGTGGACACCATTCGCACCGACAACGAGCGCAGCGCGCGCGAGTTGGCCGAGCACCTGCTGGCGCACGGCCACCGGCGGTTCGCCTTCGTCGGCGACCCGGACGACTCCCCCGACGTCGCCGGGCGCTACGCGGGCTTCGCCGCCGGGCTGCGCGCCGCGGGCATACCCGTGCCGGCCCCGGTGCGCTGCTCCTTCGACATCGAGGCCGGCCGGGCGGCGGCAGAGGCCCTGCTGCGGCGGCGCACCCGGCCCCAGGCGGTGGTGTGCGCCAACGACGAGGTGGCCCTCGGCGTGCACACGGCGGCGACCGACGCCGGCCTCTCCGTGCCGGACGACCTCGCGGTCACCGGCTGGGACGACGTGATGGCGGCCCGGTTCGCCGGGCTGACCACCGTCCGCCAACCGATGCGGGAGCTGGGCGCCACCGCGGCGCACTGGCTGCACGACCGCATCACCGAACGAAGCTCCGACCGGTCGCGCCAGCGGGTCGCGCGGCGCAGCCAGGTCCTTCCCACGCAGCTCACGGTCCGGCGCAGCTGCGGCACCCACCACCCCCGGGAGGTAATTAGATGAGAACGCACAGGCGGTTGGGCACCGCCGCGGTGCTCGTCGCGGCCCTGGCGCTCGGCGCCTGCGGCCGCGACTCCGGCGGCGGTGACGACGCCGCGCAGCCGGTCGCCGAGGGCAAGGCCAGCGGCGACATCACGGTGTGGGCGATGGGGACCGAGGGTGAAAAGCTCGGCGCGTTCGCCCAGGAGTTCATGGCGGAAAACCCGGACGCGAAGGTCAACGTGACCGCCGTGCCGTGGGACGCCGCGCACCAGAAGATCGCGAGCGCGATCGCCGGCAAGCAGACACCGGACGTGTCGATGCTGGGCACGACGTGGATGGGCGAGTTCGCCAAGACCGGCGCGCTCGACCCGACGCCGGACGGCAGCGTCGAGAAGGGCGCGTTCTTCCCCGGCGCCTGGGACACCACCGTCGTCGACGGCACCTCGTACGGCGTTCCGTGGTACGTCGAGACCCGGCTCATCTACTACCGCAAGGACCTGGCCGCGAAGGCGGGCGTCGGCGCGCCGACGACCTGGGACGAGCTGAAGTCCTTCGCCATCGCCATGCGCGACAAGGGCGGCGCCAAGTGGGGCATGAACCTCCAGCCCGGCGGCACCGGCAGCTGGCAGAGCCTCATGCCGTTCGCCTGGTCCAACGGCGCCAACCTCGCGGACGGCGGCACGTTCACTCTGGACAGTCCACAGATGACCGAGGCGCTGGCGTACTACCAGTCCTTCTTCACGGAGAAGCTGTCACCGCCGACCGATCTGTCGCTCCAGGGCGCGCTGGAGCAGAACTTCATCAACGGCACGTTGGCCGCGTTCATCTCCGGGCCGTGGCACGTCGGCCTGCTGACCGAGCAGGGCGGTGCCGGTTTCAAGGACAAGTTCGCGGTGGCGCAGATGCCGCGCAAGCAGTCCGCCACGTCGTTCGTCGGCGGCAGCAACCTCGCCGTCTTCAAGGACGCCAAGAACCGCGACGGCGCCTGGAAGTTCGTGCAGTGGCTGAGCCGGCCCGAGGTGCAGATCAAGTGGTACAAGGCGGTCGCCGACCTGCCGGCCGTGCAGGGCGCGTGGAGCGACCAGAGCCTCTCCGGCGACCCGTTCCTGTCCACGTTCGGCGAGCAGCTCAAGGACGCCAAGTCGCCGCCGGCGATTCCCACCTGGGAGCAGGTGGCCGCGGTGATCGACGGCGAGGTGGAGAAGGTGGCCAAGTCCGGTGAGGACCCGGCCGCGGCCGCGAAGGCGATGCAACAGCGCGCCAGCGGCATCGGGACCGGGACCTGACAATGGCCACCGTCACGGCCACGCCACCGGCCGAGGCGACCGCCTCGGCCGGTGACCGCCGGCCCTACCGGATCCGCCAAGGTCTGGCCGGTTGGATTTTCGCCACCCCGTTCACGGTCCTCTTCCTGCTCTTCATGGCGGTGCCGGTGCTGGCGTCGCTGGTGATGAGCGTGACCGACCTGCGCTCGACCGACCTGCGGACCCCGTTGGCGGTGGAGTTCGTCGGGTTGGACAACTACACCCGGCTGCTCGAAGACGCGCAGTTTCGCCGGGCCGCCCTCAACACCGCCGTCTTCGTGGTCATCGGTGTGCCGCTGACCATGGCGGTCGGGCTAGCCGCGGCGAGCGCGCTCAACTCCGGCCTGGTCAAGTTCCGCACGCTCTTCCGGGTCGGCTTCTACCTGCCCGTCGTGACAAGCATCGTGGCGCTCGCCGTGGTGTGGCGCTTTCTGCTCGACCCGGAGGCCGGGCTCGTCAACAACGCGCTGCGCCTGGTCGGCGTCGAAGGGCCCAACTGGTTGGGCGACTCGCAGCTCGCCCTGCCGTCGATCATCGCGATGGCGGTCTGGCGCAACTTCGGCTTCCTGATGGTGATTTTCCTGGCCGGGCTCCAGGCGATCCCGGCCGAGCTCTACGAGTCGTCCAAGCTGGACGGTGCCGGGCGGTGGGCCCAGTTTCGGCACATCACGGTGCCGCTGCTGCGCCCCACGCTCCTCTTCGGCGGCGTGGTCACCAGCGTCGGATACCTCCAGCTCTTCGAGGAGCCGCTGGTGATGACCCGGGGCGGCCCGCTCGACTCGACGCTGTCCGTCTCGTACCACATCTACAACCAGTTCGGCTTCGGCAACTACGGATACGCGGCGGCGGTCAGCTACGTGCTCTTCGCCGCGATCGTCGGCCTGTCGATTTTGCAGTTCCGCCTCCTCGGATCGAGGGACTGAGATGCGCCGCCGGGATCTCGTCGCGCGCGC
This sequence comes from Phytohabitans sp. LJ34, assembly GCF_052068095.1. Lineage (NCBI taxonomy): Bacteria > Bacillati > Actinomycetota > Actinomycetes > Micromonosporales > Micromonosporaceae > Phytohabitans > Phytohabitans sp. LJ34. The sequence continues at coordinate 105,359 of NZ_JBQHDG010000009.1, read as the reverse complement.
CGTGCTGTACACCATCCTCGGCGCCGGTCTGCTGGTGGTCGTCGGCCCGTTTCTGTGGGCCGCGCTGTCGTCGCTCAAGCCGGAGGCGGAGATCCGCCGCATCCCGGGCACGTGGTGGCCGCAGACGATCACGCTCGACAACTACGACGAGCTGCTGTCCAGGTTGGACTTTCCGCAGGCGTTCGCCAACTCGGCGATCGTCGCGGTGCTCACCACCGTGGGCAACCTCGTCTTCTGCTCGCTGCTCGGATACGCGCTCGCCAAGCTGCGCTTTCCGGGCCGGCGGGCGCTCTTCCTCGTCGTGCTCGGCACGCTGATGGTGCCGAGCATGGTGACGTTCGTGCCGCAGTTCGTGATGGTCAGCAACCTCGGGCTGGTCAACTCGTACGGCGGCCTGATCCTACCGTTTCTCGCCACGCCGTTCGGCGTCTTCCTGATGCGGCAGTACCTGCTGTCGATCCCGGACGAGCTGATCGAGGCGGCCAGAGTGGACGGTGCCGGCGAGCTGCGCATCTTCGCGCGGATCGTGCTGCCGCTGTGTGGCCCGGCGCTCGCCACGCTCACCATCCTCACGTTTCTCGCCTCGTGGAACAACTTTCTGTGGCCGCTCGTGGTGGCCACCACCGAGGACAAGTACACGCTGCCCGTCGCGCTCGCGCTCTACAGCGTGGGCCAGAACCGCATCGACTTCGGTCTCGTGCTCGCCGGTGCGGTCGCCGTCCTGTTGCCCGTGGTCATCGTGTTCGTCCTGCTCCAGCGGCATTTCCTGCGGGGCATCGCGACGACCGGACTCAAGTGAGGGTTTCCATGCGACGTCTCCTCTCGGTTGTCCTGGCTATCGTTCTCCTACCCGCCGCCCCCGCTTCCGCCTCAGGCGATCCCCTGCGCACCTACGCGAAAGACACGTGGCGGTCGATGGTCGCCATGGTGGATCCGGCCACCGGCCTACCGGCCGACAACATCGGTGGCGACCTCGCGCCGGGCAGCCGCTCGGCGTACACGTCACCGACCAACATCGGCGGTCTCATGTGGTCGGCCGTCGCCGCCCGTGACATCGGCACCGTCTCCCGCCGCGAGGCGTCGCGCGTGGTCGGTGCGGCGCTCGACGGGCTCGCCGGGCTCGACCGGCACGACGACTCGGGCATGTTCTACAACTGGTACGACCCGCACACCGGCACGGTGATCACCACGTGGCCGGAGGACGGCACGCCGCGCACCCCGTTCCTGTCCAGCGTGGACAACGGCTGGCTGGCGGCCGCGCTCGTGGTGGTGCGCAACACGTTCCCCGAGCACCGGGCCCAGGCACAGGCGCTGCTCGCACCGATGGACTTCGGCTTCTACTACAACCCCGAGGCGCGCGGGCCCGACTTCCCGGCCGGCCTTATCCGCGGCGGTTTCTGGGACACCCAGCCGAACGAGTGCTTCGTCATCGGCAACTACCGCGACCGCGGGCCGGACGTCTGGTACACCTGCAACCACTACGACATCGCGGTGACCGAGCCGCGGATCGCCAGCTACCTCGGCATCGCGTTCGGCCAGATCCCGCCGGCGCACTACTTCGCCACCCAGCGCACCTTCCCGGCGACCTGTGACTGGGACTGGCTCGAGCAGCAGCCGACCGGCTTCACGGCCACGCACATGGGCATCCAGGTCTTCGAGGGCTCGTACACGTACCGGGGCATCCAGTTCGTGCCGAGCTGGGGCGGCGACATGTTCGAGGCGCTGATGCCGGACCTGTTCGTGCCCGAGGCGAAGTGGGGTCCGCGCAGCTGGGGCCGCAACCACCCGGCCACCGTGGCGGGGCAGATCGAGCACGGGCTGCGCGACGCGAAGTACGGCTACTGGGGCTTCTCCCCCGCCTCCGACCCGTTCGGCGGCTACCGGGTGTGGGGCGTCGACGCGATGGGCATGGACCCGCTCGGCTATCCCTCAGATGTGGAGTCGACGAACTACGACGGTGGCTTCGGCGACTGCCGCCCCGCCGCTCCGGCACCGACCTATGGGGACGGTGTGGTGACACCGCACGCCGCGTTCCTCGCGCTGCCGTACGCCAAGCGCGCGGTCGTCGACAACCTCGCCAAGATGAAGGCCAACCTCGGCGCCTACGGGCCGGGCGGCTTCTACGACGCGATCGCGGTGCGCAGCGGCACGGTGGCCAAGCGCTACCTGGCGCTCGACCAGGCGATGATCCTTGGCGCGCTCGGCAACGAGCTGGGCAACGGCTCGATCCACCGGGCGTTCGTGACGCCCCAGATCGAGCGCGCGCTGCGCCCGCTGATGGCGCAGGAGACGTTCAACGTGAGGGCTCTATGACTGTGGAAGACGTCGCCCGCGAGCGGTGGGCGGAGCTGATGGGGGCGGGCGGTGCCCAGGACCGGGCGCCCGGCGAGATCGTGCCGGCCGACCTGCCCGCCCCGGAGCGGCTCACCGCGACGGGCGGCCGCGGCCACGTCACGCTCAGCTGGGAGCCGGTGCCGGGCGCGATCGGGTACGCCGTGCACCGCGCGGCCGCGCCGTCCGGCCCGTACGAGCCGGTGGACCACGGCGGCGGTGACGTGCTCGCGGTGCCGCACGGCCCGTACGCGGACACCACCGGCGAGCCGTTCCGCGAGTACTGGTACGCGGTGGCGCCGCTCGGCACGGTCACGTCGATGGGCCCGCTGAGCGTGCCCGCGGCGGCGTCCGCGCACACCGGAGGCCCCGCCACGGTGCGGCTGGAGGTGGCCGCCGGCGGCGACGCCGGTCCACTGCACCGGCCGTGGCGGGCCGTGGTCGGCTCCGAGCACCTGAGCCACATGCTGTGCGCGGACACGAGCGGCGGCCGGCCGATCGGCGCGGAGCTGACCGAGGCGCTGCGCCGCACCCACGACGAGCTCGGCGTCGAGCAGGTGCGGGCACACGCGATCCTCTGCGACGACCTCGGGGTGTACAAGCTCGTCGACGGGGAGCCCCGGCTCGACTTCAGCGGCGTCGACCGGGTCTACGACACCGTGCTGGAGCTGGGCATGCGCCCGGTGGTCGAGCTCTCGTTCATGCCCCGCGACCTGGCCAGCGACCCTTCGCGGACCGTGTTCGCGTACCAGGCCGGCATCTCGCCGCCGCGCGACTGGGAGCGGTGGGCGTGGCTGGTCCGCGAGCTGACCGCGCACCTCGTCGAGCGGTACGGGCGGGACGAGGTGCGCGACAACTGGTGGTTCGAGGTGTGGAACGAGGCGAACCTGTCGGTCTTCTGGTCCGGCACGCCCGACGAGTTCTGGCGCCTGTACGACGAGACCGCCCGCGCCGTGAAGTCCGTCGACCCGGGGCTGCGCGTCGGCGGCCCCGCGTCGGCGGCGGTCGGGTGGATCGAAGACCAGCTGGCCCGCGAGTCCCCTGTGGACTTCGTCTCCACGCACACCTACGGCAGCCCGCCGCTCGACCTCCGCCCGCTGGCCGGCGACCGGCCTCTACTGTGGACGGAGTGGGGGGTGACCGCCACGCACGGCGGCGAGGTGAACGACACGGTGTTCGCGGCGGCGTTCCTGCTCCGCGGCATGCGGTCGGCGTCCCGGCGGGTCGAGGGGCTGGCGCCGTGGGTGGCCTCCGACCACTTCGAGGAGCTGGGGCGCCCGCCCCGGCTGACGCACGGCGGGTTCGGGCTGCTGACGGTTGGCAACCTGGCCAAGCCGAAGTACTGGGCGCTTACCCTCGCCCAGCGCCTCGGTGACACCGAGCTGCCGGTCACGCTCTCCGGCGACGGCGCGGGCGGGCTGGTCGAGGCGTGGGCGGCGCGCGCGGCCGACGGCACGGTCACGGTGCTGCTCTGGAACACCACCCTCGACCACGCCAAGGCCGGCGGCGACCCCGAGCTCGACCGGACGGTGACGGTCGACGTCACCGGCCTGCCCGCGGCGGCGTACCGGATGACGCATTGGCGCGTCGACGCCACCCACTCGAACATCGCCGCCGTGTGGCACACGATCGGCGAGGGCCGCGACTGGCCGGACGAACGGCAGTGGGCGGCCCTGCGCGAGGCCGACAAGCTCACCGAAGCCGAACCGTCGCGGGTGCTGGCGGCGGAGGCCGGCGCGGCGACGGTCACCTTCGACCTCCCGATGCCCGCGATCTCCTGCGTGGAGCTGACGCCCATCCCGTGAAAGGGCAGGGCTTCTGACTCTCACATTCGAAACAGAGATATGGGCTACCGCGGTGTCCGCTGTGGTCCAGACCGTCGCTCCCGCGGCCTCGCCCGTCCGCCGTTGGTCGCGCTCACCCCGGACGGCCCTGCCGGGCCGTGCGGACTCCCGGCTGGAAACGGGGTGCGCGCTGACCACATTTGCTCTGCTCCCTTATAGGGGGCACCCATGCCTAGGCAGGCCAACCGCCGACCGCCTCCTATACGGGTGCAGAGCAAATGCGGTCAGCGGACGCCTACTCATCCCCCGGGCCGCCGGCCCGGGGATGGCTGTCGACCTGGACGCACAGACGGGGCAGCTCCACAGCAAGCCGTGAGCGTGACCAGCGGCGGACGGGCGAGGCCGCGGGAGCAGCGGTCTGGACCACGACGGACGTCGCGGTAGCTCGAATTTTTGGAAAGGTCCTGCTACGGCTCGCGGTCGTAGTCGTGGAGGATGCGCTCGAGCAGCGCCAGTGTGCGGTCGGGCGGCAGGGCCTCGACGCAGAGCCGCTCCATGGCCGCCGCGTAGGAGTCGACGTCGTCGCGCTTGTCGAGGTAGAGCGCGGTGGTGAGCTGCTCCATATAGATCACGTCGGGCAGCTCGGCGTCGGGGAAGCGGAGGATCGAGAAGGCGCCGCCGGCCGCCGCGTGGCCGCCGGCGCTGAACGGGACGATCTGGATCGTCACGTTGGGCAGCTTGGTGGCGTCGATCAGGGCGGCGATCTGGGTGCGCATCACGGTGGCGCCGCCGATCGGGCGGCGCAGCACGGCCTCGTCGAGCACGGCCCACAGGTGGGGCGCGCCCGGACGGGTCAGCAGCTGCTGGCGGGCCATGCGGACGTCGACGCGGCGGTCGATCTCGTCGAGGCCGGCGGCGCCGTGGCCGATCATCACGACGGCCCGTGCGTACTCGCGGCTCTGGAGCAGGCCGGGGACGAACTGCACCTCGTAGGTGCGGATCATGCCGGCGCTGGACTCGAGGCCCAGGTAAGCCTGGAACCAGGATGGGAGCACGTCGCTGAAGCGCTGCCACCACCCCTGTGTATTGGCCTGCCGGGCAAGGGCCAGGAGGGCTTCGCGCTCGGTCTTGTCATGCACCCCGTAAAGCGTCAGGAGGTCGGCCACATCCCGCTCCTTGAACCCGACCCGGCCGAGCTCCATCCGGCTGATCTTGGACTCGGATGCCCGGATTTCCCACCCGGCGGCTTCGCGGGTGACCCCATTGGCCTCGCGGAGCTTGCGGAGCTGTGAGCCGAGCAGAATCCGCAGCACGGTCGGCCCGCCGGCCCCGGCCTCCGGCCCTGTCGTCACACTGCCCTCCAGGCTGGTCGCAAGCCGCCGAGGCTGACGCCCACTGTGCTCGCTCACTAGCTGCCAGGGGTAAGCATGCCATGACCGTCTGGCGAGGAGGATCCCCGTTTCGTTCATGATTGGCGCGGCTGTGCCAGGGGGTTGGCCGTGGCGCCGGCCACCCCGATGGTCATGGAAACGCTCCCGCCTCAGGTCAAGAGGTGATCGAAGTCTCCGTCCCTGGCCCCCAAGATGAACGCGGCGATTTCTTCCGTGGTGTAGATCAGTGCGGGGCCTTCGGGATCGCGCGAGTTGCGGATCGCGATCCCGGCCCCGCCGGGCAGCTCGGCGACCTCCACACAGTTTCCGCTGGGGTTGCTGCGGCGACTTTTCCGCCACGCGACCGCCGGAAGCTTGCCGGCGGGCGTGCCGTTGACAATCTGGCTCATCGACGTCTTTCTCATCGGCCTGCGTACGGGCTTGGTACCCGGCCGCCAGGGTTCGATCAGATCATCTGCACGTGCATCAGCCCTTGCGTCTGCAAGGGCCAGCTAGCATGATAACTCTGTGCTACTAGTGCAAGGTCGTTCACGTTTTGTGACGGAAGCGCGGGCCGCGACCGGCCCGCGGGGCACACCCCTCTGTCCCAATCCTCATCACGAAGCCAAAACCACCTGCTGGGAGTAGATCATGCCTGCGCCGACCATCGATCCGACCCAGCGCGACCCCCAGGCCGTAGCCCCTACGGACAGTTACCGCCCGGCGGACCGCGTGTGGGTCTACCGCGGCGGCACGTGGCGCGCGGGCGTCGTCGAGACGGTCTCCCCCCGGGCCGCCACGGTGACGTACCGGCCGAACAGCGCCCGCGGCACCGGGGTCGACACGCTGACCGCCCTGTACATGTGTCCCCGTGCGGACGTCGACCCACTGCTCGACCGCGTCCCGCAACGGCTGTAGGTGCCGCCAGTCGTTACCGGACACTAACGCCACCGAAATAGAGTGTTGCGAATGTTTCCTTGCTGATCTTGAGGCCTTCGGTCCGAGGGCCTCCGATCGAGAGGAGACATGGTGGCGATACCACAAACCCGCCGGCGGTTCCTCCAGGCGGTCGGGATGACCGGTGGAGCGGGCGTCCTCTACAGCACGATGGGGGCGCTCGGTCTGGCGCCGGCCGCGCAGGCGGCACCGCCGTTCCGCGCGCCGCGCGAGTCCGACTTCACGCTGACCGGCCGCTCACACAAGTCGGTGCTAATCCTCGGCGCCGGCATCGCGGGCCTCGCGACCGCGTACGAGCTGCGCAAGGCTGGCTACCGGGTACGCATCCTGGAGGCGCGCGACCGGCCCGGCGGTCGCAACTGGACGGTGCGCGGCGGCACCGTCGAGACCGACCTGGACGGCCACACCCAGCGTGCCCGGTACGCCAAGGGGCAGTACCTCAACGCCGGCCCGGCCCGCATCGCCCAGCACATGGTCACGCTCGACTATTGCCGCGAGCTGGGCGTGCCGATCGAGATGTTCGGCAACCAGAACGCCGACGGCTACTACTACAACGAGGGCGCGGGCGCGCTCTCCGGCACACCGGTCCGCCACCGCACCGCCAAGTCCGACGTCTACGGCTACGTCTCCGAGCTGCTCGCGAAGGCCACCGACCAGGGCGCGCTGGACGGCCAGCTCACCGCCGACGACAAGGAACGTCTGCTCGCGTTCCTGCGCAACTTCGGCTCGATCGGCGGGCGGGCGGACGGCTGGAAGTACACCGGCAGCAGCCGCCGCGGGTACCTCGTGGACCCGGGTGCCGGCTTCGAGGCGGGCACGCCAAACCTGCCACCGTACGCCCTCTCCGACGTGCTCGCGAGCGGCGTGGGGCAGTACTTCTCCTTCGAATTCGGCTGGGATCAGGCGATGCTCATGTTCCAGCCGGTCGGTGGCATGGACCGCATCGCGTACGCGCTGGAGGAGGCGGTCGGCGGCCACCGCGTCACGTACGGGGCGGAGGTCCGCTCCATCACCAACAAGGGCTCGGGCGTCGAGGTCGTCTACACCGGAGCGGGCGGGCGGACCAGCGTCGCCTCGGCCGACTTCTGCGTCTGCACGATCCCGCCGCAGGTGCTCACGAAGATCCCCTCCAACCTCACCCCGGCGGTCAAGGAGGCGCTCGCCTACGCGCAGCCGGTGAGCACCGGGAAGATCGGTCTCCAGTACGGGCGGCGGTGGTGGGAGGAGGACGACAAGATCTACTCCGGCATCACCAACACCAACCTCGACCTCTCCACCATCTGGTACCCCTCGTACGGCTACCACGGGGCGAAGGGCATCGTCGTCGGCTACTACAACTTCGGCGCCAACGCGGACCTCTACGCCTCGCTCACACCGGCCGAGCGGCAGGCGCGGGCCGTCGAGCAGGGCGTGAAAATCCACGGCGAGAAGTACCGCACCGAGCTGGAGGCGGCGTTTTCGGTGGCGTGGCAGCGCACCCGGTACAGCGAGGGCGGTTGGGTCTCCTGGCCGTCCCGCACCAGTGGCCACTATGGACGGTTGCTGGAGCCGGACGGCAGGGTCTACTTCGCCGGCGACCACCTCAGCTATTACATCGCCTGGCAGGCAGGCGCGTTCGAGTCCGCCCGCAAGGTCGTCACCGATCTGCACGCCCGCGTGCTGTCCAGTTAGGAGGCTTACCATGCGCCTGTCCCGCCGGCTCCTCGCCCTGGCCCTGCCGACCGCCGCGGTCTCGGCCACGATGGCGACACCCGCCGCCGCGCACTCGCGGCTGCGCCCGACCGAGGTCAAACCCAACCTGCCCGCCGGCCAAAGCAACCCCCTCATCGCGAACGGGGTGAGCGTCGGCGGCCTGGTGGCGCTGTACCGCAGCAGCGGCACCGGTCCGGCGGCCCGCAACACGAGCGCGCCGGCGGGCACGCCGGAGGCGTACGTCGACCCGGCCCAGTTTCCCGGCGCCGCCCTGCCCGCGGGCGTCACGCTGACCGAGGCGCAGAGCTGGAACGCGTTGGCCCGCATCGGGGAAAACCTGGCCGCGGTCAAGCTCCGCTACGCCGACGTCATCTCGATGCGCGTCTTCCTCGACAACCCGCCCGGCGCGGCGACCGCGGACTACGCGGGGTGGAACCGCGCGTACCGCCAGTTCTTCGCCAACGTCGACCTGGTCAGCGGAGCGGTGGTGCCGGTGCCGCTGGGCAGCGCGCCGCCCGCCCCGCCCCAGGTGGCAAACCGCGCCAGACCGTCGCGCACGACCATCGAGGTAGCCAGCCTGCCGGTCCCGGGCTGGCTCGTGGAAGTGGAGGTGGAGGCGGTTCTCCGCTAGGCGTCTCGCACCCCCGCGGAGAGAGCGTGAGGCTTCGGAGCCGCGCTGGTTACTCTACGCCACCAGATCTTGGTATTTAGTGGCCCCTATAGGGGCCAATCCGTACCACGATCTGCTCGCGTCCCAAACAGCGGACGGGACAGACCGCGAAAGCTAGATCCGACCGCGGGCACCCGTTCCGCCCCGCGGGCTTGCACCGCGGATTTGGCAGCGCGGGTCGGGGATCTCGGCTGCGTCACCCTGACCCCGAAGGCTTTCTAGATCAGGTCGGTCAGCTGAGCGGCAAGGTCGGCGGGGGCGGGGAGCTCGGCCATCCGCGTGGCCGCCGCCCGCGCGGCCGCCGTGACAGCGGTGTCGGTCAGGAGCTTCGACACCGTGGCGGCGTCCACATCGGCCGGCGGGCACCAGGCGCCGACGCCCAGGCCGGCGACCGCGGTCGCGTTGATGAACTGGTCGGCGCCGTGCGGCAGGATCAGCTGCGGCACGGCGGCGGCCAGGGCGGCCATGGTCGTGCCGGAGCCGCCATGGTGAGCCACCGCCGCGCTGCCGTCCAGCAGGTGGTGCAGCGGCACCCAGCCGACCGGGCGCACGTTGGGCGGGAGGGGCCCGAGCGGGGCCAGGTCGGCGTCGCCGCCCAGCGCGAGCACGAAGTCGGCGTCGACGTCGCGGGCGGCGGCGAGCATCCGGGCCAGGCCGCCCACGCCCTGTAGGCGCGGCACGACCGTGCCCATCGTGATGAGCACGCGCGGACGCTCCGGTGGCCGCCACAGCCACTCCGGCAGCTCGCCGCCCGCGTTGTACGGCACGTAACGCATCGACAGGGCGGCGTCGCTCGGGCCCAGCATCATCTCCGGCGGGGCCACGTGGATGACCACCCGGCGTCGTGGCAGGGCCGGTGGGGCGCCGGCCCGCTCGTAGGCCTCCGCCAGGTGGGGCAGGAAGCGGGCGGCCAGGTCGTCTTCGCTCTGGAGGTTGAAGCCGTGCTCGACGGCGGGCACGCCCAGCGCGCTCGCCGCCGCCAGGCCCGCGCCCTGAAGCCGGGAGTGCACCACGAGGTCGGGCCGCCAGCGCCGGGCCACCTCGGCGGTGGCCGCCGCGGTGACCGCCGAGATCTGGCCGAACGTGCGCAGCAGCAGCTCGTGCACCTCGTGGCCGGCCTCGGCGATCCGCTTGCCGCGCTCGCTCATCCGCCGGGCGCGCTCGTCGGGCGGGCCGGTGGCGGTGCCGAAGATGGCGGCGATCGCGCTGGCCGGGGCCGTCTCGACGGCCGGCAGCCCGGCGTGGACCGCCGCCTCGACGCTCTCGGCCGCCGTGGCCACCAGCACCTCGTGGCCGGCCGCGCGGAGCGCCCAGGCCAGCGGCACGGTCGGGAAGAGGTGGCCGATCCCTGGGGACACCGCGAAGAGCACGCGCACCGGCCCAACGGTAGCATTGATCGAGGTGCCTGATTATCCACTATGGAGGATCCAGTGTCCGACATCCCGTTCACCGTCGACCTCCACATGCGACTGCTGCTCAGCCTCGACCGCGGCCACGCCGTGCAGCGGGCGGTGGCCGCCGCGGTGCGGCCGGGTGCGCGGGTGCTCGACGCCGGCACGGGCAGCGGGCTGCTCTCCTTTGTGGCGCTGGCCGCGGGCGCCGGTGAGGCCGTCGCGGTCGACCGCCACCACGTGGAGATGGCGCGCACGCTGGCCGCGCACAACGGGTTGGCCGACCGGATGACGGTGGTCCAGGGCGACCTCTCCCAGCTCCACCTGTCCGGCGTCGACCTGGGGCGCCGCTTCGACCTGCTGCTCGCGTTCATCCACGTCAACAACCCGCTGGTCGACGAGGAACGCGCCCGGATGGTCCACGAGGTGCGCGACCGCTTCTGCGCCGACGACTGCGTGGTGCTGCCGGAGGCCGTGCGCTACCGGGCGGTGGGCTGCGACCGCCTCGACTGGGACCTCCCCACCGAGCTCGCCGACCTCGACGACGCGGCCGGCATGCTGCGCGGTGCGTACGGGCTCGACTTCCAGCCGCTGGTCGACGCGGCCAAGCGGGGCGTCGCGCGGTCGGCCAGCCGGCCGGAGAGCGCGGTGCGTCCACAGTGGCGCTCCCCCACGACGATGGGCTCGCTCCGCTTTCCCCGCGAAGACGTGCGGGTGCTGACGGCGAGCCACGACTTCGCCACGTTCGACTACACCGGGCCGGCGTTCACCGGCTTTCCGCCCGAGGTGCGGCTGACGATCGCCACGCCCGGGCGGCTGAGCGGCGTCATCTGGACACAGGAGCTGCTCTGCGGCGGTCAGTCGGTGTGGACCACCGAGGCGTACAGTCCACTCGCGACACCGTGGGCGGTCTCGGCGGGCGACGAGGTCACGCTGGCGACCGGCGACGAGTGGCGGGCCACCAACGTGCTACGCACGGCGTGAGCTTTCACCAGTAGCCGATGTAGTCCTCCAGGAAGGCCGCGCCGTACGACGGGGAGGCGATGATCCGCTCCAGCCGGGCCATCTGCACCTGGTGCAGAAACGGCGCGGTCGGCGTGCCCAAGCCGGGCGTGTTGACCAGGTCCATCATCCAGTGCACGAACTCCTGGACGCGCCAGATGCGGGCGAGCCGCGTCGCCGAGTACGCGTCGAGCCGTTCGTGGTCGTGGCGGACGAAGCGGTCGACCAGGCCGAGCGCCAGCTCCTCGGCGTCGGCCAACGCGAGGTTGAAGCCCTTGCCTCCCACCGGCGGCACGACGTGCGCCGCGTCGCCGGCCAGGAAGAGCGAGCCGTGCCGCATCGGCGTACAGACCAGGCTGCGCATGCGCACCATGCCGGTGGAGAGGATCGGTCCTTCGTGGAGGGTCCACGGCTCGTCGAGCGCCAGGCGCAGCCGGATCTCCTTCCAGATGCGCTCCTCCGGCCAGTCGTCCGTGGTGTCGTCGCGCGCGCACTGGAGGTAGAAGCGGCTCACCTCGGGGGTACGCCGCACGTGCACGCACGAGCCCGACTCGTGGATGGAGTTGATGACGCAGTCGCTGGAGGGCGGGGCCTGGGCGAGCACGGCCAGCCACGCGTATTCGTACTGGTGCTCGTAGCTGCGCAGGGCGCCCGGCGGCACGGTGCGACGGGACACGCCGTACTCGCCGTCGGCGCCGACCACCACGTCGCACTCGATCACCTCGGCGCCGCCGTCCGGGCTCTCCACCTCGATCCGCGGGTGGTCGCCCTCGATGCCGGTGATCACCCGGGCCGGCGTCTCGAAGCGCAGGTCGCCGCCGTCGCCCAGGTAGGCCTCGACAAGGTCGCGCACGAGGAACTGCTGCGGGTAGATGTAGTGGCTGCGCCCCTGCGCGATCGGGTCGTACCGGAGCGGGTAGCGCCGGCCGCCCATCCGAAACTCGATCTTGTTTTCCACCTGGCCGGTGCCGAGCAGCCCGCCGGCCAGGTCGTGGCGGCGCAGCAGGTCGACCACGCGGTGCTCGACGGTGCCGCCGCGGGAGCGCTGCTCCACGTACGCCCGGTCGCGGTGCTCGACCACCACGCACTCGACGCCGGCCCGGCGCAGCAGGGTGGCGGCGAGCATCCCGGCGGGGCCGGCTCCGACGATCCCGACCTGGGTGGTGGTCATCAGCATTCACTCCGCTCGCTGGTGAGGGTCGACGTCGGGACCGCGGCTCGCGCCAGGGTGCCCTCGGGGGTCAGCGCGAAAAGCCGCGCCCGCATGAGCTGGCGGAGCGCGGTAAGGCCGGCCTGCGTGCTGCGCCCGCGGGAGGCGGCGGCCATCCGCAGGCTGGGCAGCACGTCGCCGCCGAAGCGGGCGCAGATGAACTTGTGCGCCTCGTACGCCGTGACCGTCGCCTCGACGAACTGCTCGAACGCCTCACCCGCCGGGCCCCGCCCGTGCGCCGCCGCGGTGGCCCGCAGCCGCCCGAAGAGGCCGACCAGGTAGGAGTGGTCGCGGGTCTGAAGCCCACTGAAGCCCTCGCGCACGGCGGGCGGGCTCATCGCCGGCCGGATGCGCTCCTCGTAGTCGACCGGGCCGAAGTCGGAGGTGAACTTGATGGCCGCCGCCGAGCTGCGCATGAACGCGGCCGCGACCCGCACGGCGGCGTCCGCGTCGGCGGCCGCTTCGCCGTCCCGATCCTCCGCGCTCGCCTCGAGGTAGCAGTTGATACCGACGATCACGCCTTGCAGCAGCGCGAAGAAGAGCTGGTGGCCGATCAGCCAGCGCCGCTCCGGGTCGTAGCCGGCCGGAGTGTGCCGCGGGGCGGGGCGCAGGACGACGGGGACGCCCTCCTTGAGCCCGTCGCCCGCCGCGTATCGCAGGAGCGCGTCGAGCCCGGCGAACAGTTCCTGCCACTCCACCGGGTCGACAATCGAAAGGCCCATGGCCAGGCCGTTTTCGTGTACCGAGGAATGGCTTTGAAGGAGGCCGCGCACAAACGCGAATGCAGGCCTATGTTTCGCACGGGTGACCTGGAAATAACGGTCATGTTCGACGTGCTCGGGGTCGTCGTCATCAACGGGCACAATGTCCGACCACTGCTCATCCCATAGACCGGGATCGAAGACCGTTTCAATTACCCCGGAGTAAGACAGGTCGCGCGTCACGCCCGCGACCTGCTCTCTTGTTTTGGGCAATAGTGCAGGATACGGCAAGCACAATAAGCCACTATGCACGGCGTCCCCGCCCTTCGGAGAAGGTTTCAGGCGACGAGAAATTGACGACTCAGGCCAAACTCGAATCGCATTTCGGCCGCGGCGCTGCAGTCCCCCAAGATTCTCGGCGAGGTCCTTAACCCTGTCAATCCCTCGATCCGATCTTCTACGTATTCCCAGCTAGCGGCCGTGCAGAATCATTTATCAAGTGTGGGGTGTACGAAATCGGGGTATCCGCAATGACATGAGCACACAACCCGGACAGCCGCGTGGCCGGCGCGGGACGGTTGGACACGCGTACAGCGCCCTCAACCTGCGGCTCCTGCTCGCCTCGATCGGTCTCGTGTTCATGGTGGTGTTGGCGGTGCTGCTCGCCGTCGCCGACCAGCCGGTGCTGGCGATCATCGCGAGCGCGCTGGCGGCCGTGGCCGCGATCGACATCGCGGTCGTCGTCCGGCGCATCCGCACCCGCCACCGCGCGGACCCCAACCGCCACTACTCCCTCTTCGAGTGAAGCCGCGCCCCGCCTTCACCGGCTCGCGATGAAGGCAGGCAGCGGAGATCGGGGTTTCGGCGAGCCCAAGCCAGCCGCCGGAGCGTGCGAATCCGCTTGAGGAGCGACGTAGTGTTTCTCTCGTGCGGATGCGCCCCTACCGTGACGCCGACATGCCGGCCCTCCAGGAGACGTTTTCGGGGTGGATCGCGGAGGCGGGCCGGTGCGGATACGACCACATCGGCGAGCTGCCGCACCGGGTCTACGAAAACCTGCGCGGCCGCCGGCCGGTCGGTGAGCTGGTCCAGGTGTGGGAAGACGGGCCGGAGCTGGTGGGGCTGGGCATCAACCTGCGGTTCGGCGAGGCGTTCGACGTCTTCACCGCGCCGGCGTTGCGGGGCTCGTCCGCCGAGGAGGAGATGTTACGCGTCGCGGCCGCGACGACCGGCGGGCTGATCACCGGGGCGTACGTGGGCACCGACGTCTTCGACTGTGACACCGCGCGGATCGACCTGCTTACCCGGCTCGGGTTCGCGCGCTTTCGCACCTGGGACGACGTGCGTGAGCGGCCGCTCGGTGAGCTGCCGGCGGAGGAGCCGCCGGCAGGGTTCACGATCCGGGCCGCCACGTTCGACGACGCGGACGGGCTTGCCGAGGCGCGCAACACGTCGTTCGCGGACGACTGGACCGGCGGGCAGTACCGCGACGAGGTGATGGCGAAGCCCGGCTACGACCCGGCGCGCGAGATCGTGGCGGTGGCGGACGACGGGCGGATCGCGGCGTTCACGGTGTGCTGGATGGACAGTCGCAATAGGACCGGTCACTTCGAGCCGGTGGGCACGCACTCCGCGTTTCAGCGCCGGGGGCTGGCCCGCGCGGTGATGGTGGCCGGCATGGCCCGCATGGCGGAGGCCGGCATGGCGACCGCGACCGTCAACCACAACGCGGAAAACGTGGCGGCGCGGCGGTTGTACGAGTCGCTGGGCTTCGCGAAGGGGCACGAGACGTACGGCTACCGCCGAGCGGTGTGAGGCGGGGCGGTCAGAGGCCGAGGTGGGCGTTGGCCGCCCGCGCCAGATGGGCGAACTCGGGCAGCTCCACCACCGCCACGCCGGCCGCCATCAGCATCGCCACGCCCTCGCACGCGGCGAAGAGGGCCGGCTCGCGCCAGGCGAACACCACCTCGGGGATGCCGGCGGCGATGATCAGACTGGTGCAGGTGGCGTGCGGCCGGCTACGCCGCGTGGTGCACGGTTCCAGCGTGCTGTAGAGGGTCGCCGTGGTGAGCCGGCGGTCGCCGGCGGCCTTGAGCAGGGCGGATTCCTCGGCGTGAACGTGGGGATCGTCGTCCCGGGAGTAGCCGTAGGCGATCTCCCGCCCGCTGTCGGACACGATCACCGCACCGACCGCGAAGGCGGCGGCGGAGTGCGGCGAGCGGCGGGCCAGGTCGACCGCGCGGCTCATCCACCGGTGGTGGTGGTCCACGCGGCTGCCGTCCGTCACGCTCACATCCTCAACCTCCGGGCGGCACTGCTGGCTCGTCAACCCGTGGAAACAGGGGACGTGGCTCGGGAAGGCGGCCGTCGACCGGGGCGCACTGGGCCGTGACGCGCGCGGCCGCCTCCGGCAGAAACGGCGCCAGCAGCTCGCCCACCGCCTGGCACGCGGCCAGCAACACGCCGAGCGCCTGGTCCAGCGCCGCCGCGTCGCTCCGCGCGAGCTGCCACGGGCGGGCCTCCTCCACGTACCGGTTGGCCTCCTCCACCACCTGCCACACGGCCGCCGTCGCCAGGCGAAAATCGAAATCCGCCAGCGCCGCGTCCACCCGCCCGGGCGCCGCGCGCCACGCGGCCACCAGTGGGTCACCCTCATTCATCTGGTACCGGCGGGGAGTCCCGCCCCGGTAACGGTGGACCATGCTGACCACTCGGTGCACGAGGTTGCCCAGGTCGTTGGCCAGGTCCCGTTCGTAGCGGGCGGTCAGCCGCGCCACCGTGAAGTCGGCGTCGCCGACGCGGGGCACCTCGCGCAGCAGCCACCACCGCACCGCGTCCACGCCGAAGCGGTCGACGAGCGCGACCGGGTCGACCACCGCCCCCGACGACTTGCTGATCTTCTGGCCCTCGGCGGTGAGGTAGTCGTGCACCAGCACGTCCGTGGGCAGCGGCGCACCGGCCGACAGCAGCATCGCCGGCCAGTACACGGCGTGGAAGCGCAACACTCCCTTGCCGACCAGGTGGACCCGGCGGTCGCCGCGCACCCACCAGCGGTCGTACGCCGCGCCGCCGGTGCCGTAGTCGAGCGACGTGACGTAGTTGCCGAGCGCGTCCCACCAGACGTAGATGACCTGGCCCTCGTCGCCCGGCACGGGGATGCCCCAGCCCCGCGCGCGGGTGTGCGAGCGGGAGATGCTGAAGTCTTCCAACCCGGCCGCGACGAACGCGAGCACCTCGTTGCGCCGCGCGGCCGGCTCGATCCGCAGCCGTCCACTGTGGATCACGTCGAGGAGGCGGTCCTGGTAGCGGGAGAGGCGGAAGAACCAGTTTTCCTCGGCGACCCGCTGCGGCTCGGTGCCGTGCTCGGGACAGCGCCCACCGGCCAGCTCCGCCGGCGTGTAGAACTGCTCGCAGCCGACGCAGTACAAGCCTTCGTAGTGCTTGCGGTAGAGGTCGCCGGACTCGGCGCAGGCCCGCCACAGCCGCTCCACGCCGGGGCGATGCCGAGGGTCGCGGCTGGTCCGGATGAAGTCGTCGAACGAGAGGCCGAGCGGCCCGCGCAGCGCTTCGAACGCGCCCGCGTTGCGGTCGACGAGCTCCTGTGTGGACACTCCTTCGGCCGCGGCGGCGAGCACGTTCTTGAGCGAGTTGTCGTCGGTGCCGGAGAGGAAGCGCACCGCGTCGCCGCGCTGCCTCCGGTGCCGCGCGAGCACGTCGGCCTGCACCAGCTCCAGCGCGAAGCCGAGGTGCGGGCTGGCGTTGACGTACGGGATCGTGGTGGTCACGTAGTAGGTCATCGTTAGCGATCCTCGCGGGTAGGAGCGGGGCCCCGCGGACATGAAGAGAGGCCCCGTCTCGGGGGCCTCGTGCGTGCAGCTCGGAGTGTCCCCGCTAGCGGGGCATCATCACCTGGGCTGTCGACGCGTTCACCCGGCCAGGATATCACCGGGGGTACGGGCCGGCCGCGTACCGCTTGGGGACGGCCGCCGCCACCGACCGGGTGAACGCCGTGAACGGGGTCGCCGCCACCTCGCGCCGCCCCGCCTTGCCGGCCGCCCGCCAGGTGCCGACGACCTGGCCGGCGCTCACCACGGTGGGCTGGAAGACGCCGTTGCCGCCGGGGACGATGCGGTCGGCGTGCTCGGCGGGGAGGGCCGCGGAGCGGTCGGCGTAGCCCAGCATGTACTCGTCGAAGCCGGGCAGCAGCAGCACCTCGCGGGCCGCCTTGCGGTGGGCGGCGAGCAGGTCGGGGGTGGCCGGGTCCATCAGGTACTCGACGCCGCCTGCCTGGATCGTGGCCAGTAGGGGCCGCGCGACCGCCAGGCCGGCCTTGACCTCGGTGGCGGTGAGGCCGGCCCAGCGCGTGTAGTCCTTGACCGTGGCCGGACCGTGACCGCGGAAGTAGCGCAGCGCCAGCTCGCCCAGCGCCTCGTCCCGCTCGGGCCGGCGTGGCTGGGGGATCCACTCCTCGACGAGCACGACGAGCTGCTCGCCGGCGCGTACCGGGCCGAAGCACACCACGCCGGTCATCGCCAAGTGCCGCAGGATGTGGTAGCCGCGCTGCCCGGCCGGGGTGACACCGGCCTCGTCCCACACGCCGATGAGCTCGTCGCGGCGCATCGAACGACCGCCGCCCAACGCCTCCTGGGTGAGTTGCCGCGCGTACTCGAGGGTCTTGTCGTCGAGCGCGAGCTCGGCCTGGCGCACGACCGCCTTGGCCATCACCCGCGGCACCCCGAGGGTGAGGATCCACGGCAGGTCTTCGGCCGCGACGAGGTGGAGCGTGCCGCGCATCGGCCACGACTTGACGATCTCGCCCGCGTCGAAGGCCGCCTCGACCGCGGCGCGCGTGCCCCCGGCGGTGCGGAGCGCGACGGACGTGACCGCGCCGGCGTGGTCCTGCGCCTGGGCGGCGGTCAGCCACCGTACGGCGCCCGCCGCGGTGTCATGGCCCGGACCGGCGAGCCGCTGCGCGACGAGGCGCAGCAAGGCGATGTCCCCCATGGTGGTCATCCGCGCATCATCGCCGCCGGTGCCGGGTGGGAGCAACCGAGAGCCGTCGCACGCCGTAGATACGTCGGGTCGGCATCGCGACTGGAGCACGGGCGACCGGCGCGTCGACGCCGATAGTGTGTGCGTGGCGCCTTCTCGCTGTCTCCTGCTCGTCGCCGCCGCCGGATACGGCAAGACGACGGCGCTGGAGAGTGCGTGCGCGGTGGTGCCCGCCTTCGCGGAGCCGCCGCTCGCGCTCGACGCCGGCGTCGACGACGTGTGCCGCCTCGGCGACGCGGACCAGGTGCGGCTGGCCCACTGGGCGGCAGGCCTGCACGACGTACGCCTGTCCCTGGCGGCGCGCCGCCCGCTCCACCCGGATGCGCTGGCCGTGCTGGCCGGGCTGCCCGCACCGCCCGTCACCCGCGGCCCCGCCGACCTCGCGCTCACCCCCGACCAGGTGATCCGTACGCTCCGCGACGAGCACGGCGTGGGCGACACCGATCTGGCCTACCTGACGTACGAGCTGACCGCCGGCTGGCCCGCGCTGGTGCAGCTGGCCGGCGCGGCCCTGGACCGGCAGGGCGTGGGCCGGCGAGACCTGCTGGCCGCGCTCGCCGAGCCGGGCACGGCGGGCGCGTGCTGGGTGCGCGACCAGGTGCTCGCCGACCTGCCCGCCCCGGCGGCGCGGCTGCTGGAGGCGGTCACCGACCTGGACCCCGTCTCGAAGGCCCTCTGCACGACGCTCACACCGTCCACCGGTGACAGTCCGGATGGGACGGTGGAGGCGCTGCGCTGGTTGGCCGCGACCGGCCTGATGGTGGCCGCCCCCGTCCGCCGGCCGGGAACGCTGCGGCTGGTCCCGATGCTCCGGGCGGTGCTGACCCGCCGCGCGGGCCGGGCAACGCGGTCCGCGGACACCCGGATCGCGGCCGCCGAGTGGTACGCGGACAACGGCTACCCGCTGGCGGCGGCCCGTACCCTCGCGGCGGCCGGCGCGGCCTCGCGGGCGGCGGCGCTGCTGGCGGCGCACGGCGACGAGATGCTGGCGGCCGGCGGGGCGGTCGAGGTGGCCCGGCTGGTGGAGTCGCTCCCGGCGGGCGCGCGCACCGCGCCGCTGCGCCTGGTGCGGGCCGACGCGCTGCGGATGGCCGGCGACGTGGCGGGCGCGGCGACGGCGTTCGCGCCGCTGCTCGCGGAGGCCGAGCGGACCGGGCGGTGGCCGGCCGCGCTGGCCTGGCGGGCGGCGATGCTGCACTACATGCGCGGCGACTACCGCGGCGCACTCGACCTGCTGGACCGGAGCGACAGCGCCACCGACCGCGACGGCGTACAGGTGCTGGCCTCCCGGGCCACGGTGCTCGTCGTGCTCGGTGAGACCGAGCGGGCCTGTGCGGCCGCCGCCGAGGCGCTCGCCGCGGCCGCCGTCGCGGGCGACGACCAGGGCTGGGCGGCCGCACACCTGGCCGCGGCGCACATCGCCGTGGGGGTGCGGCGGGACGAACACCTCGCGCGCGCGTTGGCCGCGGCCGAGCGGGCGGGCGACCTGGTGCGGCAGGCGCGGATCCTGGCCAACCAGGCGGACTGCCTGCTCCGCGACGCGCGCTACCCGCAGGCGTTGCGGGTCGCCGCGCGCGCCGTGCGGGCGGCCGAGGTCGGCGGCCCGCCGGGGGTGCTGGTGACCGCCCTGCACAACGCGGGTGAGGCGCTGACCCGGCTGGGCCGCTACGACGAGGCAACCCTCCACTTCGAACGGTCCATCCAGGTCTCGCACCGGGCGGGGTTGAGCCGCACCGCACCGGGCGTGTACGGCATCGGCGAGGTCAACCGGATCCTCGGGCGGCGGCAGCAGGCGCGGATCGCGTTCGAGGAGGCCGCGGAGCTGGCGCGGGCGCACGCGGAGCTCCAGATCCTGGTACCGGCGCTGGTCGGGCTGGCCCGGCTGCTGGTGGAGAGCGGCGAGCCGGACGCCGCCGTCGCCGCGGCCACGGCGGCCGCGGACGCCGCCGAGAGCGGCGCGCTTTGCTTCGCCGCGCAGGCGCACATGGCACGCGGCTGGGTGGCCCTCGCGGCAGGCGAACCGGTACGCGCACAGGCGTGTGCGGAGCAAGCCGTCGCGACGGCCCGCGCCTGCCGCCAGGCCGACGTACTCGCCGAGGCGCTCGAGCTCGCCGCCGCCGTCACAGGTGAGGCGAGCCTCGCTCGCGCGGCGCTCGCCGAGGCGGAGGCGATCTGGTGCCGTGCGGGCGCGGAGCCGGCGGCCGACCGCGTGCGGGTACTCCTCGGAAGGCTGCCCGGGGCGGACGGCCCGCAGCGGTGGGCGGCGCGGGAGGCGACGCGGCGCCTCGTGGCCCTCGGTGTGCCGGCCGTGGAGGGTGCGTCGCTGCCGCCGGTGGAGGCGGCGCCGGTGCGGGTCCGCGTGCTGGGGCGCTTCGACGTGGTAGTCGGCGGGCAGGCCGTGCCGCTGCCGGCGTGGCGTTCCCGGCAGGCGCGCACGCTGCTGAAGATCCTCATCGCCCGCCGTGGACGGCCGGTGCCGCGCGGCGAGCTGTGCGAGCTGCTGTGGCCCGACGACGAGCCGTCCCGGACGGCGCACCGGCTGTCGGTACTCCTGTCGGCGGTCCGGAATGTGCTGGACCCGAGCCGGCAGCGGCCGGCGGACCACTACCTGCGCGCGGATCCCGCCGGGGTCTGCTTCGACATCGGCCGGGTGGCGCTGGACGTGGAAGACCTGCTCCGCGACGCCGCGCACGGGCTGCGCCTGGCCCGCGAAGGCCACCCCGAACGGGCCCGGGAGATCCTCGCCGAGGTCGACGCGGCGTACCGGGGCGACGCGTTCGACGACGAGCCGTACGAGGAGTGGGCCGACGGGCTGCGCGAAGAGGCGCGCGCGGTGTGGCTGCGCGCACTGCGCGAGCTGGCCGAGCTGTGCCGGCGGGCGGGCGACCTCGACCAGGCGGCGACCACGCTGGTGCGGCTGCTGGTCACCGACGCCTACGACGAGCCGGCGCACCGGGCGCTGGTCGAGGTGTTGCGGGTGGCGGGGCGGCACGGCGAGGCGCAGCGGGCGTTCGAGCGGTGGGCCGGCGCCATGCGTTCGATCGACGCGCCGGTGCCTACGGTCGCGGCGCTGCACGCTCCGCGCGCCGGCGGCTATTGATCACGCCGCGCCGTGGTAGAAGAGGTCGCCGAATCCGATCGTGAAGGCCAGGACGCCGTAGAGGGCGTGCTCGACCGAGACCGTCAGCAGCGAGCGGGTCTTCTGGTACCGCCGGGCGAAGATCCAGCCGCCGGCGAGCGTGAGCACCACCGACAGCACGTTTCCGAAGATCACGTGGGCGAAGCCGAACGCGGCGGCGCTCGCGGCGGCCGCCCCGGCGCCGGTGCCGAGGAGCGGCGCGTACCGGTGCAGGAGGAACGCGCGGTAGATCAGCTCCTGCGGGTACACCGAGAGCAGCGGGTAGAAGACCACCACGATCGCCCAGATCAGCGGCTCCTCGCGGGGCAGTTCGAAGAGCTGCTCCGGCTGGGCCAGCGCCAGCACCACCACGCCCACGACGGCCGCCACCGCCCACCCGGCCAGGATCGCGGGCAGCGCCGCGGGCACGGCGGCAGCCCGGGTCAGGTCGCGCCGCTCGAAACCCCGCTGGCGGCGCAGGTAGACGTACGCGGCGATCGCACCGACCACCAGAAACGGGATCGGGCTGCCGGGGCTGCCGGCCAGCGTGTACACGCCCACGACGCCGAAGAACAGGGCCAGGAACTCCACGGCCAGCCACACCCCGGTGGCCGGCCGTGGAGGCGCGGTCGCGGTCTCGTCCACGACCGCAACGGTACGGCGGTCAGCGTGCCGCCAAACGGGACGCCGGATGAACGTCAGGGGTGATGTTGTGGCCCGCCCGGAACACGTTGTCCGGGTCGTAGGCGGCCTTCACACCCCGCAGGCGGCGCAGGTTCTCCGCGGTGTACGCGCTCGCGGTGCGCCCCGGGTCGGCGAGGAAGTTGAGGAACGAGCCGCCGCTGCCGTACGGGCGCAGGGCCGCGTTGAGCGCCGGCACCGAGGCGTCGACGATCACCGAGAACGGCATGTCGCGGTGCCCGACCGGGCCGGCGTCGGTGCCGGGGGCCGCCATCGCGCCACCCCAGTGGCGGATCTCCACGGTGGACGCGAGGCCGTCTTCGTGCGCGCCGGCCAGCACGCGGAGCACCGGGTCCGGCAGCGACGGGAACAGGTCGAGGTAGCGGGCCGGGGTGCCGCCCATCGCCGCGTCGGCGTAGCGCATCGAGCGCATGTCGTCGTGCAGCACCGGGCCGGCCGCGTTCCACAGTGGACGCAGCAGGCACCGGGCCTGGTCGGCGCCGCCCGCGTACATCGCCTTGATCATGACCACCCGCCGGCCGCGGACCGCCTCGGGCACCTCGGGCGAGTCCGGCATGCGGCGCAGCAGCGCGGCGGTGCTCAGCTCGTCGGGCGCGGTGGCGGCCCAGTCGCGGTACCAGGCGAGGGTCTCGGCGGCGTTGTCGGCGGCGAAGTACGCGGCGCCGGCGAACACCTCGGCGACCGGGTAAAGGCGGAACTCCAGCGCGGTCACCACGCCGAAGTTGCCACCGCCGCCGCGCAACGCCCAGAAGAGGTCGGCGTTGCGGTCGGCGCTGGCGGTCACCACGCGGCCGTCCGCGGTCACGACCTCGGCGCGGACCACGCTGTCGGCCGCGAAGCCGTACCGGCGGCCGAGCCAGCCCACGCCGCCGCCGAGCGTGTACCCGGTGACGCCCACGTCGGGCGACGAGCCGGAGAGCGGGGCGAGGCCGAACGGCGCGGCCGCGGCGAGCACCGCGCCCCACCGGGTGCCGGCGCCGACCCGGGCGATCCGCCGGTCCGGGTCGACCAGCGCGGTGGCCAGGCCGGAGGTGCGGAGCAGGATCCCGCCGTCGTTGGCGGTGTGGGTGCCGTGGCCGGTCGCCTGCACCGAGAACGGCACGTCGAGGGCGCGGGCCGTGACGACCGCGGTGCGCACGTCGGCGGCGCTCGCGGCCTCGACGACGGCGACCGGGTGGGCGTCGACGGTGGGGTTCAGGGAGCGGCGGTTCTCGTCGTATCCGGGCTCGCCAGGCAGGTGCACCTGACCGGCGAACCGCTGCCGAAGGGCCTGCGGGTTCATGGCGTTCCCCCTTGATCGTGATCGCTCTTGTCGAGGGTTCAGACGCCTGGAGCCGCTCGAACTAATCGCACGCAGCGCGATGACTTTCCGCTCGCCGGGTGGTCTCATTCCGTGTACCCGCAACCCGGCGAGTGGAGGTCGGCATGAGCGCGCCCGTGTTTGTGGTGGGCCCGTCGGCCCGCCGCGCGGACGTACCGGTGCTGTCCGAGCACCTCGCCGCGATCGTGCGGGACTCTCCCGCGGACGTCGTGATCTGCGACGTCCGGGCGATCACCAGCCCGGACGCGCACACGATCGACGTACTCGCCCGCCTACAGCTGATGGCGCGGCGGCTCGGGTGCGGCATCCGCCTCTACGGCGCGCACCCGCGGCTGCGCGACCTGCTCCTGCTCACCGGCCTGAGCGACGCGCTGCCGCTGGTGGGCTCAGCTGAAGTCGTCGAGCCGGCTGGGGAGCCCGAAGAGCGGGAAGACCGCCTCGACGTCGAGGAACGAGTTGATCCCCGCGATCTTGCCTCCTGAGATCTCCAGGACGATCAGCGCCCACGGCTCGTGACGGCCGTTGGGGCCGCTCGGCCGGTACTGACCGAAGGCGGGCAGCCCGTTGGCCACCGTGGGGACGAGCCGCGAACCCGCGCACGGCGCACCGGGGCCGACCATGAAGTCGCGGATGTCCTCGTGGCCGCGGAACCAGAACTTGAGCGGCGGCATCGAGAGCGTGGCGTCTTCGTGCAAAAGCGAGGCGAGCGAGGCCATGTCATACGCCTCGAAGGCCTTCACGTAGCGGGCGAGCAGGTCGCTCTGCTCCTTGTCGAGCGGCTCGAGCCGGTCGCCGGTCAGGTCGACCGAGGAGATCGTGGCCCGGGCCCGCTGGAGCGCGCTATTGACCGAGGCGACGGTGAGGCCGAGCAGCTCGGCGGTCTCCTGAGCCGACCAGGCCAGCACCTCGCGCAGGATCAGCACCGCGCGCTGCTTGGGCGGCAGGTGCTGGAGGGCGGCGACGAACGCCAGCCGGATCGAGTCGCGGGCCACCGCCACGTCAGCCGGGTCGCTGCGGTCGGGCACCACGCGGCTGTCCGGCACCGGCCCCACCCACACCTGCTCGGGCAGCGGCACCACCTCGGTGACCTCGCGCGCCTTCCACGCCGGGCCGAGCTCCATCGGCCGGGCCCGGCGCTGGGCGCTGCCGAGCATGTCCATGCAGACATTCGTCGCGATCCGGTACAACCAGGAGCGGAGCGCCGAACGCCCCTCGAACCGGTCGTACGCCTTCCAGGCGCGCACCATCGTCTCCTGCACCGCGTCTTCGGCCTCGAAGGCCGAGCCGAGCATCCGGTAGCAGTAGCCATTGAGCTCAGTGCGGTATTCGTCCAGGCGCAACTCCACGCCCACCACGCTCGTGGCCTCACCCATGGTGAACCCCCCATCGGCCCTAGATGCCCCACAACCTACCCGAGACCTCTGACAAGCGGCTTCTCCAAAATCGACGTCCGCCGGGCGATGAGTCCGGCCCGCGCCACCCGTCTGAGCCTGCATCCGACCTCCTGAAGGGAACGAACGATGGCTCAGATCGCCGCCACCCCCACCGCCGTGGCCCGCCCCAGCCGCACGACCGCCCTGCTCACCGCCGGTGTGCTGGCCGGGCCCATCTTCGTCGTCAGCGTGCTCGCGCAGGCGTTCACCCGCGACGGCTTCGACCCCAGACGGCACCCGCTCAGCCTGCTCGCCCTCGGCGACCTGGGCTGGATCCAGACCACGAACTTCGTCGCCTGCGGCGTGCTGGCCTTCGCCTCCGCGTTCGGCCTCCGGCGCGTGCTGCGCGGCGGCCGGGCCGGCACGTGGGGCCCGATCCTGATCGGCACGTACGGCGTGGGCCTGGTCTGGGGCGGCGTCTTCAGCGCCGACCCGGCGTACGGCTTTCCGGTCGGCACCCCCGACGGCGCGCCCGAGCAGCTGAGCTGGCACGGCATCCTGCACGGCATCGCACCGGCCGTGGCCGCGGTCGCGCTCGTCGCCGCCGCGTTCGTGTTCGCCCGCCGGTTCGCCGCCGAGGGCCGGCGCGGCTGGGTGGCGTACTCGGTCGCCGCCGTCGTCGCGGACCTCGGCCTGACCAGCGTCACCTTCGCCACCGACGACTACCGCTGGATGCTGGCCGGCGGCATCGTGATCTGGACCTGGGCCGCGGCGGTCACCGCCCAGGTGGCGCGCACCCGCGCCTGAGCGGCGGCCCGCCGACGTCCACCGTTGTTCACGGTGGACGTCGGCGTGTGTTGAGCCGGGATTCATCGAGCGACCTTAACGTCACGCTCCGTGCGTGCCCTATTTCTCGTCGCGTTGCTCCTGGCCCCGGCCCAGCCGGCCGTGGCCGCCGAACCCACCGCCTACGCCTCCTTCCGGGTGGTCCGGGCCGCGCCCGGCGAGCCGGCCGCCCCCGAGATCACGCTGCCATCCGGGTACACGCCGGTGGCCGGCACGAACTACCAGGTGGCCAGCCGCGCCGAGTACTACACGTTCGTGAGCGGGCCGCGCAGCACGGGCATCGAGGTCGCGGTGCGGTGGCCCGGCGAGCGCGTGGCGGCCGTCGTCACCGGCGACACCCGGCTCGCGCTCACCCAGGACCCGGCCGACCCGGAGCGGGTCACGTTCACGCTGCCGGTGACCGCCGCCTCGGCGAACGCCGCGCAACCCACGCTCCAGGTGTTCAGCTACCCGAGCGGCGCCACGTCCAGCGGCGTGTACTGGCGCATCGAGCACAACGACCCGGACCGCGCCGCCGGCTACTGGGCCGGCGTGCCCTGGCCCGCCGGAGAGGCGAAAGCCGCGATCAACTACCTGGTGGCGACCGAGGCGATCCTGCGGGACTCGGGGCTGGCCGCCGAGGCGCGCCGGCGCGGGCACTTCTTCGCGCTGATGGGCTTCGAGACCAACAACCTGCTGCACCTCGACAACCCGCCGCACTGGCACCTGTCGTACTACCCGGGGCTGACGTTCGGGGCACCCAAGGCGCACGTGCCACACCTGTGGATGGACGCGCAGGGGCGCACGTTCTACAACGGCATGGACATCCAGGGCCAGGGGCGCAGCAAGTTCTACGTCGGCGACCCGGCGCGGATCCACGACGCCCAGGGCAACCTGATCGTCACACTGACCATCCGTGCCGACGGCGGCCTCGACATCGACCCGCCGGCCGGCCCGCGCTACTCGATCACCGCGGACGGCGGCCGGTTCGACCGGTCGGTGCGCATACTCCGCGACGGCCAGCGGTGGCGCTGGCTGACCAGCTACGACGACGTACACCAGGGGGCGCTGGTGACGACCGTCCTGGCCGAGACGTGGCAGGCGACGGTGTACCGCTACGACCGCCTGACCGGCGTCATCACTGCTGTCGACCGCCAGCCCACCTAGCAAGGATCAGGAGGGCTACCGCAGCGTCCGTCGTGCGAGCCGCCTTTAGACGCTTTGTCGCCTTTCCCTTATTTGAACAGAGATTTGAGCTACCGCGACGTCCGTCGTGGTCCAGACCGCTGCTCCCGCGGCCTCACCCGTCCGCCGTTGGTCGCGCTCACCCCCTACGCGCAACCGGCGGGGGATTGAGGTCGCGCCAGGCGGTGGTCGACGAAGTCTCGACCCATGAGCTGGTGACGCTGCGTCAGGATGGCGCAGGTGGGGCCGCGTAGAGAACTACGACGGAGGCGATCCCAGCTCCTTGACTTGTGGGGCGAGCTTCGTGCCGAGTAGGTCGTCCGCCCGACCCAGCTCGCGCCTGAGGGCGGTGTACTGCTCGTCGCCGTCGAACGGGATGCGCGTCGTGTAGCCGAACGACGGCCCGGCCACGGTGACCTCCACCGTGCCGGCGTAACGGCGTTCGAGCGCGAACAGCAGGTACAGCAGGTTGAGCGGAAACATGCACATGAAGGCCAGCACCAGGACGATCATCGCCGAGTCCAGGCGGGGGCGGACGGCGCCGGTGTGGCTCACGTTCCAGCGCGCCTGCGACCGGCGCAGCGTGCCCGCGGGGGTGACCACCTCGCCGCCGAAGACGGCGATGCCGCCCAGGCGGAGGTCCGGGTGCCGCTCGGGCGGCGGGATGGGTGGGCTGTCGAGGGCCGCCGCCGCGGCGGCGTGCGCGGCCGGCGCCGCTTGGCCGGTCCAGATCGCGGCGAGCGTGCGGGTCGCGACGGGTGCGCTGCCCAGCGCGGCGGCGTAGGCGAGGTATCTGCCCCAGAGGGTGACGGCGGCCGGCGGCAGCGCCTGGAGCTGCGGCGTGGCGTCGAGGTAGGCCTTGACGCCGAGCCAGCGCGACAGTGAGCCGCGCCCGTCCGGGGTGCTCCAGTCGCGCAGGGCGATCGGCGCGCCCGTCGGCACGATCAGCAGGATGAACAGCGCGAAGAACGCGATCGGCGCGACGAGCCACCACCGCCAGTCGGGCAGCAGCAGATAGGTGCCGGGCAGCACGATCGTGGCGGCCGAGACCATCGCGAAGAGGAAGAGGGAAAACTCCACCATCTCGCGGGGCTTGCGGGTCGACAGGCCACGCTCCTCGGCTTCCGCGCGGACCATCCGGGCGTACCGGCGGCGGAAAGCCCTCGCCTCGGCGGCGTTCGCCGGCCGCAGCGCGGCCATCCCGACGCCCCGGTTGGCCACGGTGCGGGAGGTGAACCAGCTCAGCACCGCACGCTCCGATGTGGTCAGCTGCCCGGATGCGGCGTCGCGCGGCCGGAAGACCGTCTCGCCGCCCACCTGGTCCAGCTCCACGAAGCGGCGCGCCGCGAGGTCGAGCAGCGTCGCCACGATGGCGGTGTCGCCGACCCGCCAGCGGTTGTACATCATCGCGACGAGGGCGGGCGGCTCCGGTCCGAGCTCCGGTGTCGCGGCGGACGGGCGAGGCAGCCACGGCCGGCCGGCGACGAACCAACCGAGCATGACCAGGTATCCGAGCGGGGCGACGCCGAGCAGCGCCAGCTTGAGCTGCCCGACCCAGGCGAGGTCTTCCATCAGGTTTGTCAGTGTGCTGGGCACACGCAAACACCGGCCCGCTCGACGTTGAGCGGGCCGGTGTCCACCTGGGAGGGGTCAGCCGCGCGTCTCGACCCAGACGTTCTCGATGGTGTGCGGCGGGTAGCCGGTGATCGAGATGCCGCCCACCGGCGCCCAGTTGCCCTCGACCGGGATGCGGCCTACCTCGGGCAGGAAGTGGCGCAGCACCATGCGGATGCGGTGCTCGCCGGTGCCGCTCGCGCAGTAGCTCTGCACGGTGCGGTTGGGACCGAACGAGATCGTGCAGTCGGTGGGTGCGGCCAACGCGCTGGTCGGCGTGACCGCGACGAGGCCGGTGGTGGTCAGGACGGTGGCGATGAGCATCGGGCCGAGCTTGCGCATTTTCATAAACGCTCCAAGAGGGCAGGCCGCATCACAACTAAAAGGAAACTTTACTAAGAAAGGAAGTGAGACGCCAGCAGTTCCTCGGTAAAGCGCCACAACAGCGACGAGTCGTGCGTGTGGAACGCGGCTCCGGTGTAGAAGGTGCCGTTTCGGCCTTGCAACCCGTACAGCCGTCGGTAGAAACCGCCCGCGATGTCGCCGGGCCGCACCACCATCTCGAACGGGACGTGCGCTTTGAAGATCTCCAAGCCGTCGAGCTCCACCGGGTACGAGCCCGCCGTGCGCAGCCGCCGGATGTCGGCGACGATGGCCGCCCGCACCGCGCCGTCGCTCAGCGGGCCGGTGCTGCCGTACTTGACGCCCCACAGGTTGGGCACGCCGGTGACGGTGAGGCCGTAGAGCCCGGGCAGCGGCGCCAGGTGGTACGGGGTGTCCGCGCCGACGTTGACGAGCGAGACGCCGGCGGGCATACCGGTGAGGCGGGCCACGGCCGTCCAGTACCGGTGGTGGCGGAAGCGGCCGAAGACCGCCCGCTCGGTCCCGTCGAGGTCGAAACCGTCGAAAGTGGACAGCAGCGGCGGCGCGGTGACGAGCAGCCTGCGGCAGTGGATCACGCGCGGCCCGTGCGGGGTGGCCACCAGCACCTGGATGCCCTGCGGGCCGCGGTGCACCCTGGTCACGTGGGCGCCGAGCAACGCGTCCGCGCCGAGAAACGCGGTGGCTTTCTCGTAGAGCTCGCTGTTGTTCCGCCGTTCGGTGATCAGGAGCGAGCCGGTGAGCACGCTGTTCAGCACGCTGAGGCCGACGTTCTTCAGCACGTAGATGGCCGGGATCCGGAGGATGTCGCCGAGGCCCTGCGCGTACCCGAAGATCAGCGGCAGGATCGACTCGAGCCCGTGCCGCACCGCGAACTCGCCGAACGGCAGCAGCAGGTCGGCCGGCACCGGGTCGGGCAGCTCGAAGCCCTGGTCGAGGTACGGGTACCGCTGGAGCAGCGCGATGTACGCGGGCAACGCGGCGGGCGCCGGCGGCGTGTACCCGGGCACCACCAGCCCGGTGCGGAAGTCGACGTAGTGGTTGGTCGTGCCGCCCTGGCCGGTGTACCGCACCAGCGGCACGTCGAAGCGGCCGAAGAAGTCCCTCACCAGCGGCATGTCGTGGTAGATGAGCACACCGACGTCGGTGGTGCCGCCCGTCACCGGGTCGTGGAACGTCTCGGTGTGCCCGCCCAGCCGCCCGGCCCGCTCCACCACCGCGACGCTGTGGCCGAGGTCGCGCAGGCGCACCGCGGCGTACGTGCCGGTGGCCCCGCCGCCGATCACGCACACGTCGCGGCGGATGACCCCGCTGGCCGAGGCGGCGGCGCCAGGGGCCAGCGCACCGGCGGCCGCGGCCACCCCCGTGCCGGCGAGAATTCGCAACGCATCCTTGCGGGTGACACCCATCGGGGTTCCTCTCTACAGTGGACGGTTCGCGATCAAGATCCGGGACATGATATTTCCTCGCACTCCCGGTGGGGATCGGCGTTAAGGTGGCGGCGTGGGTGATCTCCGGGTGCTCTTCGTCGGCGGCAGCGGCATCATCAGCTCCGCCTCCTCCCGCCTCGCCGTGGCGAGCGGCATCGACCTGTACGTCCTGAATCGCGGCACCACCACCCACCGGCCGCTGCCGCCGGAGGCCACCGTGCTCCGCGCGGACGTGCGCGACCCCGAGTCGGTGGCCGCCGCGCTGGGCGACCTCGAGTTCGACGCGGTGGTCAACTGGGTGGCGTTCACGCCCGCGCACGTCCAGGCCGACCTCGACGTGTTCGCCGGCCGCACCCGGCAGTACGTCTTCATCAGCTCGGCCTCGGCCTACCAGACCCCGCCGGCCCGCGTGCCGGTGGTGGAGTCGACGCCGCTGCGCAACCCGTTCTGGCGCTACTCCCGCGACAAGATCGCCTGTGAGGACCTGCTCGTCGCGGCGTACCGGGACAGCGGCTTCCCGGCCACGATCGTGCGCCCCTCGCACACGTACGACCGCACTCTCGTCCCGTTCGACGGCGGCTGGACCGTCGTGGAACGGATGCGGCAGGGCAAGCCCGTCGTCGTGCACGGCGACGGCACCTCACTGTGGACACTCACACACACGCGCGACTTCGCGCGCGGCTTCGTGCCGCTGCTCGGCCACCCGCGCGCGATCGGCGAGGCCGTGCACATCACCTCGGACGACGTGCTCACCTGGGACCAGATCGCGCTGGCGCTGGGCGCCGCCGCGGGCGCAGAGCCGCGGATCGTGCACGTGCCCTCGGACGCGATCGCCGCGGCCGACCCCGAGTGGGGCGCCGGGCTGCTCGGCGACAAGGCCCACTCGATGGTGTTCGACAACGCGAAGCTCCGCTCGCTCGTGCCGGGCTTCGTGGCCACGATCCCCTTCCACCAGGGCGCCCGCGAGATCGTCGCCTGGTACGACGAAGACCCGGCCCGCCGCAAGGTCGACCCCCGCTTCGACGCCACGATGGACAAGCTCGCCGCGGCCTACTCGCCGTGAAGCTTCGCGAGTACGCCGCGCTCGACGGGGTCGGCCTGCGCGCGCTGATCCGGTCCGGCGAGGTGAGCGCCGCCGAGGTCGAGGAGGTGGCACGCGAGGCCCTGGAGACCGCCGGCGCCGAGCTCAACGCGCTCACCCTCCCGCTCTTCGCGCCCGCGCTGGAGCACGAGGCGGACGGCCCGTTCGGCGGCGTGCCGTTCGTCGTCAAGGACAGCGGCCCGTTCGCGCGCGGGGTGCCGTTCGCGCTGGGCAGCCGGAGCATCCGCGGCGCCACCGCACTGGTCGACCACGACCTGATGGCCCGATTCCGCGCCGCCGGGCTCGCCACGCTCGGCCAGACCACCGCGCCCGAGCTGGGACTCAGCTTCGCCACCGAGTCGGCACTGCACGGCGCCACCCGCAACCCGTGGGACCTCGCGCGCGGCGTGGGAGGCTCGAGCGGCGGCGCGGCCGCACTCGTCGCCGCCGGCGCGGTGCCACTGGCACACGGCAACGACGGCGGCGGCTCGATCCGCATCCCGGCCGCCTGCTGCGGGCTCGTCGGCCTCAAACCCAGCCGCGGCCGCACCCCCTCGGGACCGTACGCCGGCGAGGTCGGCTTCGGCCTGATCGTCGAGTTCGGCCTGGCCCGCACCGTGCGCGACGCCGCCCACCTGCTCGACGCGGTGAGCGCGCCGCCGATCGCCGACAAGTACTTCGCTCCCCCGCCGGCCCGCCCGTACGCCGAGGAGGTGGGCGCCGACCCGGGCCGCCTGCGGGTGGCGCTGACGACCGCCGCCTGGTCCGGCGTGGCGGTGGACCCACAGGTCGCCGAGGTCACCGAGACGGCCGCCAAGGTGCTGGAGCTGCTCGGACACCAGGTCACCCCGTCGAGCCCGCCCCTCGACGCGGACGACCTGGTCGAGGCCGCGATGCTCGGCGTGTACGGCACCGGCGGCGCCATCCTGCGCGCGCCCCGACGCCCCGACGCCTCGCTGATGGAGGCGGTGGCCCGGCGGGTGGTGGCCGAGACCGAGGCGGCGAGCGCGCTCGACCTGCTGGCCGCGGTCGACGCCCAGCACCGGGTGACCCGCCCGGTCGGCCTCTTCCTCGGCCGGTACGACCTGCTCGTCACGCCCACGCTCGCCCAGCTGCCCGCACCGCACGGCACGCTCGACTACAACAACCCGGACCACACCGCCCGCTCGTGGCTGCGGCGGATCTTCGAGTACGGGCCGTTCACCGCCGCGTTCAACATCTCCGGCCACCCCGCGATCAGCCTGCCGATCGGTCAGAGCCGGGAGGGCCTGCCGATCGGCGTCCAGTTGGTGGCCGGCTACGGCCGCGAGGACCTGCTCATCCGCGTCGCGGCGGCACTGGAGGAAGCGGCGCCCTGGCAGACCCGCGTGCCGTCCTTCTTCGTCGGTCGCTAGAAAGAGATTCGAGCTACCGCGACGTCCGTCGTGGTCCCGACCGCTGCTCCCGCGGCCTCACCCGTCCGCCGCTGGTCACGGGTTACCCCTTTGAGTACTCCGACCATGCCGTGCGCGGCGCGCGCTCTCTTCCTCTTCCGCCGCGCTCGACGTTTTGTCCGCAATGCCGCTTGCAGGGATCGCCGGCTCGGTCTTTCGTCGCGTGCGCGGCGAGGCGGCGCGTGCGCGGTGAGCGCGCGGTGACCGTTGCCAGACGCGGAGGGTGAGGCCGCGGGAGCAGCGGTCCGGACCACCGCGGACATCGCGGTAGCCCAAATCTTTCTCTAGGTGTCGAAAACCGTGCGGCGGCTTCTACGTCCCGGGTGGAAGGCAACCTGAGAGGAGAGAAACCATGAACACGTTGCTGAGCGGTCTCGTGATGGGTGAGTCGCCGCGCTGGCACGACGGGCGGCTGTGGCTGTCCGACATGGGCGGCAACGAGGTGGTGCGGGCCGACCTCGACGGCAAGAGCGAGATCGTCACGAGCGTCCCGGGCATGCCGATGGGGCTTGGCTGGCTGCCGGACGGGCGCTTCCTCGTCGTCTCGTCGCGGGATGGCAAGCTGCTGCGCCGGGAGCCGGACGGGTCGTGGGTGACGCACGCCGACCTGGCGCCGCTGTCTGCTTACCCGTGGAGCGACATGGTCGTCGACGGGCGGGGCAACGCGTACGTCGGCAACATCGGCTTCGACTTCGGTGTCGGCGATCCGGCGCCGGGGACGGTCGCGCTGGTCACCGCCGACGGGGTCGTGCGGGAGGTGGCCGGCGACTTCGGGTTTCCCAACGGGATGGCCGTGACGCCGGACAACCGCACGCTGATCGTCGCCGAGTCGTACGGCAACCGGCTGACCGCGTTCGACATCGAGGAGGACGGGAGCCTCGCCAACCGGCGGGTGTGGGCCGATCTGCCCGGCGCGTTTCCGGACGGGATCTGCCTCGACGCCGAGGGCGCGGTCTGGTTCGCGGAGGTGCCCGGCCAGCGGTGCGTGCGGGTGCGCGAGGGCGGCGAGGTGCTCCAGACGGTGGGCTTCGACCAGGGTGCCTTCGCCTGTGTGCTCGGCGGGCCGGAGGGGACCACGCTGTTCGTCACCACGGCACCCTGGCCGCCGGACGGTTCGCGCGGCGGCGAGGTGGTCACGGTCGAGGCGCCGGCACGCGCTGTCGGATATCCGTAAGTCGCGTCACACGGCTCGTCACACGGTCGGCCGGTCTCCTGTGGTGGATAGATCACACGAGGAGGAGCATCGTGACGAGCACGACCATCGACTTCGAGACGATCAAGAAGAACCAGCGGGCGGGCTGGGAGACCGGCGACTACCCGCGGGTTGGCAACACCCTCCAGATCATCGCCGAGCTGCTGGTGGAGGCGGCCGACGTGCGCGCCGGCCAGAAGGTCCTGGACGTCGCCTGCGGCCAGGGCAACGCGGCGATGGCCGCCGCCCGCCGGTTCGCCGAGGCCACCGGCGTCGACTACGCGGCCAACCTGCTGGAGCAGGGGCGGGAGCGGGCGGCGGCCGAGCATTTGGACGTGACGTTCCGGGAGGGCGACGCCGAGGCGCTGCCCGTGCCGGACCGCGCGTTCGACCTGGTGGTGAGCACGGTCGGCGTGATGTTCGCGCCGGACCACCAGCGGGCGGCCGACGAGCTGGTACGGGTTACCAAGCCGGGCGGCCGGATCGCACTGGCCTGCTGGACGCCGACCGGCATGATCGGCGACCTCTTCAAGACCGTCGCGAAGTGGGCACCGCCGCCGGCCGGCGTCCGCCCGCCCACTCTGTGGGGCACCGCCGAGCACCTCGCCGCCCTCTTCGGCGACCGGGTGGAGTGGACGGCGCTCACCGGCCGCACCTACACCTTCCGTTACCACTCCCCCGTGCACTTCTCGGAGTGGTTCAGGCAGTTCTACGGCCCGATCACCCGGCTGGCCGGCGCGCTGCCGGAGGCGGACCGCGAGCGGTTCGCGATCGATCTGGCCGAGGTGGCCGTCCGCTTCAACCGGGCCAGCGACGGCACGGTGGCGGCTCCGGCCGACTACCTCGAATCCGTCGGCGTGGTGCGCGGATAATCCGGTCGTGTACACCATCCGGCTGCTCGGACCGCCAGCCATCGAGCTGGACGGCCAGCCGGTGCGCTCGCCGCGCGGCCGGAAAGCCTGGGCGCTCCTGACCTACCTGCTGCTCGCCGAGCGGCCGCCGAGCCGGCGGCACCTGGCCGAGCTGCTCTTCGCCGACGCCGACGACCCGCTGGGCGCCCTGCGATGGACGCTCGCCGAGCTGCGCCGCGCGTTGGGGGGCGCCGGCGCGTTCAGCGGCGATCCGGTGGCCACCGCGCTGGGCGACGGGATCGCGGTGGACGTACGCCTGCTGGACGACCCGGACGGCGACCCGGCACCGCTGCTCGCCCTCGGCGGCGACCTGCTCGACGGGGTGAGCCTGCCGGCCTGCCTGGAGTTCGAGTCGTGGCTGCTGGTGGCGCGGCACCGGGTGTCGGCGGCGGTCGAGGCGCGGCTGCGGCAGGCGGCCGTCGCGCTGCTGGCGAGCGGGTCGGCGGGCGAGGCGGTCGGATACGCGGCCCGCGCCGTCGCCCGCAACCCGCTCGAAGAGGGCAACCACGAGCTGCTGGTACGCAGCCTCGCGGTGGCCGGCGACCGGGCGGCAGCCCTGCGGCAGATCGCGGTCGGTGAGGACCTGCTGCGGCGCGAGCTGGGACACGAGGCGTCGGCGGCGCTCCGCGAGGCGGCCGACGTGGGCCCGGAGTCGGCGATGGTCTCACCGCTGAGCGGCCGGGCCGCCGCACTCAGCCAGCTGGAGGCCGGCCGGGCCGCGATCGCCGCCGGTGCCGTCGACGCGGGCCTCCAGTGCCTGCGCCGCGCGGTCACCGAGGCGGCGCGGGCCGGCGACGACGCGGTGCAGGGGCAGGCGCTGTGCGCGCTGGGGGGCGCACTGGTGCACGCCGTACGGGGGCGGGACAACGAGGGGGCCGTCGTCCTGGAGGAGGCCATCCAGCTGGCGAGCCGGGCCGGTGACCGCGCCACCGCGGTCACCGCACACCGGCAGCTCGGCTTCGTCGAGGTGCAGGCCGGCCGGCGGGGCACCGGCGAGGCGTGGCTGGCCAAGGCGGCGGCGCTCGCCGAGACCGACGCCGAGCTGGCCGCGATCCTCGGCGTACGCGGCATGAACGCCTCCGACCGCGGCGACTACCCCACCGCGCTCGCCCAGCTCGGCGAGTCGGCGGAACGGGCGGCGAGCGGCGGCGACCCGCGGCAGCAGGCCTGGTCGCTGTCCGTGCTGGCCCGCGCCCACCTCCTGCGCGGCGAACGCAGCCAGGCGGGCGCCGCCCTCGACACGTCACTGGCGCTGATCCACGAGCAGCGGTGGATGGCGTTCTTGCCGTGGCCGCAGTCGCTCCGCGCCGAGCTCGACCTGTCCGCCGGCGACACCGACACCGCCGCCGACACCCTTGAACGCGCCTGGACGCTGGCCCTCCAGCTCGACGACCCGTGCTGGGAGGGCATGGCCGCCCGCGGCCTGGGCCGCCTGCACGCCGCCCGCGGCGACCGCGCCGGTGCCACGCGGTGGCTTGTCGAGGCCCGGCGCCGCTGCTCCGTCGCACCGGACCGCTACCAGTGGGTGCACGGCTACGTGCTGGACGCCGCCGCCAGCACCGCCATCGAACACGGCGACCACGAACGGGCCGCCGCCCTCGCCGGCACGCTGGCGTCGCTGGCCGCGCGGTGCGACCTCGGCGAGCTCGTGGTGCGCGCACACCTGCACCGCCACCGCCTCGGCGACCCGACCGCGCTCGGCGCCGCCCGCCTGCTGGCCGCCGGCATCGACAACCCCGCCCTGGCAGCGTTGCTGTGAGACGTCGGCTCAGGCGGCGGGGAAAGCCGAACAAAGAGATTTGAGCTACCGCGATGTCCGCGGTGGTCCAGACCGCTGCTCCCGCGGCCTCACCCTCCGCGTCTGGCAGCGGTCACCGCGCGCTCACCGCGCACGCGCCGCCTCACCGCGCACGCGCCGCCTCACCGCGGACGCGGGCACCGCGCGGATCCGCGGGCACGGCGCGATGCGCGGGCACGGCGCGGATGCGCAGGCACGGCGCGGAGGTAACGCAGGGTAGGCGGCCGGGGCGGGCACTTTCCAGATCTAGGACAGTTAGGGTTGAAATAGCGCCCTAACTCTCCAAGATCTCGAAAACCGGGGCCGGTCACATCATCGCGCCGACTACCCACGGCAACAAAGCTCACCGCTGCCGGGCCCAGTGCGGACATTGCGGACAAAGGCCAAGCCGCCGCATCGAAAGAGTGCGGCACCGCGCAGAGAGCGACCCGCGCACACCACCCGCTGTGCCATCCCGACGGGCATCGACCCGTCCGCTTTGGCGCATGCCAAGGTCCGGGGCGCCGCGCCCCAGGCGACCGCACCGATCAGCACTCAACGATGGCGCCCCGGGCGTTGGCATGCTCAGCTCTTGACGGTTTGTGGGTGTCGGGATGGCACTTCCCCCCATCCTGATGGTCGGAGCGCTCCTGGCGGAGGCAAAGGGGTGAGCGCGACCAACAGCGAATGGGTGAGGCGCGGGAGCAACGGACAGCGACCACGACGGGCGCCGCGGTAGCTCAAATCTCGTAGGGTTGGCGCATGCGCCAGCCGCTGACCATCGCCGTCGCCCAGCCGCCCGTCGTGTCGCACGATCTGGGCGCCAACGTCGCCACCCACACCGAGGTGGTCCGGGCGGCGGGCACGCGGGTGGTGGTCTTCCCGGAGATGTCCCTCACCGGCTACGAGCTTGAAGCCTCCACTGTGGACATCGATGACCCGCGGCTCGCCCCGCTCGTCGAGGCGTGTGCCGCGCGGGGATCCGTGGCGCTGGTGGGCGCGCCGATCGAGGGCCCGCACATCGCGATGCTGGCCGTGGACGGCGGCGGGGTGACGGTCGCCTACCGCAAGCTCAACCTGGCCGGCGGGGAGCCGGCCCGCTTCGTGCCCGGCGCCAAGCCGGAAGTGTACGAAGTGGACGGTTGGCGCCTGGGCCTGGCGATCTGCAAGGACACGGGGGTGCCCCAGCACGCGGCGGACACGGTGGCGCTGGGCATCGACGCGTACGTGGCGGGCGTGGCCGAGGACCGCCCCGACGTGCTGGAGGAGCGCGCCCGCCGCATCGCCACCACGCATGGCGTGTGGGTGGCGGTGGCCAGCTTCGCCGGACCGACCGGCGGCGACTTCGCCACGACGGCGGGCCGGTCGAGCGTCCGCACTCCGACCGGCGAGGTCGTCGCCCAGGCCGGGGCGGCGCCGGGCGAGCTCGTCCGCGCGACCCTCAGCTGAGCTCGCGCGCCAGCCGGGCCAACGCCGCCGCCAAACTCCTCGTGCGCGCGACCCTCAGCTGAGCTCGCGCGCCAGCCGGGCCAGCGCCGCCGCCAGCTCCTCGTCCACCGCCGGCGTCGGCGTGACCTCGGGGGCCAGGGCGACGATCCAGACCAGCGTGCCGGCGCCGGGCTGGCGGCGGGCCGCGACGCGCGCCGGGTGGCCGCCGATCGGGACGCGGGTAGTGAGCAGCGTGGTCCAGGCGATCCGCTCGCGGGCCAGTGCCAGCAGCGGCGTGGCGGGCTCGGCGGCGACGACCGTGCGGGGCGGCAGGTCGGGGGCCCAGGCGGTGAGGAGCAGGCCGCGCTCGTGCCGCTCGACGCGGGTGACCTGCTCCCAGCCGAGCCGCGTCCAGTCCGGCCCGTCGCAGAAGATGGCACGGTCGGTGGCGACCACGCCGTGGAGAGTGAGGAGCACGCGCTCGCCGCGTGCCAGGAAGAGGGCGGGCAGGGCCGGAAAGGCCCGGGCGCGAGCCGTGCGGCGGCGTGGCCGGGTCGCCGGCCACCCCGACAGCCAGGGCATGGTGGTGGCCATCCCAGACCCTAGCATTGACATAGCTCGATGTATAGGTGTGCCGGGCGCTACGCCCGCATCCGCTGAAGGTCTTCGATGATGCCGATCGCCACCAGCGCGTCACGCGGGTCGACCGGCACCGGGGCGGAGGACCGGAGCGCGGCCGCGAGCTGGGCGTAGAACTCGCGATATCCGCCCCGCTCGGTCGCCACCGGCACGGCGTCTCCCTCGCGCCCGAGCTTGCCCCACGCCTCCACCGGCTCCACGCCGAACCCGTCGTCCAGCGGCGACATCCCGCCGGCCAGCTGCGACTCCTGCGGGTCGAGCCCCCACTTCGTGAAGCCGGACTCCGATCCCAGCACCCGGAAACGGAAACCGCGCTGCGCCACCATGCTGCTCATCGCCAGGTGCGAGCGCACGCCCGAGGTGTGGGTGAGCGCGATGAAGCTGTCGTCGTCGTTGACCGCGCCGTCGCGGTGGCGGTCGAGCTCGCCGTAGTACGAGGCGATCGGCCCGAAGAGGCGCACCGCCTGGTCGATGAGGTGCGCGCCCAGGTCGTACGCCACGCCGCCGCCCTCGACACCGGGAGTCTCCTGCTTCCACTGTGGACGAGGGCGGGTGCTGTGCCACTCGAACCGGGACTCGAAGCGCCACACGTCGCCGAGCGCACCCGCCTCGACGAGCTTGCGCACGGTCAGGAAGTCGCCGTCCCACCGCCGGTTTTGGAAAACGGTCAGCGGGACGCCGCGAAGCGAGGCCAGCTCGATGAGCTCGGCCGCCTCCACACTCCGCACCGCCAAAGGCTTGTCGACGACGGTGGCGAGCCCGCGCTCCACCGTCCGGGTCGCGATGGCCGCGTGGTCCGGCGTCGGCGCACCGACCACGACCAGCTCGATGTCGCCGGCCGCGAGCAGATCGTCCACAGTGGAGAATATGCGCGCGGAAGGGTAGAGCGAGGCCGCCGCGGCCGATCGGTCGGGATTGGCGGTCACGATGCCGGCCAGCTCGAATGCCGGATCGGCGCTGATCAGGGGCGCGTGGAAGACACGGCCCGCGAGCCCGTAACCGATGATGGCGGTGCGGATGGGATCACTCACCCGCCCAGCTTACGAGTCGACCGGCCGCCCCGCGGGCGCGGCGTCGGGATCCGGCCGGGCCAGCGGATCGTTGGCGCCGTCGTTGTGCACACCCTCGTCTTCGTCGTCGATCGCGTCCTGCACCGCGGCGGAGATGGCCGGCAGCCGCTCGTCGATGGCCGCCCGCACCGCCTCCTTGAGGGCCTCCGGGTTGGTACCCGTGCCGGCGGCGACCACCTCGGCGAGGTGCTGCACGGCCGCGGTGAGGCCGACGATCTCGGTCCGGGCGGCCTGGATCTCGTTGAGCGCGCGCTGCGGGAAGGCCAGGTGGGGCTGGATGAAGATGCCGCCGCCCGCGGTCACCGCCTTGCCCTCGCCACGGAAGCCCGCGAGCACCTTGATCATTTCTTCGAGCGTCACGTCGTCTTCGTCCTCTCCGGTCAGCAGCATCCGCAGCTCCGCGAACGTGCCGCGAAACGCGTTGATGTCCGTGCCGCGATCGATGTCCTTGCCGTTGGCGTCGTGCTTGCGGTGCGGATAGTCGTTGACACCCGGTACGAGCGCCCGGGAGCCGAACTGCCACAGCGCCGGAGTCTTGCCGCCGTATGCTTTCCAGCCGTTGCCGTCGTCGCCGCCGCGGTGGTCGTAGAGGCGCGCCGTCGGGAGCGTCTGGTTGTCTCCGTAGTTCGAGGAGACCAGTGGGCCGCGCAGCTGGGTCAGCGAAGGGGCGCCGAGGTGCCCGTCCCAGACCCAGTGCGGGAGGTAAATCGCCAGCACCCGGCTCTCCACGGCGGCCCACCGGTCGTCGAACCGGCGGACGTCGTCGAATCTGGGCTCGGTGTGGTGGGCGAGGAGCTCCTCGTAGCGCTCGACGTCGAGCATGGCCCAGTTGGCGTCGTGCCGGTCGAGCTCCGACCGGAAGAAGTCGACCTGCCGGTTGATCGAGCTCTGGTCGCCGCGCACGAGGTTGTGGTAGCCCCCGCGAAGCGCGAAGCCGGCACTCTTGGCGCCCTGCGCGAAGTCGCCGAAGTGCCGGGTGTCGTAGAACGTACCCTGCGCGCCGCTGCCCTGCGGATCGCCGTACGTCGCGCGGGCACACATCGCCTGGATGCCGGCGGCGCTTGCCTTCGCCCAGCCGATCTGGCCGGGAAGGCCGTGCTCGACCCGGCCGGCCCAGTCGTGATGGGAAACATCGATGGTGAACACGGGCATGGCGACCTCCCGCTTCAGCGTTGCCCCGGCGACCACGCCGGGCAATCAGGTAACCGACACGCGCGGGTTACGCGGACCGCACGATGATCACGCGAAAGTCGGTGATGGTGAGTCCGATGCTTTCGTCGATCGCCCGGCGGCGGGCCTGCATGGTCATCGTGATCGGAAACGGCGGCAGCGGCGGGAAGGGCGGCTCTCCCACCATCGCCGGGTTGAAGTCACTGGTGAAGCATTCGAGCCGGAAGTCGGCGTCGCTTATGGACACCTCGCGGCTGTCTCCGCTCGGCGCCCCGGCGATGGATTCGAGCGGCCACTCGACGCCCCGGGCACCGTGACCGATCGCGCAGGAGACGACGGCTTGGGTGCCCGGCGTCCGCTCGACGTGACCGCTGACCACCAGCAGGAAGCCGATCAGGTCCAGCTCCTCCGGAAGGCTCACCGCCAGCTGGCCCGCCATCCCGAGCGCGGCGGCGAACGGGCGGTCCTGGTCGCCCTGGAGCAGCATCGTGAGCCGGTCGAGCGTGAAGTTGACGCTCGAACCGTCTTCGGCGACGCTCCGCGTCATGCTCGCCGCCTGGCCCGCCGGGTCGTAGTCGGCCGCGAACGCGCTCCAGGTCGAAACATCCGTCGCCATCGCCGGCCTCCAGGTGGTCTCCGCTCCCCGCTCTGGGCTCAAGCTAGACCGGCCACCGCGGACCGGCGCCGTACCGTCGGGAAGCCGCCACACCACGCACGGGTGAAACGCGGCGGGCACCGGGCGGGGCGCCCACCGCGCGTTCTGCCAGGACAGTTAACTAATCTGGTCTCAGCCCGTCAATAGGCATCCAGAAACTGGCACGCCTTCTACATTCCTGTCGCGATCATCCACATACATGGAACCTATCTTTGGATGCGGATCGACACTATGCTATGGCTTCTGTGACGTGGGGGTGGCCGGGCGCCCGGCCGCTCGACTGGGCAGCCATTCATGGGGAGGCACGATGGCGCACGACCGCATCCTGATCACCGGTGGGGCGGGCAAGGTCGCCACGCTCCTCCGCCCGCGCCTGGCCCGGCCGGGCCGCGTGCTGCGCCTGCTGGACGTGCGCGAGCCGGCCCCGGTCGAGGGCGCCGGCGACGAGGAGGTGCTGATCTCCTCGATCGACGACCTCGACGCGGTGGTCGGCGCCACCACCGGGGTCGACGCGGTCGTGCACATGGGCGGACAGTCTCGCGAGTCCGACGCCGAGGAGGTGTTGCGGCTCAACGCCTACGGCACGTACTGCGTGCTCGAGGCCGCCCGCCGGGCCGGCGTGCGCCGGGTGATCCTGGCGTCCTCCAACCACGCGGCCGGCTTCCACACCCGCGACGAGATGCCTCTTCCGGCCGGCGTGTCCGGACGACCCGACACGCTGTACGGCTGGAGCAAGGTCGCCGCCGAGGCGGCCGGCCGGCTCTACGCGGACCGGTTCGGCATGGACGTGATCTGCCTGCGGATCGGCCTGTGGTTTCCGACGCCGCCGGGGCCGCGCGGGCTGGCGATGTGGCTCTCCCCCGACGACGGCGCGCGGCTTGTCGAGGCCGCGCTGAGCGTGGAGAGCCCCGGCTACCGGCTCGTCTGGGGCATCAGCCGCAACACGCGCCGCTGGTGGTCGCTGGCCGAAGGCGAGGCGATCGGCTACCACCCCAAGGACGACGCCGAGGTGTACGCGGAGCAGCTGGTCGCCGAGCACGGCGAGCCCGACTTCGCGGCCGACCCGGTGCTGACGCGGGTCGGCGGCCAGTGGTGCGACGTCCCCCTGGGCCGCCACTACTAGCCGACGACGGATTGGATCGCGAGGCTGCTCCTCAGGTCGCGGCGATGACCTCGATCTCGACGAGCCAGTCGTCGGCGAGCGTCTGCGTGACGATCGCAGTGGTGGGCACCGCGCGGCCGAGGGCGGCCACCCGCGCCCGCGCGTTCTCCTCCGCGTACGCGACGTCGCGCAGGTAGCTCGTCACGCGTACCACGTCGTCGAGCGTCATGCCCGCGGCCGCGAGGATCGCCCGGATGTTGTCCCAGACGAGCGTCAGCTGCTCCTCCAGCGACGCGCCGGCGGCGCCCGCCCGGTCGAGGCCCATCGTGCCCGCGACGAAGACGAGCCGCCGCGGATCGCGAATCTCCACAGCGTGCGCGTAGTCGTCGGTCGCCGGGTAGACGCCGCTGTCCGGGCGCAGCAGGCGGATCTCCGCGCCCGGCGGTGCCGAGTCGAGCCGCGCGAGGTCGAACGTGGACAGCGCGATCGCGCTCACGCTCGCGAACGCGGTCGCCAGCGCGAGGAACGCGGCCAGCGTGAGGTCTTCCCGGCCCGGCCGCAGGCCGCCGAGGATCCACGGCA
The DNA here is from genome assembly GCF_052068095.1 of Phytohabitans sp. LJ34. Classification (NCBI taxonomy): domain Bacteria; kingdom Bacillati; phylum Actinomycetota; class Actinomycetes; order Micromonosporales; family Micromonosporaceae; genus Phytohabitans; species Phytohabitans sp. LJ34. The sequence goes on along the minus strand of NZ_JBQHDG010000009.1, from coordinate 62,210 downwards.
ACGCGACGATCGCGACCACGCCAACGGTCCCGGCGATCTCGTTGAGCAGCAACGTCCGCGACTGGGTGACGCGCGTGGCCCGCACCTTGACGGCGGTCTCCACATTGGCCACCACGAGCACCACGCTCAGCCCGACGAAGAGCGCCCGCGCCCAGGCCAGCTCGAACGCGACGAGCGCGAGCGACAGCAGCAGCGCCATCGCGAAAAGCAGCATGACGATGCGGGTGCCCGAGCGCATGTAGCGCCACAGCTCCACCCGGCTCTCCCGCGCCGGCCCGCGCATGCCGCCCTCGACGAAGAACAGCACGCCGACCAGGAAGAGGCCGATCACCGTCGCGGACACACCGGCGATACCGAGAAGCAGCTCGTCGCTCACCTGTCGCACGACCGATGATCGTAATCGGGATGCGCGGCATCGGCCGCCCGATTACGGTGGCGCGGTGCTGATCAGACGCGAAACCCCCGAGGACGCCGCCGACCTCTGACGCATAGATCGCCCTCAAGTGGGTAGCCAAAGGCAATGACGACGTCAGAAGAGACCGGCCAAGTCACCGGCACCAAGGACAAGAACTACAACATCATCTGGTTTACCGAGTCGTGCCTGAGCAACGCTCTGCGCCTGGAGACCTACATCCAGGACGCCCAGCGCGACGGCGACACCGAGCTCGCCGACTTCTTCCGGCGGGCGCAGGGCGAGAGCCGCAAGGGCGCCGAGCAGGGCAAGCAGCTGCTCCGCTCGCGCCTGGGCTGACCACAGCCCCGCGGGGGCGGGCCCGCCGACTCAGGACGGCGGCGGGCCCACGCTCGCCGCGATCGCGGTGACCAACAGCGCGGACACCGTGCGGGTCATCGCGCGCCGCGCCGCCTCCGCGTCCAGCTCGAGCCCGTCGCGGAGCATCGACCACGCCGGCCACATGCTCGCCGCGACGAGCGCGTCGACGAGCTCGCCCGCCGCCGGCCCGGCCAGCTCCAGCTCCGGCGCGAAGAGTTCCTCCACCTCCTGGCGTACCCGCACGATGTGCTTGACCCTGTTGCGGTGCAGCTGCGGGGAGGTCGGCTCGCGCATCGCCGCGGCCCGGAAGATCGGCGCGAACATTTGCATCAGGTCGGCCCGCTGCCGGCAGAAGGCGTCGACCCGCTGGCGCAGCGGCAGGTCGCGCGGCACCGGCCGGTAAGCCGAGTCCTGACGCTCCAGCACGGTGGACCCGCTCGCCTCGAAGAGCGTCTCCATGTCCTTGAAGTTGATCCACAGGGTGCGCAGCGAGATGCCAGCCCGCTCGGCGATCTTCTCGCCGGTCGGCCGCATGTCGCCCTCGGCGATGAGGGCGAGGTGGGCCTCCACGATCGCCCGGCGGGTGCGCTCCGCGCGCGCGGTCCGGCCGTCCACCCGCCCCGCAGCCTCCACCTCGCTCACCCCGCGAAGTCTAGAACCCTTTTTGATCAGATGACTCCAGGGAACGCTGGATGCCGTTCATCGCGCCCAGCCAGCGGTCCGGATCGGTGGCCCGGCGGCGGTAGTGCTCGGCTACCTCAGGGTGCGGCAGCACCAGGAAGCGGTCGCCGGCCAGCGCCTCCTCGACCCGGTCGGCCACCTCGTCCGGCGTTATCGCGTCGGGGGCCAGCAACACCTCTCCCGCCGGGCCGGCCTGGTCGAGCATCGGCGTGCGCACCCCCTGCGGGCAGAGCGCCTGCACGACGATGCCGCGGTGGTGGTAGGTCACCCGCAGCCACTCCGCGTAACCGACCGCCGCGTGTTTGGTAACCGCGTAGGGCGCCCCGCCGAGCATCGTCAGCAGCCCGGCCGCCGAGGCGGTGACGAGGAGCCGCCCGCGCCCGGCGGGCAGCCAGCGCGGCAGCAGCGCGCGGGCGGCGTACACGTGGGCCATCACGTTGACCCGCCACGACAGCTCCCACGCGGCGTCGGGGTCGCCGGAGCGGTCGTCGGCCGCCACGCCCGCGTTGGCGCAGAAGAGGTCGAGGGCGCCGTACCGCTCCCACACGGTCTCGACGAGCTGGCGCACCGCCGCCGGGTCGCCCGCGTCGCAGGGGAGCGCGAGGCCGCCCACCCGCTCGGCGACCGACTTGGCGGCGTCCGCGTCGAGGTCGTTGACCACGACCACCGCGCCACGCTCGGCGAAGCGCCCGGCCAGGGCCGCGCCGATGCCCGAACCACCGCCGGTCACCACCGTGACCGCACCCGCGAGCCGCAGCCCGCCGCCGGCTCCGTCCACTCCGGACTCCTCTCCGGTCGGCGGGCGCGGCCCGCTCACTCGCTCACGCCGCTGGGATGCCGTTTTGCGGTGGCGCGGGCGGCTGCTCGGCGTACTCCTTGACCGGCCCGTCCGCCTCGTCCGTCTCGTAGGTCGGGCCGAAGTACTCCTGTGTGCTCCCGGTGACCTTGGTCATCCGCTGCCCACCGTACCCGGAGTGGTCGTCGCCGGAGTAGCGCAGCGGCGCCAGACCGGGCCCGCGGAAGCCGCCCTTCTCCACGGCCGCGATGATGCCCTCGCGGGTCAGGTCTTTGCCGGCGGCTTGGAGGGCCTGGACGAAGAGGTACCCGACCGCCATGCCGTACACGATGTTGCCGTCGAACGGGGCGGCCGCGTTGTACTGGTCGTTGACCCGCTTGAAGAGCGCCGTCCACGGGTCGTCCAGGTCGAACTGCGACGGCAGGTAGCCGACCGCGAGCATGCCCTCCAGCAGCGCCTTGTTCTCACCGAGGAGGCCGGAGAGCGTGAGGTAGTCCGCGCCGACATTCGACACCACCCACTGTGGACGGAAGCCGAGCCGCGCGGCCGTGCCGATCGCGAGCGCGGTGAAGGGCGGCACGGTGGCCATCATGACGACCTGGCAGCCGGCCGCCTTGAACGCGCCGATCTGCGGGCCCACGTTGGCGTTGCTGGTGACGTACTTCTGCTTCGCTGTCACCCCGGTCGGCCCGAGGATCTTCTCCACGCCGAGCAGGCTGTCCCGCCCGAAGTCGTCGTCCTGGCCGAGGAAGCACACCTTCTGGCCGGCGAAGTTCTTCTGGATGTAGGTAGCCAGGATCTTGCCCTCGACCGTGTAGTCGGGGTTGAAGCCGAACGTGCCCGGATACTTGTCCGGCTGGTCCCAGCTGCGGCTGCCGGAGGCGACGAAGAGGTCGGGCACCCGGTTGCTGGCGAGGAAGTCGAGCACGCCGGTGTGCGTGCCGGTGCCGAGGCCGTTGAGGATCGCGAAAACCTTGTCCTGCAACACGAGCTGGCGTACGACCTGCTGGGTGTTCGCCGGGTTGTACCCGTCGTCCATGACCTTGTATGTGATCTTGCGGCCGTGCACGCCGCCGTTGGCGTTGACGAGGTCGAAGTAGGCCTTCGTGGCCGGGGCGATCTTCGAGTAGCCGGCCGAGGCCGGCCCGGTGAGCGGCATGTGCGTGCCGACGACGACCTCCGTGTCGGTCACGCCGGGGACGTTCGCCCCACCGCCGCCGTTGTCGCCGCCGCACGCCGCGACGGCCAGCACGAGCGCGACGGCCACGCCGCCGGCGATGCTCTTTCTCATGGGGTACCCACCTCTCTGTGGTCACGTCTGGGGCGGAGTCGCCGGGCGGCGCGGGCCAGCAGGCCCTGCACGCCGCCGGGCGCGAGGAGCATGACGGCGACCAGGGTGATGCCGAAGATCGCCAGTGGCAGGTTGCCGTCGAGCCGCTGGGCGGCGGCCGGCGACAGGGAGAGCGCCTCGGTCAGCGAGTGGCTCGTCTCGGGGAGCAGGACCAGCAGGATCGCGCCCCAGACCGCGCCGGCGAGCCGCCCGAGGCCGCCGATCACGACGGCCATGACGAGAAACAGGGAGAGGGTCAGCGAGAACGCGCCGGGCGACACGCTCTGCGCCAGCACGGCCAGCAGCCCGCCGCCGAGACCGGCGCACGCCGCGCTGACCACGAACGCGAGCACCTGGGTCCGCGCCACGTTGATGCCGGCCAGTCGGGCGGCCACCTCGTCGTCCCGGACCGCCCGGAAGTGCCGCCCGTAGCGGCTGCGGACGAGATTGGCGAGCAGAAACATGGTGAGCAGCGCGCCGGTCAGCGCGATCCAGGCCTGCCACCGCTCGTAGGGGAAGGTGGCGCCCAGCGAGAGCGGCGGCGGTTCGATGTAGACGGACAGGCCCTGGTCGCCGTTGAAGACGCTGTCGAACGCGGTGGTGAGCGCGGGCACGATGACCGCGACGGCGAGCGTGACGCCGGCCAGGTACGGCCCGCGCAGCCGCGCAGCCGCGAGCCCGACGACGAGCCCGGCGACGAGCGCGGTGGCCACGCCGATCGCCAACGACACCGGCAGCACCCAGCCGCCGCTGACGTCGCGGTCGCGAAACTCGTTCTGTGCCAAGGCGACCGGGTAGGCGCCGGTGGCCATAAGCGCCCCGTGGCCGAGCGACAGCTGCCCGCTCAGTCCGGTGAGGACGGTCAGCCCAGCGGTCGCGCACAGGTACGCCGCGACGGTGGCGAGCTGGTAGTTGCGAAACGGCGCCAGCCCGTACGTGAGCGCGAGCAGCGCGACCGCCGCCGCGAGCGTCAGCGCCAGGTGGCGCACCGCCGTGGACCTCATACCCGCCTCGCCGCGACGCCGGAGAAGAGGCCGGAGGGGCGCACCAGCAGCACCGCCAGCAGGAGCACGAGCACCGCCACGGGCGTCATCTCCGCGCCCGCGTACCCGCTGACGTAGGAGAGCAGCAGCCCGACGGCGAGCCCGCCGGCGACGGCGCCCAGCGGGCTGTCGAGGCCGCCCACGACCGCCGCGGTGAACGCGGTGACGAACACGATGTCCATCGACGTCGGATGCAGGCCGAGCCCGGTCGGGATGACGAGCATCGCGGCGAGGGCGCCGACCGCCGAGGCGAGCGCCCACGCGAGCGTGCGCATCCCGGCCACGTCGACGCCGAGGAGCCGGGAGACCTCCGGGGCGAACGCGGCGGCCCGCAGGCGCAGCCCGACCGCCGTGCGGGTGAACAGCAGGGCCAGCCCGACCATCAGCGCCACCACGGCGGCGAAGACGAACACGTCGTACCGGGAGAGGAAGGCGAGCCCGCCGACGGTGAACGCGGTGCGGCTGAACGGCGCCTCCGCGGGGCGGAACTCGTTGCCGTACACCATGCCGAGCACCGCCTGGATCACCAGCACGAGTCCCAGCGCGACGATGACCGCGTTGAGCGGCGAGGTGTGGCCGACATACCGCATCACCGCCCGCTCCACCACGACGCCGAGCGCGAGTCCACACAGGAGGGCGGCGCCGAAGCCCAGCCAGTACGAGCCGGTCGCGGACGTGACGCTGTACGCCGCGTACACGGTCGCGACGGCCATCGCGCCCTGCGCGAAGTTGACGATCCGGGCGCCGCGCCAGATGAGCACCAGAGCGAGCGCGAAGGCGGCGTACACCGCGCCGCGGGAAAGCCCGTCGAACGTGAGGAACACGAACCGGTCCACCGGCTCCCTCCCTTCAGAATCCCAGGTACGCGTGGCGCAGCGCGGTGTCGTCGCGCAGCCGCTCGGCGCTGGCGGCGACGGCGACGCGGCCAAGGGACATGACCACGCCGCCGTCGGCCACCGAGAGAGCGCCGCGCACGTTCTGCTCGACCAGCAGGACGGTGAGGCCGCTGGTGTCGCGCAGCCGCCGCAGCAGCGCCATGATCTGTGCGGTGACCCTCGGCGCGAGACCCAGTGACGGCTCGTCGAGCAGCAGCAGCCGGGGCCGGCCGACGAGTGCCCTCGCCAGCGCGAGCATCTGGCGTTCGCCACCGGAGAGCTGGTGTCCACTGTGCTTTCGGCGGCCGGCCAGCGCGGGAAACGTCTCGTACGCCTCGGCGATGTCGCGCCGGAGCCCCGCGGCGTCGCGTCGCCATAGGCCGCCCAGCCGCAGGTTTTCCTCCACGGTCAGCTCGGCCACGACACCCCGGCCCTGCGGCACGTGCGCGAGCCCGCGCCGCACGAGCTGCTCCACCTTCGCCCCACGCAGGTCGGCGCCGTCGAAGACGATCCGGCCCGCGGTGGGCTTGAGGAGACCCGAGAGGGTGCGCAGCAGCGTGGTCTTCCCGGCGCCGTTGGCGCCCAGCACCGCGGTGATGGCGCCCCTCGGGACGGTGAGGTCGACCTCCTTCAGCACGGGCGCGGCGCCGTACCCGGCGACAAGCCCGTGGACCTCCAAGATGGACGCGCCGGTCATGCCGGTGTCTCCGCGTCCACTGTGGTCACCTCGGCGCCCAGGTAGGCCTCGGCGACGGCCGGGTTGTCGCGGATCTCGTCCGGCGTGCCGGCGGCCACCACGCGGCCGAAGTCGAGCACGACGATCTCGTCGCAGACCGCCATCACCAGATCCATGTGGTGCTCCACGAGGACGACCGCGATTTTCCGGTCTTTGATGAACCGGCCGAGCTCCTGGACCTCCTCGGCGCTCAGGCCGCCGGCCGGCTCGTCGAGCAGCAGCAGTCGGGGCCGGGCGGCGAGCGCGCGGGCGAGGGCGACTCGCTTGCGCACCGCGTACGGCAGGGTCGCCGGCGCCGCGGCGGCGTGCTCGGCCGCACCCACCTCGGTGAGGCACTCCATCGCCAGGTCGCGGAGGCGGCGCTCGTCCCGGTCACTGCCGGGGAGCCCGAGCAGCGCCGGGACGAAGCCAGCCTGTGCCGTGTGGCTCGCCCCCGCCATCACGTTTTCCAGCACGGTCAGGCCGTCGAACAGCCCGACGCCCTGAAGGGTGCGGGCGATGCCCAGCGCGGTGAGCCGGTGTGGCTTGGGCCGCAGCGGCGCGCCGTCGAGTGTCAGCGAGCCGGCGGACGGCGTCACGAACCCGCACACGACGTTGAACAGCGTCGTCTTGCCGGCGCCGTTTGGCCCGATCACACCGACGATCCGGCCGGGCGGCACGCGCATCGACACGTCGTCGAGCGCGACCAGGCCGCCGAACCGGGCGGTGATGCCGTGCAACGCCAGGGCCATGCTCACCTCGCCGGGTTATTACACCAGGAGTGTAGGTTCTTGGATCGAGTCGTCCAATCCCCTGTTACGCGCTCGTTACGCGGGCAGCAGGTCGACCAGCTGCCCGAGGGCGGCGCGGTGCCGGTCCGGCGTGCCGAAGGCGATCGCCGACGCCTTGGCCCGCTTCAGGTACAGGTGTGCCGGGTACTCCCACGTGAAGCCGATCCCGCCGTGCAGCTGCACGCACTCCTCGGCGGCGTGCACGGCGACCGGAGCGCAGTGCGCCTGGGCGAGGGCGGCGGCGACCTCGGCCTCGCCACCCGCCTCGCCGGCGCGGGCGGCCGCGTACCGGGCGACCGCCCTGGCCTGGGTGACGTCCACCCACACGTCCGCGAGCCGGTGCTTGACCGCCTGGAACGAGCCGACCGCGCGGCCGAACTGGCGCCGCTCCTTCACGTACCCGACGGTGGTCTCCAGGCACCACGACGCGACGCCGAGCTGTTCGGAGGCGAGCAAGGCGGCCCCGGTCGTGAGCGCCGCGCGCACGGCGGCCGCACCGGTGCCGGCGTCGGCGATCCGCTGCCGGGGCGCCCCGGCCAGCGTGATGTCGCAGAGCTGGCGCGTGGTGTCGAGCGATACCACCGGTGTACGGGTGACGCCGGACGCCCGCGCGTCGACCGCCCAGAGCCCGTCGCTCGCCGGCACCAGGAGGATTTCCGCGGACAGTGCGTCGGCGACGCTGGTGATGGTGCCGGGCTGGGGGACGGGGTCGTCATATGGCGACCGGGAGAACGGCACGGCCAGCGCGGCGACCACCTCGCCCTCGGCGAGCAGCCGGAGCAGGTCGGTGGCGCCGCAGGCGAGCAGGGCGGTCGTCGCGACGACGGCGCTGCCCAGATATGGCACCGGCGCGACCGCCCGCCCCAGCTCCTCCAGCACGAGCGCGGCGACCCGGTGCTCGGCACCGGCGCCGCCGAGCTCCTCGGGCACCAGCAGCCCGGCCAGCCCCATCTCGCCGGCGAGCGTCCGCCACAGCTTGGCGCCACCTTGCTCCTCCGTAGACAGCAGAGCGCGGAGGCTGTCCCGGAGGTCTGTTTCGGTGTCGTCGTAGAGCAGGTCCGGTGTGGTCATCGCGGCAGCCCCAACACCCGCTCGGCGATGATGCCGCGCAGGATCTCGGACGTGCCGCCTTCGATCGAGTTGCCCTTGGCCCGCAGGTATCGGTGGGTGGGCGCCCGGTCGGCCACGTCGGTGCGCTCGGGCCGGCGCAGCGTCCAGTCGTCGTGCCGCAGCCCCTCCTCGCCCAGCACCTCCAGCTCGAAGCCGGTGATCCGCTGGGCGAGGGTGGCGTGCGTGAGCTTGACCGCCGAACCCTCCGGGCCGGGCTCCCCCGCGGCCAGCTGCTGGCGCAGCCGCGCGGCGGTCAGCCGGGCCGCCTCGGCCCGCACCCAGAGCCGCATCAGCTCGTCGAGCCGCCCCGGCGTACGCACGTCGGGCCGCTCCCGCCAGGTCCGCACGAGCGGCTCGATCGGGCCGCCTTCGCGGGGCAGCGGGGTGCCGCCGATCGCGACGCGCTCGTTCATCAACGTGGTACGCGCGACCTCCCAGCCCTCGCCGGGCGCGCCGAGCCGCAGGTCGTCCGGGAGCCGCACGCCGGTCAGGAAGACCTCGTTGAACTCGGCCTCACCGGTGATCTGCCGGAGCGGCCGCACCTCGACGCCGGGTGCGGTCATGTCGCAGACGAAATACGTCAGACCGCCGTGCTTGGGCGCGTCCGGGTCGGAGCGCGCCAGCAGGATGCCCCACCGCGCCTTGTGTGCGAGCGAGGTCCAGACCTTCTGCCCGGTCACCACCCACGTGTCGCCGTCGCGGACGGCGCGGGTGGCGACGGCGGCGAGATCGGATCCGGCGCCCGGCTCGCTGAAGAGCTGGCACCACACCTCCTCGCCGGTCCAGAGTGGACGGAGGAAGCGACGCCGCTGCGCGTCGGTGCCGTGGCGCAGGATGGTCGGCGCGGCCATGCCGAGCCCGACGCCGTTTCGGCCCGGGTCGTTGTCCGGCGCGCCCGCCGCGGCGAGCTCGGCGTCGACCGCCGCCTGGAGCGCGCGCGGCGCGTCGAGGCCACCGAGTCCGACCGGAAAGTGCACCCAGGCGAGCCCCGCGTCGAAGCGGGCGCGGAGAAACGCGAGCCGGTCGCCGTCGACGGGGTGGCGGGCCAGCAGCTCCTTGACGAGAGCGTCCCATGTTTTTGCACTCACAGTGCAATCATATGGGCGACTGCCCTCCCGGGGAAGCCGTCAGTTGCGCGTGCGACCCATGTACACGTTGCGGGCGCGATAGAAGGTGTCGGCGGTGGGCCCCGGCGAGCCGGACGAGCCCTCCATCTGGAGGTTGATGATCAGCCACATCGGCTTGCCGACGAAGTTGGAGCCGCGGTGCTGCCCCTTCCACTGCCCGTCGAGGTAGTAGTGGATGTCCACGTCGGTGGCGTTGACCTTGGCAATCCACACCCGGTACTCGTGCCAGCCACCCGGGTTGGACACGCCGACGATCGTGTTGTCCCACGCCCCGTCGTAGGTGTTGAACCAGTTGCGGGCGTCCCCCTTGTACTCGAGGATGTCGCTCTCCGGCGGCCAGCTGTTGGCGCCGGTCAGCCAGAACGCCGGCCAGGTGCCACGCGTCGAAGGCGCCTGAAACTCGCCCCGCACCTCGTAGTTGGGAAACTGGTCGTTGACCAGCACCTGGTCCTTGGCGTGAATCGCGCCCGAGTGGTAGCGGATCGGCAGGTGCGGGTCGGCGGAGCTGGTGCCCTCGTCCCAGTTGATGCGCGTGGCCTTGATGTTGAGCTGCCCGCTCGGCGAGAGGTAGACGTGGTTGGTGTCGGTGGCGCTCGCATACATCCGTGCGCTCCCGTTGTGGTCGGAGCCCCAGGGATAGCGGAAGTGCCACTCCGCCATGAGCGCGTTGCGGTCGGCGAACGACGACCCGTTGATCAGCGTCTCCCAGGTCGCCGCCCGCGCGGACGGCTGGGCGATCACCACCACACCCACCAGCGTTACGGCCAAGCTCAGCCCGGCCCGCACGATCCGGATCATCGGGAACCACCTCCGGAGGCCGAGCGTAATATCGAAATCTATCGAAGTCTATGTGGATTTGTCGGCGGTCCCTGGCAGGCTGGCGGCCATGGATGGAGCAGACCCCGACCGCTGGTCAGCCGTCGCCGAGGGCTGGGCCGAGCTGTGGGGCGGCTACGCCCAGCCGGTCTGGCGGGCGATCCTGGACGCGAGCGGCGCCAGGCCGGGCACCCGGGTGCTCGACGTCGGCTGCGGCTCCGGCGACCTCCTCGCCTTCGCCGCCGGCCTCGGCCTGACCGCGGCGGGCATCGACCCGGCGCCCGGCATGGTCGAGCAGGCCCGCGCCCGCCTCCCCGAGGCCGACATCCGCCTCGGCTCAGCGGAGCCCCTTCCCTGGCCGGACGCCCACTTCGACCTGGCGGTCTCGGTCAACGCGCTCCAGTTCGCCGAAGACACCCTGGACGCCCTGGCCGAGATGGCACGGGTCACCACCCTCGCCGGCCATGTCGCGATCGCAAACTGGGCCGAAGCTGCCCAAAACGACCTAGACGTGATCGAGAAGGCGGTAGCCCGCGCCGCCGGCGAAGACCCCCTCCCGGACGGCGAGCTACGCCAGCCCGGCGGCCTCGAGCGGCTGTTCGCCGAGGGCGGCCTGGAGGTGGTCTCCGCCGGCCTGGTGCCACTGCCCTGGCACGCCGCCGACGACGACACGCTGGTCCGCGGCGTCCTGCTCGGCGAAGACCAGGCCACCATGGCCGCCCGCGCGCCCGCCGTCCTTGCCGCCGCCGGCGGGTACCGCACCGCTGACGGCGGATACCGCCTGGTGAACGCCTTCCGCTACGCCGTGGCCCGCCACCGGCCCTGATCAAGCCCCCTTCACGCGACGCGCCGGGTGTGAACCGAGTTGGCAGTTGCTTCGCGACTGGGCTAAAGTTCTGATCCGTCGCCGGGAAACATCCCGGCTGGTAGTGCGGACGTAGCGCAGTTGGTAGCGCATCACCTTGCCAAGGTGAGGGTCGCGGGTTCGAGTCCCGTCGTCCGCTCGGAGTGAGGCCACGACAAGACGTCGGGGGTCACCTCGGTGGAGTGGCCGAGAGGCGAGGCAACGGCCTGCAAAGCCGTGTACACGGGTTCAAATCCCGTCTCCACCTCGCACCACATACGGGCGATTGGCGCAGTGGGAGCGCGCTTCCTTGACACGGAAGAGGTCACTGGTTCAAACCCAGTATCGCCCACCAAATCGGTTCTACTTGAACCATGGCCTGCCAGAACCATGGCAAGCAGGTCCGCTCCGGTCAGATCAGACCACGCAGCCTCGCCCTCGTCGGCGGGGCTGTTGGTGTTCGGGCCTCCGTACGGGTCCGTCCGTCGTTGGAAGGTCAGCTGTTGCGCTTCCACGAGATCCCGTACCGGCTGGGCCAGCTCGTGGCGCGAGATCTCCTCGCCGTCGACGAACAGCTTGGCAAAGACGATCTTGTTCATCGCCCGCTTGAGGCTGGTCCCGCCCTGGTCGTAGAAGGTCTTCGGGTCACCTACCAGCGCCAACGCTGCCAGGAACACCTCACGCCCGGCTTCCAACCGGCTGGAGGCGTCGGCCAGCTGTGCCTGCACCTGGTCGTGCTCGGCCCGGATCGTTTCGAGCTTCTTGCGGATCTTGTCCCTCGGCCAGCCCGGAGATCCCACCAGTTCCAGGTACTGGTCCTCCTTGGCGTCGAGCTCGCTCAGGCGAACCTTGAGGCGCTTCTTCAGCGCCGCCAGGCTGCCCAGGTCAGCCAGTAGCGCGTCGTCCAACTCCCGGCGTACGCGCTCGCGGAACTCATCGCCCAGCCGCACCGTGGCGTAGTGCCGCGCGACCGCCGCCTCCACCGCCTCCACACGCAGATAGGGCTGGTCGCAGCCGTGCTCTTGGCGGCCTCGGCACAGGAAGTAGAAGTAGATGCCGCCGTTGCCCTTGCCGCGCATGATGATGAACCGCCGTCCGCAGCGACCACACCACAACGTGCCCTTGAGGTAGTGATTGTGGGTCCGCTGGCGAGTGCCGCCGCCTCCGTGGAGCGCCAGCACCCGCTGCACCCGCTCGAACACCTCTGACGTTACGAGTGGTTCGTGCCTGCCGGGGTACTCCTCCCCGTCGTGCCCGATGACCCCGAGGTAGTAGCGGTCAGCCAGAATCGTCCAGAACTGACTGATCGACAGCGGCTTCGGTGAGGTGCGCTTGTCTCCACGGGTGCGGAGGCCCGCCGCCGTCAGCTGGTCGAGCACCTGCCGCGCGCTGTACTGGCCCGTGGCGTACAGCGCGAAGCCGCGCGTGATAAGCGGCCCGCGTTCCGCGTCGACGGCCACGGCCCGAATCTCCCGTCCGTCCACGTGGTCGCGGACATTCAGGTAGCCGAGCTTGGCGCGAGAAACCGTGCCACCGGCCTTCGCCTTCTGGCCCATCTTGTAGCGAATGTCTGCCCCGTTGGCCTCGGACTGGTACTGGTCGACCGCGTGAATAATCGTCTCGACCATCGCGCTTTCCGGCGACTCGCCCATGTCGAGCACCGTTGACACGACCCGCACGCCATAGCGACCCAGTTCACGCTTGGTAATTGCCGCGTCGATGCTGTTCCGAAAGATGCGGTTGAAATGGTAGACAATGACAAAGTCCACGTCTTGCTCGCGCCGGATGCGAGCCAGCATCTCCTGGAATACCGGTCGCTTGTCGACCGTGGTGGCCGTCCGGCCTGGCTCGACGTACGTGTCGACGATCTCCGCGCCCAGCTGCTCTGCCTTACGGGTGGCCGCCTCGCGCTGGGCCCGAGCAGGAGACGTGATGGAGCTTCATCGGTTCGCGCTCATCGTCGACCGCCTGCCCGACCGAGCAGACGCCGCGCAGGTGGCTGACCGGCACGGCGACATCTTCCTCGCGCCCGGCCACCACGAGGTTACCGTACAACGCGCCGCCCTCAGCCTGGCTGAAGCCGTCGTCTCGGCCGTCCATGACTTGGAGGCACTCGATCTCCAACCAGTCCGGGTTTGCGACAACGACTGGGTCACCCTGGCGCATATCGCCGAACGCATCGAGCGGTCCCGCGAACTCGTGCGGCTCTGGTCCATCGGGCGGTACGGGCCGGGCGACTTCCCGCCGCCGCTCAACCCCGGCCGCGACACCAAGTTCTACTCGTGGACCGAGGTCGCCGTCTGGCTGCGGCGTCACATGGACGTCGACGTAGACCGGCCCGACCCGACGCTCGTGGTCGCCAACTTGCTGTTGCAGGCCCGCCGCTTGGCTCCGTCAACTCGGAGCCGCGAGGTCCTCGGCAACCTGGTCGACTCGTACCGACCGACACTCAAATAGCCTCGCAGCAGATGACCGCCTCCGGCAGCATTACCTGCTATGGCCGATGAACCCGAAGGCGACGCTTCCCAAGCACCGCAACGTACCTACGTCGTCGTGCTCCGAGCGCGGTCTGGCGCCCGGTTCAGGCCCGAGGAAGGTAGCGAGTTCTTCCTCCCGTCCGTGCCAGGCTCCCAAGGCACGGTCCGCTTCCGGCTGCGAACGCGTTGGGTTAACGCGGGTCACGAGGCGCCGCTCCCGCGGGAACTGTGGATCGAGGCTCGAGGTCCGGCACCGTCTCTTGACCAGGCGTCCTCGACCTTCGCGGCCGTGGCTCGCTACCTTGCCGCGCTGCTCGCCTTCACGGCCAATACGCAGGTAGGTATTCCTGAAACTCACCTGGCCTACGACGCGTCAGACGGAGTCACCCATCGCGACTTCCTTGAGGTGTTCGTTCCTGATGAGCGCGGCCACCCAGGCGAAGGACGCCTCGTCAGGACTGACGAGATCACGGCCGTCTTCGTCGGCATGGACACTGCCCCAGATGGCGCACGGATCTCGCGAGCCCTTCATCAATACAGCCTGGCGCTCCGGTACTGGTATTTCGGTGGCGAGTGGCTCGCCCTGGCCCACCTCTACATGGCTGTCGAGAACCTAACCAAGGCCGTAATCCGACGCCGATGCCAGGACGCCGGCATCGATGAGGAAGCACTCGCCGAGAGTCAGGCAATCGACACGAGCGACAGCTCAAAGTGGCCACATAGGCTAGAGGTTTGGGCGCGCCGAGAGATAATCTTCGACGGCAACGTCGCCGCATATAACCGAGCGCGAAACGCGAGCGATGGCGTTGAGCATGGGTTCATGGAAATGAACAAGGTATATGAGTATGCGCTCGCGACCACCGAGATCACCTTCGGTTACGTGCGACGAACCATGTTGCGGCTCGTGGGTATCGACCAGGCCGGTCAGCCCGACCTCTACGATCGCCCACCGCGCGACGTCCAATCGCTGCGCAAAATGATTCGTGGACAGTTCATTGGCGATGGCGCCGATCCTGCGCCCGCAGGCGAAGAGTACCCCTACCTCAAGTGGAACTCAAACGTCAAAACCATGACGCGGGACGGCGACAAGTTCTCGCTCTCGTTTGAGGAGAAATTCCGGGTCTATTGTGCCCCCTCGTATACCTTCACCGGACAAGCCTTTGAGGTCCGAGGACGGGCTGAGACAGGCAGCCCCATACGCCTCGATACTGTCATAGAGGTCACGAAGACACCGCCGACGTTGCCAACGTCGGAGGCATTCGACCTCATGCAGCGTGCAACCTCCTTCGCGAAAACGGTCGCAGCGCACGGTCAAACGTCTGGGATACCGCCCCTGTTGCTGAACGTCTTCGGTCTTTCGGCAGTACAGCTCTCGGTCTTCGAGGCGATCGAGGTCCTGCTCCGCCGCAATAGCCTTGCTGAAACACTCGTCCTGCTCCGCAATCTCATCACTGGGACGTGCCGGCTCCAAACTATTGCCAACGATCCGAATCCTATTGGAGTGGCCATCCGGCTCAAGCTCGATGCGCTGGAGCGACAAATTGCCCTCTACCCCACCGATGAGAACGTTGCACAACTCGTGGGTGGGAGGATCGCCGAGTATCGCAGGGCCGCAACAAAGCGAGGGATCGCCATTCCAGACTCCGTACCAGACATAACGAGCACAGAGTTCTACTGTGAGAGTGCCAACACCTTGCGGTTCACAGAAGAAGTCGCGCAGGGCGACGAGCTAGCAATCGCCCTACACACCAGGACGGAAGACGACGGTAGCCAAGGCATTCACACCACCCTGCCCGACGACAAGATGGTTCGCGGGATCGCCGCCGACTCTGCATCTGCTCTAGTGGTGTCATTTGTTTCACTGGCTATCGTTCTCGGCTGGTCCTTCGATCGCGATGTGGCGTCTGCCCTTGAGGCAGACGCTCAGCGCCTCGGCGCGGACGAGTAACGCTGAGACGACCGCCGGCGTCAAACAGCGGAGCCACAGGTCTCGTCTCTCGCCAAGCGCCGAGGCAGCCAAATCCCCAACTATCGTCTCGTCTATGCATGTCTCCTCAGGCCACCCGGCCGTGAGCGGCGACTAATCGTCCACGTGATAGCGGCTCCAGTTGGATGACGATCACGCCAAACGGGCCATGTATACCGGCTGATACCTCGTTGTACGGTACATGTCGCGATCGGTAAATCTTGAGCCTTGACGCCCTAAGCCTGTAGTCGTACCGTTACTGCACGTAATCAACGCACGTTCGGTCGAGAGGGAGTCGCAGGCCAGGTAGCCCGAAGAGGAGGGGCATAGAGGTGAAACTCAATATATTTTCGGTCCCATTATCGAATGTGCCCCGACTTGAAGAAAAGTTTGCCTCCGTCGGCCTCATGACCGTAAACGAAGGCGAGCAAAGTGGCTGGAAAACCGCCTTTTACTTTTCGAAGGACGAAGAGCCAAATCCCATCCCGTGGGTTGAGGAATACGCGGAGTTCTTCGGCAAGGGCACCTTCCGCAATCTCATCTATTTTGCGGCCTACGTATTCCACAAAGAAGACCGCTACTTTGTTCTCACATACGGCAAGAGTCACTTCTACGTCAGACCGCTCTGTGATCACGACTTTGGCATTGAGATGGCCAAGCGAATCGCCGACGAGAACGACATCAAACAAACCGCTTCCAAGAAGTTCGCCGGCAAGAAGAAAAAGGAAATCAAGAGCTATACGAGCAACACGCCGCTCAACATCGAGAGCGGCGAGTCGGTTGACTACTTGCGGGCAGCCATAGAGCTCGGCACCAGAGAATCGTTCGGCCAATCGGGAAAATTTGGCTCCTCGGTACTACTCAACGCCCCCATCACGAAGACAGACATCGGCGCGTTGCTCGACAAGATTGTGGCCCTTCTTGGTAAGGAGCCAAGATTTAAGCTTCCGCGCACCACGGTCATCGCAGACGAAGAACAGGTCAACGCTTACGACCAAGGGTTGGTAACCGCGATCACCGGCGACGGCGACACCACCGAGTTTACACACTCGGGCCACGATATTATCGGCGTCGACTTCGTCTTCTCCGGCAATGAACGCTATACCCTTTCGTGCCGCGGCCACAAGCAGAAAGCGCTCGGAGACGCGGAGCTGGATATTACGCTGCTGCGTGAGTACATCGCATCCGAGGATATTAAACCCGACGAAGTGCTCGACATCCGCGTGCGCATAGACAACGAGGGCCAGAAATCCTACTGGAAACCGCTTCGAGAGGCGCTTGATTTTATTGTCGCGGGCGAGAATGTCATGCTCTCTCAAGGCCGCTGGGTTCGCTTCAACGAAGACTACATCGATCAGCTAAATGAATACCTGGACGCCATTCCGGTCGAGGCCACCGAACCGGAGTTTCGCATCATCAGCATGGAAGAAGGGGATTTCAACACTTCAGAAGCCGCCAAAGGTCTTGGTTATGTGGTGGCAGATAAGGACTTCTCCAAGATTAAGACAAAGATGTCAACACCCATCGAGGCGTGGGACCTACACAAAGGCGCGACAGTTTACGCTGTCAAGTTCGGCACCGCACAGAATCTCGGCTACGTCTGCGACCAGGCCAACAATGTCCTTGAGATCATTCGAACCAATTCCAACCTGAAGAAGCTGAATCAGGAGTTCAAAACTTATTGCCTTTGGCTCGGCTTCAAGCTGAAGAAGCTCCCTACCGGAATTTCTGCATCCGGGTCGATCATCCTCAAGCAGAAGATCGAAGCGTGGGCGCGTAGGTGCCGAGATCTCGGGATCGAGCCGAGACTCAAGCTGTCCCTGCGTCAGTAGGCTTGGCCTGGCCGTACGGCCCCTATCAACGACCTCTCAACGGTGGTACCGCCCAACGCCGCTTCGGCGTAGCGTGCGCTTCACGCAACTCTCGCTAACGCCATACTGCTCCGCGAGGGCGCGAATCCGGGTCCCGGCCCTGAAGCGCTCGACCAACTCTTCTCGCTCCGCCTCGGTCAGCCGCCGGGTCATGCTCGGTTCGCCGGTACTGAAGACGCCAAGCTCGTCCGTCCGATCACCTGCTTCGATCCGCCGCGGTACGTCGATCATGGGACCAACGAGATCCTGGCAGTTCGAGTATCGCCGTAGGACCTCCACACATTCTCCCAGCTCACGGCCCCTTTCCTCAGTAATCAGGAAGGGGCCGCGCTGCTGCCCGGGTGACGGCCGACGCGGAAGATTTCTAGTGTGGGGTCGTGGCTGTCGGTCGTCTGCGTCGGGTCGCCGTCCTCGTGCTCGAGGGGGCGAAGCCGCTCGACGTGGGCATCCCGGCGCAGGTGTTCACGACGCGGGCGAGCATGCCGTACGAAGTGCGGGTGTGCGGGCCGGCGCCCGGCCTGGTGACCGGCGGTGACGGCCTTTCTTACCACGTCGCCGACGGCCTTGACGCGCTCGCATGGGCCGACATCGTCTTCATCCCGGGCTACCGCTTTCCGGACCGTGACGATCCCCCGCCGGTCGTGGTCGACGCGCTGATCGCCGCGCACGGGCGGGGCGCGCGGCTGGCCGCGATCTCGACGGGGGCGTTCGCGCTGGCCGCGACCGGTCTGCTCGACGGCCGGCGGGCCACCACGCATTGGCACTACACCCGGGCGCTCGCGGAAAAGCACCCGACCGTGCGGGTGGACGAAAATGTGCTGTTCGTCGACGAGGGCAGTGTGCTGACGTCGGCCGGCGCGGCCTCGGGCATCGACCTCTGCCTGCACATCTTGCGCGGTGATCTTGGGGTGGCCGCCTCCAACCACGCGGCCCGCCGGCTTGTCGCGGCACCGCACCGCAGCGGTGGCCAGGCGCAGTACGTGCCGCGCAGCGTGCCCGAGCCGCTCGGCGAACGGTTCGCGGTTACCCGCGAGTGGGCGCTGCACCGGCTCGACAAGCCCCTCACGCTCGAGACTCTCGCCCAGCACGCGGCGGTGTCGCCGCGCACGTTCTCCCGGCGGTTCGTCCAGGACACCGGGTACACGCCGATGCAGTGGGTCCTGCGCGCCCGCATCGACATGGCCCGCGAGCTGCTCGAACGGTCACAGCGCAGCGTCGAGCAGATCGCCGCCGACGTCGGGCTGGGCACCGCGGCCAACCTGCGGCTGCATTTCCGGCGCATCCTCGGCACCACCCCGAGCGAGTACCGCCGCACCTTCGCCCGCGGCAACCAGGTGGCGTGATCCTTGCGGACCGTGGCGCTCACGCCGCTGTCCCGGCCGGCCACGAAACCCGAATCTGGACTCATGACACGCATCGCCATCAACGGATTCGGCCGTATCGGCCGCAATGTGCTGCGCGCGCTGCTGGAACGCGACAGCAAGCTCGACGTCGTCGCCGTCAACGATCTCACCGAACCCGCCGCCCTCGCCCGCCTGCTCGCGTTCGACAGCACCGCCGGTCGGCTGGGCCGGCCGGTAACCGTCGACGGGGACGCCTTGGTGGTCGACGGTCGCCGCATCACGGTGCTCGCGCGGCGGGAACCGGCCGAGCTGCCCTGGGCGCGGCTCGGCGTCGACATCGTGCTCGAGGTGACCGGCCGCTTCACGTCGGCCGCCGCCGCCCGCGCCCACCTCACCGCGGGGGCGAAGAAGGTGCTGGTCGGCGCTCCCTCGGACGGGGCGGACGTCACGCTGGCCTACGGGGTCAACAACGACGCGTACGACCCGGCCGCGCACACGATCGTCTCGAACGCCTCCTGCACGACCAACGCGCTGGCGCCGCTGGCCGCGGTCCTCGACGAGCTCGCCGGCATCGAGCACGGCTTCATGACCACGGTGCACGCCTACACGCAGGAGCAGAACCTCCAGGACGGCCCGCACCGCGACGCCCGCCGCGCCCGCGCCGCCGCTGTCAACATCGCGCCGACCACGACCGGTGCCGCCAAGGCGATCGGCAAGGTGCTGCCCCGCCTCGACGGCAAGCTGTCCGGCGACTCGATCCGCGTACCGGTGCCGGTGGGCTCGATCGTCGAGCTCAACACGAGCGTCGCCCGGGACGTGACCCGCGACGAGGTGCTGACCGCGTACCGGGTGGCGGCGGACGGGCCGCTCACCGGCGTACTCGAGTACTCGGAGGATCCCCTGGTCTCCTCCGACATCGTCGGCAACCCGGCGTCGTCGATCTTCGACTCGGCCCTCACCCGGGTCGACGGCCGCCACGTCAAGGTCGTCGCCTGGTACGACAACGAATGGGGCTTCTCCAACCGTGTGATCGACACGCTCGAACTGCTCGCCGCCTCCCCGTTGGAGTAGCCGGCACGCCGCACGCCGAGGCGTTCCGCGTCGTGCCGGCCGTGGACGCCAGACTGCGGGGTATGGAGTTCTTCTGCTACCACCGTGACCGGTCCGACTCGATGGCGCTGCGCGAGGAGCTGTTGGAAGAGCATTGGTCCTACATGGACCGATACTCCGGACAGATGATCGCTCGCGGCCCCACTCTCGCCGGCGACGGTGAGACGGCCACCGGCAGCGTGCACATCGTCGACCTGCCCGATCCGGCCGCCGCGCGGGCGTTCGCGTTCGACGAGCCCAACTATCAGGCCGGTGTGTACCGGGATGTGCTGTTGCGCCGGTGGCGCAATGTGTTGGGCCGCGACATGTGGGACTTTCCTGGCGGCCGGACCGGTGGCGACCGATACCTGGTGCTCGGGCTGGGCGCGGGGCCGGCCGCTGACCTCGCGGTGCCGGCGGGCCGGGACGAGTTGATCGCGTACGGGCCGCTGCTGTCCGACGACGGCACCGTGTGGCTGGGCACCGCGGCACTCGTCCATGCGCCGGACCCGCACGAGGCGGGCGCTTTGCTGGCCCGGGACCGGTACGCCGACATCGAGGTGCACGCCTGGCGCTTTGGTGGCCGGCCGGCGTGATCCGCAGCATCGCCCAGGTCACGGCGACACCTTAGGAAACGTGCCCGGTGCGCGGCCGGCGCAGGCCGACACCGGCTCGCTGCTCAGCCCGATCACCCAGATCTACGGCACACTCGCCGGCGGCGGCCAGCCCGAGCAGGTGGTCCGGCAAGTGGTGACCGCGGTGGCGGGCATCCGCGCCGACGTCCTGGCCCACGTGGAGCGGATACCCATCGCCGGCGTGCGCGCCTGCGCCACCCGGCACGTCAACGAGTTCGCCGATCTCGAGCGGCTCGCGCCGGCCGCCGCGCGGGCGTGGGCACAGGACGCCACGACGTGCGTGACATTGATCGACACCCACCTGCGGGCGGCTCAGGTCCGGCCGCCGCAACCCGACCCGGTCGTGCCGCCCGACGACAAACCCACCGTCGACCTGCTCGGCCTGGCGGTGAACGTGGTCGGGCCGATTGCCATGACGGCTCGGTCGCACACCGGGCTCGGCAACGACGGTCTACGGCAGGCGCTGGTCGGCGCCAACAACACGGTGATCACGAAGATCGCGCCGTACTGCACCGAATGGCGACAGTACGAGGACGACTCGAACCTGTTCGAGCTGTGGTTCGTGCGAGCCGTGGCACTCGTGCGAGGAAACGCCCGTGACTCCACCCGTGGACAAGGATCGGGTCAGGTCCGAAGCGATGAAGTACACGAGCTGGGTCATCGCGCGCGCCGCGCTGTCCCTGCTCTGACCGTCGACGGCGGCCGAGCTGACCGTCGAGCCGATCGTCAGACCGGCCGCCACATTCCAATCTGGACGGTGACGCCGGTCGAGGCGAGCACGAGCGGCTCGTGGTCCGGCGTGGGCAGTCCCGCGGCCTGTACCACGTCCTGGTCGAGGTGCTCGACCTCGGCCCGGCGCAGGGGCCACGGCGGGTGCTCGGCGTTCGCGGCGACCATGCGCCCGGCGAGCCGGCTGTAGAGCCGGAATCGGGCGGTGAGGAAGTGGTCGAGCGGCCGGACGCCGGTCTCGGCCAGCTCCTCACCGACGCGCACCGAGACGTCGCACCGGGCGCCGGCAGTGCCCGGCCAGCGCCGGCGGGCGCGGTAGACCATGCGCGGTCCGACGACCTCGACGGCCATGCCGGACCAGAAATACGGCAGGCCATACGCCGCCCGGCCGGCAGACACCGCGGGCAGCCGGCCGGCGTCGAGCGAGAAGAACCAGATGCCACTGAGCCCGTCCGGCCCGCGGACGTAGGTGCGCACGTTGGTCTCCGGAAACCGGGACAGCCACGGGAGTGCGGGAACGCCGGGCAGGCGCACGCCCTCCATCCGGAACGGGACCAGGCCGATCCAGGCGGTGCCGTCGTGGGTCTCCACCGTCAGACCGGACGGCAGGAGTGCCTGCACCTGATCGGCGGGGTATCGCCAGTGCAGGAAGGTGAGATCGCGCCAGCTCTGGATCATCACCGCCATGGACCGAAGCCTACCCAGGCCGGCTCACCGGTCGACCGAGATGGTGGCCGTGGCGAGGCGGCCCTGATGCTCGGCGACGTCGCCGCAGATGGGACCCGAGCCCCCCGGCTTCGGCCCGTACAGCGCGATTTCGTGGCTACCTGGCTTGGCGGACCTGGGCACGTCCATCGCCATGAAGATCTGCGCGTGGTCCTGGTTGGCCGGAGCCGCGTACCGGAGAAGCTTGTGCGCCGTCGGGGCGCCGTCGAAGCGCAGCTCCGCCGCACCGCACAGCCGGCGGTTGCGAAACGCCAGCACGGTCAGCCGCTCGCCCGGTGCCGCCGACTCGGGCACGACAAGCTGGAGGTGTACCGGCGAGATCGTCTCGGCGGACGGCGGGGGCAGGGCGGGCCCCGCCGGCTGGGCCTCCGGCGATCGGTCGCCGCCGGTCGTGTGGACGGCCAGCAGGACCGCGCCGGTCGCCACGACGAGCGTCGCCTTCTCGGCGAGCTTTCGCATTCGGCGCCTGGTCGGCGAGGTGGACGATGGCTCGGGATCTCCACCAAATGTGATCACGTCGGGGTTCATCGCGGTCTCCTCGAAGGCAATGTGGAAGGAGGTCACTAATTGCTTTCGCAGCCCAATCGGCGACTACCGCGATAAGCGCGGGCCTGGCAGGATGAATCGCACATCCTGGATCGGGCTTGCGGCTCCCATGACATCTGTCCGATGTGGTGTCCGGCGATGTTCCCGGACGACTCGCGGACAGCGCGGCGCGGCTGGCCTGACCTGAGAGGGGTCGGCAGATGGACGCCCACGGTGCTGGCGAGGTGGCGAGCCACGCTGATCCCGTGCAGGATTTCGCCGAGCGATTACGCGAGTTGCAGATCAATTCCGGCGGACCCTCGGTGCGCGATCTGGTGAGACTTACCGATAAAGTCGGTTTGCCGTACACGCGAGGGACCATTCATGACAAGCTGACCGGTCGCTCGGCGGCTCCTTGGGAGTTCGTAGAGGCATTCGTCCGGGCCTGCGCTTTGCACGCCGGTGCGACCGGCGAGCCCGATCTACGACCATGGCGTGAATCGCATGCGCGAATGGTGCGCGAGTTGGCCGCGCTGCGGGCCGGGCGGCGCCGCACCGTCCGCACCGACGTGTGCCCGTATCGAGGGCTTGAGTCGTTCACCGCCGAGCACAGCGAGTGGTTTCACGGGCGCGACGCGGCGGTGCACGACGTGTTGGCCGCGCTGGCCGCCCACCCGCGCGGCGTCCTGCTGCTCGGCCCGTCCGGGGCCGGCAAGTCCTCGGTGCTCCAGGCGGGTGTCCTGCCCGCGCTGGCGGCGGGCCAATTGCCCGGCAGCGACCGGTGGATCAGGACGCTGGTCCGGCCCGGCAAAGATCTGCTGGCCGAGCTGCGCCGCGCGGGGCTCGACGACGTGGAGAGCCGACCGATCGGTGCGGCGGTCGCGGACCGGCTGGCCGGCGAGCCGTCCGCTTCCCGTGTCCTGCTGGTCGTCGACCAGTTCGAGGAGTTGTTGACGCCGGCGGTCGCCAACGAGGAAGACCCAAGCCACCAGCGGGCGATCGACGCGTTGGCGGCCGCGATCGGCACCCCCGGGCTGAGCGTGGTCCTGGCCCTGCGCGACGACTTCTACCCCCGGCTGGCCTCGCACGCGCCGGCGTTGCTGCTGGCCCTGAGCCCAGGCCTGTGCAACGTGTCGGCAAACCTCAACGTCCAGGACCTGCGCGACATCATCACGAGGCCGGCCGAGGCCGTGGGCCTCGACTGCCAGGAGGGTCTGCCCGAGCGGATCATCACGGACGTGCTGGCCGCCGACCTCCACGCCGAGCCGGCACGCCACGCCCCGGTCACGATGCTTCCGCTGCTGGAGCTCACCCTCCAGCAGCTGTGGCAGCGCCGCCACGAGGGTGCCCTGACGCACGAGGCGTACCAGCGGATCGGTGGCATCGCCGGGGCCCTGACCACCTGGTGCGACAGCGCCATCGCGGAGATGCCGACCGGGCGGCGGGCGATCGCCCGGCGGATCCTCACGGCGCTGGTCCGCCCCGCCGACACCGTCCACCACATCCCCGCGGTCCGGCAGCAAAAGTCCGTAGCGGCGCTGCGCCAGTTGGCCGGCACCGCGGCCCCGGCCGGCGGCGAGCCGTCCGAGCACGGCGTCGACGAGGTCCTGACCGTGTTGACCGATCACCGCATCGTGGTAACCCGTACGGCTGGGCGACCGGACGGCGCCGATGCCGTCCCGGTCGCCGAGCTCGTCCACGAGGCGCTCATCCGAGACTGGGCCACCCTGCGTGAGTGGGTCGCCCAGGACCATCGCTTCCACGACTGGCTGCGCCGCGCGGAGGAGCGGCACACCCGCTGGGCCGACCACCATGAGGCCGGCGATCTGCTGCACGGCAGCGACCTGGCCGAAGGCGTCGACTGGTCGCGACAGCGCCGGCTGCCGGCACACATCGCCAGCCTCCTGACCGCCAGCCGGCGATACCAACGAATCGGGATCCGCCGCATCCGCATCCTGGCCGCGGTGCTGGCCGCCCTGCTCGTCGTGGCCCTCGGCGCGACGGGGCTCGCGTTGCGGCAGCGGCAGAGCGCCCTCACCGCACAAGAGGTGGCCCTGTCCCGCCAGCTCGCCGCCCAGTCCACCGCCCTTTTCAGCTCCAACCCCGAGCTGGCGGGACTGCTGGCCGTCCAGGCCTACCGGACGAGTCCGACCAAGGAGGCCCTCGGCAGCATCTACAGCGCGGAGGCCTCCCCGCTCCTGCGGCTGCTGAGCACCGACGCAGACGTCGACGCACAGGGGTCCGTGGCATTCAGCCGGGACGGGCACCTCCTGGCCAGCGCCGCCGCCGACGGCACCGTCCGGCTGTGGAGCATGCCCGACGGGCAACTCCGCGCCACGCTGACCGGCCACACCGCGGGCGTGCCGTGGATGGCGTTCAGCCCGGACGGCAGCACCCTGGCCACAGCCGGCGAAGACCGCACGGCACGGCTGTGGGACCTGGCCGGGAAGCGGGAGCGGGCCACTCTCGAAGGTCACACCGAAGCGGTGTGGACAGTGGAGTTCAGCCCGGATGGTCGCACTTTGGCCACGGCCAGCGCAGACGGCACCCTGCGGCTATGGGATTTGGCCAGCACGCGGTCCCGCGCCACTCTGCGCGCCGACGCCCTTGACGTGTACACGATCGTGTTCAGTCCAGATGGGCGCACCCTCGCCGCCAGCAGCAACAACCCGAACGTGCGACTGTGGGACGTCGCCACCGGGCGACCGCGCGCCACCTTCGCCGGCCACAGCGACCACGTGTGGAACGTCGCGTTCAGCCCAGACGGACGCACGTTGGCCACCTCCAGCGAAGACCGCACGGTGCGTCTGTGGGATCTGACCAGCCGGCGACCGCGAGCCACTCTCCACGGCCACACCGCCGGGGTGCGGGCGGTGGCGTTCAGCCCGGACGGGCGCACTCTGGCCACCGGGAGCTTTGACCACACGGCCCTCCTGTGGGATGTCGCCACGCTGCGACCGCGCTCCACTCTCACCGGCCACACCGCCGACGTAAACGTCACGGACTTCAGCCCGGACGGCCGGATATTGGCAACGAGCGGCAGCGACGGCAGGCCCCGGCTGTGGGAGGTGGCCACCGGAGAGCCGCGGGGCACGCTACCCGGCACCGGCACCGGCGTGGCGGCATTCAGCCCCGACGGGCGCATGATCGCCGCCGCCAGCCTCAACGGCACCAGGCTCTGGGACCTGACCGTCGGCCAGCCTCGCGTCAGCTTCACCATCGGCGAGACCAACATGGGGACGGTGCAGATCGGCCCGGACGGGCACACCCTCGTCACCGGCAGCACGGACGGCAACGCCCAGCTGTGGGCCCCGACCGGTGGACCACCGCGGGCCACGCTGGCCGGACACACCGGCTGGGTCCCGGAGGTGGCGTTCAGCCCGGACGGAAAGACGCTGGCCACGGTGAGCCTCGACGGCACCGGGCGGTTGTGGGACCTGCCGAGTAGGCGCACACGCGCCGCCCTCCGCGGCCACACCGACGAGGTGTGGTCGGTGGCCTTCAGTCGAGACGGCCGCACCGTGGCGACTGGTGGCGCGGACAAGACCGTCCGGCTGTGGGAGGCCACCACCGGGCATCTGCGTGCCACGCTGCCTGGCCACGCCGACGGCGTGATATCGCTGGCGTTCAGTCCGGACGGCCGCACCCTTGCCACCGGCAGCGGCGATCGCACGGTCCGGCTGTGGGACCTGGCCAGCAGGCGGTACCGCACGCTCACCGGCCACGTTAGCGCCGTCGACGCGGTGGCGTTCAGCCCCGACGGCAAGACCCTCGCCAGCGGCAGTTGGGACGGCGTGCGCATGTGGGATGTCGCAAGTGGACAGGCCCGCCTGACTCTCACCGACCACACCCAGCAGGTGATGACGGTCGCGTTCAGCCCAGACGGCCGCACCTTGGCCAGTGGCGGTTACGACCGCACCGTCCGGCTGTGGGATGTGGCCACCGGGCTGGTCCGCGACGTCCTCGTCGGCCATTTCGCCAATGTGCTGTCCCTGTCGTTCAGCCCCGACGGGCGCACTCTCGCCTCGGGCAGCTGGATGGGCGAGGTGAAGCTCTGGGAGGTCGGGATGCCCACCGTCGCCGCCGCCATCGACAAGATTTGCCGGATGGCCAACCGCGACCTCACCCCGCGCGAGCGTTCCGTCTACCTCCCCGCGAACCAGTCATCCACGCCGATCTGCCCCTGACCGCGGCCGGCCAGGCGGGGCCGAGCCGCCGGCCGGGAGCGATGCCCGCGGGAAAGCACCCCAAGAAACGGTCCGCAGGTGACGCGGACGTGGAAATCTGCCGGCTAGCGATCGTCGGACTGGGCTTCGAGGAAGGCGCGCAGGATCTCCGCACTCGCTTCGTCGAGGCCGGCGGTGAGGTCGTCACCGCGTTCGCCTTCGGCCGCGCGGCGGATCGCCTCGCGCATGGGAACCGGATCCCACCGCGAACCCGTCGGCGATGGGATAGCGCATCGCGAGCACCGCGACGCCCAGCTCCTCGACCATCCCCCGGGCCAGGCCCACCGGAGCGCCCGGGTCCGCCCCGTCGGCCAGGTCGACCTGGTCGGCGGCGTCGCCCAGGCCCAGGTCGCGCAGCGTGCTGGGCGCGGCCATGGCGCCGGAGCTGCACGCGGAGAGCACAGCCAGCTTCAGCCGCTCCATAGGGGACTGCTCGACGCCGGACAAGTTACCGCGTCGCCTCGAAACCCGCCTGGGTGCCGCGTGTGATCACGCCGGCGACGACCGGCGGGTCATCGGCCATCGGTACGTGGCCGCAGCGCGGCAGCGCGTCGATCCGCACGGTGCCGGGTAGCTGGTCGAGGTGCCGGGACTGGCGCGGCAGCAGGATCATGTCGCGGCTGCCGAACGCGAGCGTCATGGGTGCGGCGATGCCGGTGCCGTCGAGGAACCGCCGCGTGTTGGTGGCGCGCATCGTCGCCTCGAAGCCGGTGCACTTCGCCAGCGCGCGCACCGAGGTGCGGGCGTAGTCGGCGCTCATCGCCCACGGCCGGCCGTGGGTCTGCGCGAGAGTGACCGTCCGCCCGACCGCGGTCGCGACCGCCCACAGCAGCAGGCGGGTGGCCCGGCGCGCCATCCACCGGCTTGCGCCGAGGCTGATCCGGCAGTACAGCGGGGCGCCGCCGCGCCACAGCCCGGCCGGGGAGAGCAGGGTGACGGTGCGCACCTCGCGGATCCGGGCCAGCTCCAGGACCACCCAGCCGCCGAGCGAGTTGCCGGCGATGTGAAACGGCCCCACGCCGAGCCGGTCGAGAAACTCCAGGAGCGCCGCGGCGAGCGCGGCCGGCGTCGGCTCTACGGTGGCCGGCAGCTCCGGGGAGTCGCCGAACCCGGGTAGGTCGACGGCGATGACGTCGAACCGCTCGGCGAGGTGGACGACGACCGGCTGCCAGGTGGCCTTCGAGCCGCCGATGCCGTGTACGAGCACCAGCGGCTCGCCCCGGCCGGTACGGGTGAACGCGAGGTCAGTCATGGCGGACGGCCCCCAGGTGGCGCAGCTTCTCCGGGTTGAGCACGAAGTCGATCTCGGTGATCCGGCCGGCGAAGACGGTGAACGCCATCACCCCGACCACCCGGCCGGCGCGGCTGAACACCGCGCCCGGCATGCCGTTGACCGGCGTCATCCGCCAGTCCGTGCGGTCGCGGGCGGCCAGGCCGAGCAGCAGCCTCGCGACGTCGCGGGCTCCGCTCACCGGGCGGCGCGCCGAGGTGACCTGGCCGCCGCCGTCGGAGCGCAGGACCACCCGCGGGTCGAGCACGCCGGCCAGCGCGTCGAGATCGCCGTCCGCGGCCGCGCGCAGGAACGCGGTGACCGCGGTGCGGTGCTCGTCGCGGTCCGGGGTGAAGCGCGGGGCGCGCTCGTCTACGTGCCGCCGCGCGCGGGCCAGCAGCTGCCGGCACGCCGTCTCCTGCCGGCCAACGATGCCCGCGATCTCGGCGTGCGCGAACCCGAACGCCTCGTGCAGGACGAAGACGATCCGCTCGGCCGGGCTGAGCGACTCCAGCACCACGAGCATGGCGAGGCTGACCGAGTCGTCGAGGGTGAGCCGGTCTTCCGGGCCGAGCGCCGGCGCCGGGGCCACGACAGGCTCCGGCAGCCACGGCCCGACGTACCGCTCCCGGCGGGCCCGGGCCGAGGTGAGCTGGTCCAGGCAGATCCTCGTCACGGTGGTGGTCAGCCAGGACCGCGGATCGTCGACCTCGGCGCCGGTGCGGACGAGGCGCAGGTACGCCTCCTGCACCGCGTCCTCGGCCTCGCTGACCGTACCCATCAGGTGGTAGGCCACCCGCATCAGATGCGGCTGGTGCTCTTCGAACATGTCGTCCACGCAATGGGAGACGACGCACCCCCCGCGCGCGTGACATCGCCCCGGCTTTTCAGCCCAGGAAACGGGCGCAGGCGACGAAGCCGGCCAGGGCGAGATAGGCGAGATTGGCCGCGATCACCCTCGACTCGTGGCGGCGCAGGTGGGTGATCATCGCGCCGACCATCAGCAGCACCACGCCCAGGGCGGCCAGCGGCATCAGGACGGGCGCGACGTCGAGCGCGGCGGGCAGGACCAGGCCGGCGGCGGCGAGTACCTCCACGGTTCCGATCGCTTTGATGGCGCCGGCGCTGAAGTCCTCGGTCCACGCCCCGCCGGGGAGTGTGGCCAGCTTCTCCTTGGGCAGGACCAGCTTGGCGGCGCCGCTGGCCAGGAAGGCGACAGCGAGCAGACCGGCGATGATCCAGGAAGCGGTGTTCATACCCTTCCCGACGAGGCAGCCGGGCAAGGTGTGAGGTCCCGTATTGACGCCGCCGACCCCGGCCGCGAGGATCGCACTCGATGATCGCCTGCGAGAGCCTTGTCCGCATCTACCAGACCGGATCGGTCGAGGTGCAGGCGCTGCAAGGGCTGGACCTGGTCGTCGACCGCGGCGAGATGATCGCCGTCGTCGGGGCGTCCGGTTCGGGCAAGTCGACGTTGCTCTCCATCCTCGCCGGGATCGACGCGCCCACCGCCGGGCGGGCGCGCGTCGACCGGTGGAACCTGCTGGCGATGTCGCGGGCCGATCGCGTGCACTACCGGCGGCACACGGTCGGTTTCGTACGGCAGCAGACGGCGAGCAACCTCGTGCCGTACCTGACCGCGCGCCAGATGGTCGACCTGCCGATGACGGCCGCCCGCGTACCGGCCCGCGACCGCCGCGAGCGCGCCGGCGAGCTGCTGGCGGCGCTCGGCGTCGCGAGCTGCGCCGACCGGCGCCCCGCCCAGCTGTCCGGCGGCGAGCAGATGCGCGTCGCGATCGCGGTGGCGCTCGCCAACCGGCCCCGCGTACTACTGGCGGACGAGCCGACCGGCGAGCTCGACGCGGCCACGTCGGCCGAGGTCTTCGAGGCGCTGCGCACCGTCAACCGCCAGTTCGCCGTCACGGTCGTCGTCGTGACCCACGACCCCGCCGTCAGCGGCCAGGTCGAGCGCACCGTGGCGATCCGGGACGGGCGCACCAGCAGCGAGGTGCTGCGCCGCACCGCCACGCGCGAGGACGGCGGCACGCACGTGATCGCGGAGGAGTACGCGGTGATGGACAGGGCCGGGCGGGTGCAGGTGCCGCGCGACTACCGCGAGGCGCTGGCGCTGACCAGGCGGGTGCGGTTGGCGCTGGAGGCCGACCGCGTCGAGATCCGCCCGGACACCGGCGGCGACGCGTGACGGACGCGCTCGTCGCGGTGCGCGGTGTGCACCGGCGTTTCGGCTCGGGGCCGACGTCCGTGCACGCGTTGCGGGACGTCTCCTTCGACGTCACGGCCGGCACGATGGTCGCCCTCGTCGGGCGCTCCGGCTCCGGCAAGACCACCCTGTTGAACGTCATCGGCGGCCTCGACCGCCCGGACGCGGGAAGCGTCGTGGTCGACGGCACCGAGGTCACCGCGCTCGACGAGGACGGCCTGTCCCGGCTGCGGCGGGCGAAGGTCTCCTACGTGTTCCAGACCTTCGGGCTGATCCCGGTGATGTCGGCGGCGGAGAACGTCGGCGTCCCGTTGCGCCTCGCCCGGGTGCCGACGCAAGAGCGTGAGCGGCGGGTGGCGCTGTTGCTGGAGCTTGTCGGCCTGGCCGACCACGCCGAGCAGCGGCCGGACGAGCTGTCCGGCGGACAGCAGCAGCGGGTGGCGATCGCCCGCGCGCTGGCCGCCTCGCCGCGGCTGCTGATCGCGGACGAGCCCACTGGGCAGTTGGACGCCGAGACGGGCCTGTCGGTGATGGCGCTGCTACGCGGGGTGGTGGAATCCGAGGGCGTCACGGTGCTGGTGTCCACACACGACCCGGTGATGATGGAGCTGGCCGACCGGGTGATGCGGATACACGACGGCCAGGTCGAGCCGTGAGCGGCAGCTCGTGCTGAGGCTGCTGGCCCGCCGCGCCCGCGCGCAATGGCCGCTGCTGGCCGCCCTCCTGGCGGTCGTCACGATCGGCGCCACGCTGCTCGGCACCTGTGCCCTGCTGGTCACCCGCACCGGCGAGCGGGCCCTCGAGGTCGTGGCGGCCCGCGCGGCCCCCGACGAGGTCAAGGCCACCGCTTTCACGGTCACCGTCCGCGCCTCCGACGCGGCCTCCGTTGCCGCCGACACGCGCGCCGTGCTGACCTCGGCGCTCGCGCCGTTTCCTGCGACGACGGCGATGCGCGCGTCGTCGGTGATGCGGTCCCTGCCCTCGGGCGGCGAGATGGCCGAGACGTACCTCTCGGGCCTGGACGACCTTCCGGCCCGCGCACGGCTGGTGGCCGGCCGCTGGCCGCGGCCCGGCATGGCGCCGCTGGAAACTGTCGTCCTCGAGTCCACGGCGCGGACGCTCAGGCTCACCCCCGGCAGCCGCGTCCACCTCGGCGAGGAGCTGGCCGTCGACCCGGCCCCCGCGCTCGACGTCACCGTCGTCGGCGTCGTCCGGCCATTGCCGGGTACCGGCTGGGAGCGGGACCCGCTCGTCGGTGCCGGCTACGACTTCGCCTTCCAGGGCCAGAACCCGCAGCCCGTCCACGCGTACGGGCCGTTTCTCGTCGACCTCGCCGACCTGTGGGCCAGCGGCTCGCTCATCGGCCGGCTGGAGGTCACGGCGCGGCCGGACCTGTCCCACGCCGCTCGCCGCGACCTGGACGCCGTCGCCGCCAACATGTCCGGCGCGGACCGGCGGCTGGACGCCGCCCTCGGCGACCGGGTGCGGATCCAGCGCGTCGAGTCCGCGCTGCCGCTGACCCTGCGAAACGCTCGCGACCAGCAGCGGGTTACCGCCGCCGCGGTGCTCGCGATCGCGGTGCTCGGCTGCGTGCTGACCGCGGCCGCCCTCGCGCTGGCCGGCCGGCTCACCGCCGGCGTGCGTACCGGGGAGACCGCGCTACTGTCCGCGCTGGGCGTCAGCGGCGGCCAGCTCGCCGCCGCCGCGACCGTCGAGGGCATCGCGCTCGCCCTGCTCGCCGTGGCGATCGCGATACCCGCGTCGTCGGCCCTGCACGCCGGTCTGACCCACCTGTCGCCGCTGGCCGGCGCCGGGCTCACCACCGGACCGGGCGTCGACGGCACGCAGGTGCTCGCGGTCGCCGCCGGGGCGGTGGCGCTCGCGGCGGTGCTCGTCGTCCTCGCGATCCGGCGCTCCCCCGGGCCGGGTGAGCGCCGCGGCCGGCGCGAGCTGCTCGCCCGATCCGGTGCCGACCTGCTGCTCGTGGCGTTCGCCGCCGTGGGTTGGTGGCAGCTGAACAGCCAGCCGACCGGCTCCGGCACGCGCGCCGACGCCGTCCGCGTGGTCGCGCCCGCGCTCCTGCTCACCGCCGGTGCCGCGCTGGCGCTGCGGGTGGCGCCGCCCGCCCTGCACGGCCTGGACCGGCTGGCGCGCAGGGCCCGCGGGCTGGCGTTTCCACTGGCCGCGTTCGAGGCCGCGCGCCGTTACCACGCGATGGCCGCCGGCCTGCTGATCGGCCTCGCCTGCGCGGCCGGCACGTTCGGGGTGGCGCTCGACGCGACGTGGGAACGTTCGCAGCACGACCAGGCGGACCTGTCGGTCGGCACCGACCTCGCGCTCACCCTCGCCGCCGCGCCGGGCCCGGGCGACGGTGCGGCCGTCATCGCGGCGACCGGTGGCACGGTCAGCCCGGCGACCGACCGTGGTATCGCCGTCGGGCAGTGGATCGGCAGCGCCGGCGACCCGCCGCGACTTGTCGCCGTCAACGCGGCGCGGGCCGGATCGCTGCTGCGCGGACGGCTGGACGGCGACCGGACCTGGGCGGACGTCGGTGCCGCGCTCGCGCCTCCCACCCGCGTCGAGGGCATCGCCGTCCCGGCCGGCGACGCGCTCACGATCACCGGGACGGGCGGCGCCGGGATCGTCGTTACCCCTCGGCTGCTGATGCAGGACGCCACGGGACTGCGGACCACCTGCGAGGGTGAGCCGATCCTCCTCGACGGCACCACACACCGGCTGGCCGACTGCGCACCGGTCGACGGCCTGCGGCTGGTCGGCGTCGCCTTGCCGGTCTCGCCCGCGGAGGCCAGCGGTGACATCGCGATCACGCTCACCGTGCCGGGGGCGGCGGGCTCACCCTGGACGGCCACCTCCCCACCGCCCTCACCCGCGCGGCTCACCGATCCGGCGATCGTGGTCACCGGCACGCGGCTGAAGATGACGGCGACGGTGCAGCCGGCGGGACCGGAGGGCGCGGCCCGCACGCTCGTCGCGACCGCCTTTGCCGATCCCGGGCCGGTGCCGGTCGCCGTCTCCAGCCGCCTCGCCGGCGACCTCGGTGTCCACAAAGGAACCGAACTCAGCGTCCCGATCGGCACCACGCCGGTGTCGATCAGGGTGGCCGAGGTGGTGCCGACGGTCCCGTCCGCCCCGGGCGCGGCCGCGATCCTGGCCGACGTGGACACGCTTTCCCGCGCGCTGGTGGTCAGCGGCGACCTGGAGTACCCGGTCGACGCCTGGTGGGTCGGAAACCCCGTCGCCGGCGCCGGTGGCGGCGCATCGCGGGCCGGCGAGACCGCGCGGCTCATCGGCAGCCCGCCCCGCGCCGGGCTCCCGGCGGCACTGCGGCTGCTCGTGCCCGCGACGGCTCTGCTGCTGTTCGCCGGCGCGATCCTGCACCTGACGTTCGACCTGCGGGTACGTGCCGTGGAGGTGGCGCGGCTGCGCGGCCTGGGCATGTACCGGCGAGAGATCCGCGCCGTCCTGCTCGGCCAGCACGCCGGCGTGCTGCTGCCCCTGACGCTGGCCGGCGCCGCGGTCGGCGCGCTCGCTACCCGCATCGTCGCACCGCTCATGGTCCGCTCCGACACCGGAGCCGTACCGGTGCCGGCCGTCGTGCCCACCTGGCCGTGGGCCGCGGAGGCCGCCCTGATCGCCGTGCTGCTGGCCGGGTGCGCGCTCGCGGCGACCGCCGTGGTCGTGTCGCAGGCGCGCCGGGCCGACGCCGCGCACCTGCGGGTGGCGTCGTGATCCGGCCGCGGACGCCCGCCATTCACTGGCCCAGCGTCCGGGGCCGGGCCCGCGCCGACACCGGGCCGCTGCTGCTGGCCGCCGCCGTCGTCGTGGTCGTCGCGCTGCTCGCCGGCGCGACGCCACCGCTGCTGCGCGCCGCGGCCGACGACGCGGTACGCGACGCGGTCCGCGCGGCCGGCCGGGACGCCGACGTCCTGGCCCACGCCCGATGGGAGTACGACGACGGGCCCGGCGGGCGGGTCCGCGCACCGCGCCTGGCCGAGGACATGGACAACTTCCGCGACCGGGCGAAGCTGGACCTCGACCCCGCCCTGGCCGCCGTGCTGCGCCCGCCCGTCGCCACGGTCAACGGCCCCACCCTCAAAATCACAGACGGCAGCCTGCCGCGCACGTTCCGGCTCACCTACCTGGTCGACGAGCACGGCCCGTACAGCGACCCGTCGCGGGTCACCTGGGTCGCCGGCGGCCCACCGGAGTCCACCGTGGACGGGGCCGTCACGGTCCCCTACAACGGGCCGCCGTGGCAGGTACAGGTCGGTCTGTCCGAAGTAGACGCAGAAGCGCTCGGCCTGCGGCCCGGCGACCGCATCCCGCTCGTGGACCAGTACCGGCGGGTCAAGGACGTCCGGGTGAGCGGCATCTTCCGGGCGACGGACAGCGCCGACCCCACCTGGCGGCTGGCGCCCTGGCTGCTGCGGCCGGTGGCCGGCGCGGACGGGGTGGGCACCACCCGGCTCGGCGGCCTGCTCTCCCCCGAGTCACTGCCCGACGCCCGGCTCGCGTTCGACCGGGAAGAGCTCGACCGCACCGTCCGGTTCTCCCCCGACCCGGACGCGCTCGACTCGGACTCCGCCCAGGCGATCACCGCGGCGCTGGCCACCCTCAAGGCCACGTCCGGCGCCTCGAACGTCGGCGACACGTCCCTGAAGTGGGAGTCACAGCTCGACTTCGTGCTACGCGAGGTGCGGACCCGGGTCGACGCCGCGTCCGCGCAGGCGTCTGTCCTGCTCACCGGTGTCCTGGCCGGCGCGGTACTGGTGCTGCTGCTCGCCGCGGACCTGCTGATGCGCCGCCGCCTGCCGGCACTGGCCGCCGCCCGGCAACGCGGCGTCGGCCTCGCCGACCTCGGCGCCGAGCTGCTGATCGAGTCCGCCGCCGTCGCGCTGGTGGCAGCCGCGGCCGGGCTCGCGCTGGCCCGCGCCGTCACGCCCGGCATCTCCTGGTGGTGGGCGGTTCCGGTGGCCCTCGCCGCGGCCGCGGCGGGTCCGGGGTTCGGCACGCTCTACGCCGCCCGGTCCACCCGCGACCGGCGCGCTCCGGCCAACCGGGCCGCGCGCCGCTGGATCCGGCAAACCAGGCAGCTGCGCCGCGCCGCGCTGGAGGCCGCGGTCGTGATCGCCGCGGTCGCCGCGCTTGTCGCGCTGCACCAGCGCGGGATCGTTCCGCCGAGTGGCGACGGCGGCGGTGCGGCGCTCCCGTCGAGCGCACCCGCCCTCGCCGCCATCTCCGGCACGCTCGCCCTGCTGTGGCTGCTGCCGGCCGGCACGCGCCTCGCGCTGCGCCGGGCCCTGCGCTCGCGGCGCCCGCTGGCCGTCTTCGGCACCGCCCGCGCCGCCGCGACGTCAACGCGCGCGCTGCCGTTGCTGGTGATGGTCGCCGCCGCCGCGCTGGCCTCCTTCGCGCTCACGCTCGACGCCACCGCCGAACGGGGCCTGGCGGACGGGGCCTGGCGCACCGTCGGCGCCGATGCCCGCCTGGACGTCAACCCCGCCGCGGGAATCGACGTGGCCGCGCTGACCCGAAGCGTCGCCGCCGCGCCGGGCGTCCGGCAGGCCGTCGCGGCACAGGTCATCGACGGCGCCCGGGTCACCACCGACGCGACGCTCGTGACCCCACGCCTGGTGATCGTGGACGCCGCCGCGTTCCAGCGGCTGCTGGCCACCACCCCACTGCCGGACGCCCCGGACCTCGCCCAGCTAGCGCCGCCGGCTCAGGGCGACGTGCCCGCGCTGGTGCGTTCCGGCGACGGCAGCCTGCGAACCGGGATGCGGATGCGGCTGCCCAGGGACGACGCACCGGCCATCACGCTCAAGGCGGTGGGCACGGCACCCGCCGTCGGTGCGGCCGCCGACGTCGTCATCGTGGACGCCGCCGCCCTCACCGCCGCCGGCGCGCCCGCGGTGCCGAACACCGTGTGGGTCACCGGCCCCGGGACGGCTCAGGCGCTGGCCGGGCATGCCGCCGTGCTCCGCGCGGACGTGCTGCGTGAACGCCGCACCGCGCCGCTCACCGCCGGCCTCCTGCGGCTGGCCGAGATCTCGGCCGCGGCACTGGTGGCTTTGGGCCTGCTCGGGCTCGCGCTGGGCGCGGCCGCGGGCGCACCCGACCGGTGGCAGACCCTCAGCCGGCTGCGGACGCTCGGCCTGCGGGTACGCGAGGCCCGCTGGGTCGCCGCCGGAGAGCTGCTGCCACCGGTGGCGGTCGCGGCGGTCGGCGGGCCGCTGATCGGGATCCTGCTCGCCCACCTGACGTTCGGGCCGCTGGCGCTGCGGCTGGTCACCGGCACGGGCGACGACCCGGGGGTGGCGGTGCCGTGGTGGGGCGTCAGCCTGGTCGCTGTCGCGTTTCTTGCCGCGGTCGCCGTCGTGGTGCCGGTCGAGTCCGCCGTACGCCGCCGCCGGCGGCTCAGCGAGGTGCTCCGCGCCGGCGGATGAGGTGGAAGAAATGGTCGGCGCGGACCACGCGGTACCGATCGTCCAGTTCGGACGCCAGCGTGGCGGCGTCGGACGGGGTCATCGACCAGGCGAGCACGCCGATCGACACGAAGCGCGGGCCTGGTCCGGCCGCGCGGGCGAGCACCCGGCGGCACTCCTCCACAGTGGACACGAGACGGCCGGTCGCGACGGGGAGACCCGACACCGTCTTCACGCGGTGGCGGAAGGTCCAGTGCTGGAGGATGCCGAGCGGCGCCACATCCCGCGCGTAGGCGGCCAACCGGCGCCGTGACATGTCGCGGTCGATGCGGCGCGCGCGGTTGAGCACGTTGACCACCGGTGGGCCGGGGTCGAGCGAGTACTCGGCGGTCTGCCGGGTGAAGGCGGGCAGGTGGCGGGCCGGCCACACGCCTGGATACGCGTACCCGGCGCCGGACGGCCCCGCCACCAGCAGGTCGTTCGGGGTGGCGGTGCGCTGGTAGTAGGCCAGGATCGCGGGGGCGGCGTCGCGGAGCAGCGGGCTGACCGTCCAGTTGAGCGGCACCCGCCCGCGCTCGGGCGTGTCCCAGAGCCGGCGCATCGCGTGCTGGCAGTACTGGAGATTGTCGCCGTCGGTCATCGTGAACGTGACGTACACGCGGTCTTCCAGCGGTGGCACCTCGGGTGACGGCGGCGCCGCCAGCGCAGACCGCACGCCGCCGAAGACGGTGAGGTTGTGCGCGAAGTCGGCGGGCACCACGTATACGGCGTGCCGGGAGGCGAGCTCGGTGCCGCGGCTCTCGCCGGACACGCCGCTCGGCCACCAGCCCACGTAGGGCGAGTTCGGCGGCATGTCGGCCAGAAGTCCTTTGAGGAGCGTGCGGTCGCGCGCGTGGGTCCAGATCACGAACGCCCGGTTGGCGACGGCGTAGTCCCGCAGGAAGCCGGGAACGTCCGGGCTCAGTCCCACGAGCATCCGGTGCGTGGTGCGCGGCCACAGCCGGTCGACCGCCCACCGGTACGCCTGCCGGTCTTCGTCGAACCGCCCGCGGAGGTCGGCCAGGATGGGCAGGCCGAGCCGGTCGGCCGCGTCGGGGCCGGCCACGACGGCGTCCTCCAGGCCGGCCAGGGTGGTGGCCACGTTGACCGTCGCGGGCACCGCGGGGTCGGCGAGGACCGCGCCGCGGATCTGCCGCCGGTGCCGCGCCACGAGGTCGTCCACGCCCGCGACCGGGGTGGCCGGGAGGGCGAGGGTGTCGAGCCAGGTGTGGCTGCCCTCGTCGGCCTCGCGCACCAGCCAGATCTGGGGAAGGTCGCGGTTGACCACGCCCTGTGCCGTCGTGGCGAGCAGCACGTCCGCCGCCGGCGCATCCCTGAGGTCGAGCACGTCCAGGGCAGCGGGGCTGGCGAACCTCGGCAGCGCCTGCCCGTCCGGCCAGAACACAGGACCAGGTTACGGGCCGCCGGGTGATCCAAATCAACTGGCAAGAAGCCTTCCAGTAAGGAATGCTCGGCCGGGCACCCGATACGGAGGGACGGGCATGTCGACCCTGTGGACGCGCGACTTCGGCTTGTACTTCGTGGCCCGCTCGGTCGCGCTGCTCGGTGACGCCACGCTGCCGGTCGCGGTGGCCCTGGCGGTACGCGGCGCCGGCTACGGAGACTCCGGCGTGGGCCTGGTGCTCGCCGCCTGGATGGCGCCGTTCGCCGCGCTGCTGCTCTTCGGCGGCGTGTTCGCCGACCGGTTCACCGCGCGCCGCATGATGATCGGCGCGGACCTGGTCCGGGTCGGCACCCAGTCGGTGGTCGCGGTCGCGCTGCTGACCGGGCGGCCCTCGCTCTGGCTGCTGCTCGTGATGTCCGCCCTGGCCGGCTCCGCGGCCGCGATGTTCCAGCCCGGCGTGGCCAGCCTGGTGCCGCGCGTCGCCACCGACGTCCAGCGGGCGAACGCCACCCTCCGCGTCGCCGACGCCGGCGCCCAGCTCGTCGGGCCGGCCCTGGCGGCGACGCTGACCGCCGCGTTCGGCGCCGGGATGGCGTACGCGCTCAACGCCGGCACGTTCGCGGTCAGCGCCGCCTGCCTGCTCGCGCTCCGCCTCGACCCGGTGCCGCTGGTCGCCCGGGGCGCCTCGATGATCCGCGACCTGCGCGAGGGCTGGCACGAGTTCCGGTCCCGTACCTGGATGTGGTCGGTGATCCTGATCTGGGCCGTGTACGGCGTGCTGCTCTTCGGCCCGATCTACCCGCTCGGCTCCGGCCTCGTCACCGAGCGGCTGGACCAGCAGGCGTACGGCTTCACGATGTCCGCGATGGGCGCCGGCACGATCGTCGGCGGCCTCGTCGCGATGCGGTACCGGCCCGCGCGCCCGCTGGCCGCCGGTGCCGTGGCGCTGTTCGGGTTCGCGATGATCCCGCTCAGCTACGCCGCCCACGCGCCGCTGTCGCTCCTGCTCGGCGGGCACGCGGTGGGCGGCGCCGCGTGGGCCTTCTGGTCGGTGATGTGGGCGACAAGCATCCAGACCCAGGTGCCACCGGCGGCGCTCAACCGGGTGAGCGCCTACGAGGTGGCCGGCTCGGTCGGCACCGTCCCGATCGGACAGGCGCTCGCCGGCCCGGCCGCCGCCCTGCTCGGCGCGGAGACCGTGCTCGGGGTGGGCGCGGCGGTCGGCCTCGCCGGCTGCCTCGTGCTGCTCGCCGTGCCCGGCATCCGCGGCCTCCGCCGCGCCCCGGAGACCGCTCGATGCGTGCCGGTGTAAAAGCCCCTTCCACCTGGCACCGGGGTTTTACATTGGGGAACGTTGAGTGGCGCCCACCCTCCGGGCGTGACTTGACGGCGCCATACGTCGACGGGGCGGCTCGCATTTCTTGATCTATGAGCCGGACGCCAGGTGCCCGTGTCCCAAAGGCATTCGGTTCTGAGAGCAGCCTGGTTTTGGGCTGCCTCCCACCCGTGGAGAAGGGAGCAGTTGTGCCCGATGCGCCCACGCAGGACCTGCGCGACGTTCTCGTGGTCTCCTGCGACATCGTCGGCCACTCCTCCGAGCAGGAGCACGAGGTGCAGCTCAGCCGGGTTACCGGCATAAACTCGGTGGTCGCCGAAACGATCGAAAAGCCGGTACCGGCGATTTGGGCATCGGGTGGCGACGGTGGCCATGTGATCTTTCCCGATGGTGATGACGCGAGTGCGGCGCAGGCCGCGCTCGACCTGATCCATCGATTTCTGGAATGGTCGGCGAAAGACGACGTCGGCCTACGGGTAACCGCTCACGCCGGCCAGGTCAGCCAGGTGCGCGGCGCCGACGGCCGGGTGCAGGTGGTCGGCAACGGCATCAACGTGGCCGGCTGGCTGCTCACCCGCGGCGGTCCCGACGGGGTGATCGTGTCGGACGCGTTCCGCTGCCGGCTCGAGCAGCACGGGCCATGGCCCGGTGTGGAGTTTCACGAGCCCCGGTCGCTGCGCGACAAGAGCGCGACCGACCAGCAGCTCTGGCGGATGTCGCTGGGCGACTTCGACTCCAAGTGGTACGGCCCGGCGCGGGACGACCGGGCCCGCTTGGCGGAGAGCCGCGGCTGGGAGCTGATGTACTACGCCAAGCGGATCCTCCAGGTGAACAAGACGGACGGGAAGGCGCTGGACGCGCTCACCCGGCTCAAGCGGCTCGATCTCGTCTACACCAATCCCGGCGGCGAGCAGGAGGCCAAT
This sequence comes from Phytohabitans sp. LJ34, assembly GCF_052068095.1. Classification (NCBI taxonomy): domain Bacteria; kingdom Bacillati; phylum Actinomycetota; class Actinomycetes; order Micromonosporales; family Micromonosporaceae; genus Phytohabitans; species Phytohabitans sp. LJ34. Next base: position 22,083 of record NZ_JBQHDG010000009.1, on the reverse strand, counting down.
CCGTTCTTCGAGTACCTCCAGCCGACGATGCTCCGCGAGGTGGCCAAGTCGGCCCAGCTCGTCGAGCGGCAGTACAACGAGGTGATCTGCAAGCTCGGCGACGAGGGCGACACGATGTTCGTCATCCTGCGCGGGCGGGTCGGCGTCTACAAGACACCCGGCCGCGACGACAACCGCCCCACCGAGCCGTACTTCTCCCACCAGGAGGGCGACGTCGTCGGTGAGCTGGCGTTCGCGCTCGGCCGGCGGCGCACCGCCGATCTCGTGGCGATGACACCCGTGGTGCTGCTCTCCTTCCACCTCAGCGACATCGAGGGCCACCTCGAGGCGCGGGCGAAGCAGGGCGACCGGGACGCCATCCACGCGCTCGCGATGATCAAGAGTTTCATCAGCCGCCGGGTTCTGGAGTACATCAGCCAGGAGGTCGACTTCCTGGTCGGCGCCGACGGCTCCGGCCCCCTCGCGGTGCCGCGCGACTCCACGGCCGACCCGCTGGCCGGGCTGAGCGGCCACACCGAGCTGATCACCGTACCCGACGAGCTGCGCCGCCAGATCACCTTCGAGGGCATCGCCGAGGCGGCCGACCTGGACCGCGGGCGGCACGGCATCTACCTGCTCGCCGCCGGCGAGCTCAACAGCCTGGTCGGCCCCGGCAGCACGCTCTCCCATGAAGACTTTCCGATCCTCTGGGCGGACGTGCCGGGCTTCCTCGTCCTGCCCAAGCAGCGCTTCGAGCCGCGCAGCAACAAGGTCAAGGTGTTCCGGATCGAGTCCAACGGCATCATGGGCCTGGAGTGGACCCGGCGCGAGGCGTTCCGCAAAGCCGTGCTCAAGTCCGTGCCCTGGTCCTGCTTCGTCTACGACGCCTTCATCTCCTACACCCACCACGACGCCGACGAGGCCCAGCACTGGGCCCGCGAGCTGCGGGCCCGCGGCCTGCGGGTGTACATGAACGAGCCGGCCGAAGGCGCCGGCTTCCTCCAAGAGGTCGACGACGGTCTCAAGCACTCCCTCGCGCTCGTCCCGATGATCTCCTCGAACGTCCAGATCCGCGACCTGACCGACAACTGGGTCGTCAAAGAGGTCAACGCCCGCAAGTCGTACTTCCCCAAGTCACCGCACATCTTCCCGGTCGTCTTCGGCGAGGCGCGCCCGGAGCTCATCGCACCCGGCGTCACGCCCATCAAAGTGATCGGCGACCGCGCGGAGGCCATCGAAAAGCTCGTCCAGAAGCTGGAGCAGCTCCGCGACGGCCGGCTCGAAGCACCGCACACCGACAGCGAGATCATCGACGTCACGTTCGACTGAGCATCACCCCAAGCGGCGCACGAGCACGAGCCGCGGGCGGGTGAGCAGCGCGGTGGCCAGCACCGCCACGATCGGCGCGACGAGCACGGTGATCGCGAGCGGCAGCCACGGCACGCGCCACTCCAGGTTGGAGCGGAAGGCGACCATGCCCGCCGCGGGCGCGATCCCGCCGACCACACCGAGGATCGCGCCGATGCCCACGATGAGTCCGGCCTGCGCGGCGGCGATCCGGCGGCGCAGCCGGGGGCCCGCGCCCACAGCGGCCAATGTGGACAGATCAGTGCGCATCTCGGCGGTGGCCAGGCCGACCGCGACCGCGCTGGCGGCCAGCGTGACGACGGCGCTGACCGCGGCGAGCACGAGGAACATCGCGCCGTAGTCGCGCCCGTAACGCTTCCGCCCGCCGGCTTCGGCCTGCGCCGGATCGGTGACCGCCGGCGTCGCCTCGACCTGCGCGGCGAGGATCACCGAGTTTCCGGCGGCGAGCTCGGCCGCCGTCGGCGGGCGGGTGGTGTCGACGAGCGCACCCGCGGGCCGGGTGGCGAGGCCGAGCCGCTTGGCGGTCGACTCGGCGACCACGGCGGCGGGCAGCTCGCTGAAGGCGTCCGATACCGGCACGACCACGGCCGGCACCCGGTGGCCCGCTTCGCCGACGACCAGCTGACCATCGATCGGGACCCACGGGTAGAACACCACCGCGCGGCCGTCGCGCAGGGCGGCCAGGGCGGCCGGGGGTGCGTCCGCCCCCGTCACCGCGCGGATCACCTCCGCCCCACCGATGGCCACCTGCCCCGACACGTACGCGGGGAGGCCCGAGTCGCCGTAGAGCGGACCCTCGGACTCCTGCCACGCCTGCCCTTCCGCGAGGGTGAGCGGCACGATCTCGCGCACGGGCAGCGCCTCGGCCAGCTCCCGCCGCCGGTCGGGCGTCAGGTGGCCCGCCGCGACCTCGGGCACCACCACCAGGCCGGCTCGCGCCTCGGGCTGGAGCACAAGGCTTTCCACGTCGTCTGCGGCGTTGTAGAGCATCAGGGCCATGCTCCCGGCGACGGCCGTGCAGACCGCCGCGGCCGAGGCGGCGGTACGCAGGCGGTGGCGGGCGGCGTGCCGTACCGCGAGGCGCAACGCCAGCGGGAGGCGGCGGCCGAGCCGGCCGGCGACGGCGACCACGACGGGCGTGGCCGCCGCGACACCGAGCAGGATCGCCATCGCGCCGGCCGTCACGGTGATCACGCTGCCGGTCGGTCCGGCGGCGACCACCGCGGCGGCCGCACCGCCCGCGGCCATGAGCAGCCCGCCCACCAGCCAGCGCAGGTTGCTGGCCTTGGTAGCCGGCTCGCGCCCGGACAGCGCGGCGCGCAGGCTCTGCCGGGCGGCACCGCGCGCCGGCCCGAGCGCGGCGAGCAGGCCCACCGCGACCGCGAAGAGCGCGATGGCGGCGAGCCAGCCCAGCGGTGCCGCGCCCTCGCGGAGCGGGTGGTTGGCGACGCGCTCGACGGTGTCCTTGTTGAGCTGGTACGTGAGCACGCCCAGCAGCACGCCGCAGCCGCCGGCGAGCGCGCCGAGCACGACGCCGTTGGCGAGCACCATCCGCGCGATCTGCGGCCGGCTGGCACCGACCGCGGCCACCATCGCCAGCTCGCGCCGCTGCCGCCGGGCCCCGATCGCGAACGCGGCGCCGGCCAGCAACGCCACCTGGAGGGCGGCGAAACCGACCACGAGCGTGAAGGCCGCCACCCGGACCGCCATCTCCGCGGCGCTCGGGCCCACGTCGCCGCGGTACGTGGTGCTGATCGAGGAGCCGCACACCTGCGCCCCGTCCGGCGTCGTCTCGCACTTCTTGGCGCCCTCGTACGGCGTCCAGCCCGTGCCGCCCGGCGGCAGCTTCACCAGGGCCTTTCGGCCCGCGGCGGAGAGCGGCTGGTCGGCGTCGGTGACGACGAGCGGGATGCTCAGCTCGCGGGCGGCGTCGATGATGCCCACAATGGACCGTTCGCGCGGCGGGGCGCCGACGGCGAGCTTGTCGCCGACCCCGACGCCGGTGGCCTTCGCGAGCGCGGCGGAGACCGCGGCCTCGCCCGGTCCGTGCGGCGCGCGGCCGGCCCGGACGAAGAACATGCCGGCGGTCAGCTCGTCGTCCACATTGGCCGCGACGTAGTCGCGCAGGCTGTAGAACCCCGCCGCGCGCACGACGGTGCGGCTCTCCGTGACCCAGGCGGTGCGGCTGCCCGGCGGGAGTGTCGCGAGCGCGCCCTCCGTGCCGTCGCCGTCGATCAACCAGTCGGCCGTGCCGAGGCGCCAGCTGGCCTCGGCGTCCGCGGAGGTGTACGTGCTCGTGTACGACAGCAACAGCACCGTGCCCGCGAACACCGGCAGCGCCAGCATCAGCACGATCAGCAGCGTGCGCGCCTTGCTCCGGGCCGCGGCCCGCCGCGCCACCCGGATCGCCACCCGCCAGGATCCCAGTCCCTCGCCAACGCTCATAGCCGTCCTCGCTTCGCGGCGTGCCCGATGATCCGCTCGCTCATGAGGTCAGCAGCTCCTCGGCCCGGTCACGCCCGCCGGTGCTGTCGACCATCCGGCCGTCGCGCAGGAACACGATCCGGTCGGCCCAGCTCGCGAACCGTGCCTCGTGGGTGACCAGCACGCCGGCGGCGCCGCGGTCGACCCGCGCCCGGATCAGGTCGAGCACCGCCTGCCCGGTGGCGGAGTCGAGCGCGCCGGTCGGCTCGTCGGCGAGCAGCAGCCGCCGCCGGCCGATCAGTGCCCTGGCCACGGCGACCCGCTGCTGCTGGCCACCGGAGAGCTGGTCCGGAAACCGGTCCGCCTCGGGCGCCAGCCCGACCTCGTCGAGCGCGGCGAGCGCCTCGGTCCGGGCCTTGCGCGCGGAGGCGCCGGCCAGCTCCCGCGGCAGCGCCACGTTTTCCGCCGCGGTGAGACCGGAGACGAGGTTGAAGTCCTGGAAGACGTAGCCGATCCGGTCGCGGCGCAGGCGGGCGAGCGCCGCCGCGCCGAGCCCGTCGAGGGCGGTGCCCTCCACGCGTACCCGCCCGGCGGTCGGGGTGTCCAGCCCGCCGGCGAGCGCCAGCAGCGTCGACTTGCCCGACCCCGAGGGGCCCATCACCGCGACGAGCTCGCCCGCCGCCACCTCCAGGTCGAGGCTGTCGAGCGCCCGCACGGTCGTGGCGCCGGACCGGTAGTCCCGGCACACCCTCTCGAGGCTCAGCACGGTCATCGTGCGTTCCTTTCCGTCGTACGAGCCGCGCGGCGCGGCCGTTTGGGCGCCGGCAGGCGGCCGCCCCGCCGCAGCACGGTCGACTCGACGTGGTCGAGCCAGCGCACCTCGCCCTCCAGCGCGAAGACGAGGCTGTCCAGCAGCAGCACGCCGGCCACGTCGTCGACCTCGTCGGCCGCGCGGCGCAGCGTGTTGTAGTCGCGCATCAGGCGCAGCGACTCGGTGCGCTGGCGCTGCACGACCGCGGTCACGTCCACGCCGGGCGTGGTCGCCGCCATCAGCAGCTTGATGGCCAGCTCGTTGCGCGGGCGGTCGGAGTCGGCCACCGGCGTGCTGAACCACCGGTCCAGCGCGGCCCGCCCCGCGTCGGTGATCGCGTAGACCGCGCGGCCCTCGTCGTTGGTGCCCTCGGCGGCGACGAGGCCGTCGCGCTCCAGGCGCTCCAGCGTCGTGTACACCTGCCCGACGTTGACCGGCCAGGTGCCGCCGGTGCGCGCCTCGAACTCGGTGCGCAGCTGGTAGCCGTACTTGGGGCCGTCGGCGAACAGCGCCAGCAGGCCGAACTTCACGCTCATCGCCACGCACCTTACCGAGTAAGTAGTTACTGGGTAAGTAGTATGTGGATCGGATCGCCGCTCGTCAACCCAGCACGGTTAGGTCCGGGCCCACGCAGACGATGTAGAACCTGTCCGTGCGCGGGTCGGCGACGATCCGGGACGGGCCTTCGAAGAGGCCCAGGCCCAGCTCGTACTCGTCGACGATCCGCTCACCGGCCAGGTCGACCACCTGGACGGTGCCCGGCACGGCCAGGCCCACGACAAGGCGCGCGCCGTCGCGACTGACCGCGACCGCGCTCGGTTCGGGCTCGAGCGGCGGGTCGGTGGAGAGGATGGGCGGCTGCGGATAGCGGGTGGTGATCGGGATCGTGCCGATCGGCTCAAGCGGGTCGGTGCGGAGCACCTGGATGGCCGCCGGCCGCGAGGTGGCGACGTAGAGCCGGTCGCCGGACGGGCTCACGCACAGCGCCTCCGGGGTGCCACCGACCGGCACGGCGCCCCGGCCGGTGAGGCACTCGATGTCCACAGTGGTGACCGACCCGTCGCCCTGGTTGGCCACGTAGAGCCAGTCACCGCCCAACGCCAGCGCGGACGGCCACCTTCCACTGTGGATGGTCGCGACGACGGTGCGGGCCCACATCGCGATGACCGAGACGGTGCCGTCACCGCCGTTCGCGACGTAGACCCGGTCGCCGCCGGGGTCGGCCAGCACGGCGCGGGGCCGCACGCCGACCCGGATCCGGGCCACCCGCCGCCGCCTGGCGAGGTCGATGACGGACACCCGGCCGCTCGACTCGGCTGCGACGTAGAGGTGCGTGCCCTCCGGGTGCAGCGCCACCACACCGACGGAGTGCCGGCGCAGGCGCCTCTCCCGGCCGGTCTCCGTGTCGACGAGCGAGATGGAGCCGCGGTGCGGGAGCCACCACAGGCGGGGTGGGTGGAAGTTGACCAGGTAGAGCCGCTCGCCGGTGCGGCTCACCGCGAGGTCGACCGGCCAGTGACGCGTCGCGATGATGTCACGCCCGTACACCCTGCCCATGATTGCGCCACTCGGCCAGGAACTCCTCCCACGTACGGCCCGCGGTCGCACCCGTGGTGAGCAGGTTGGCGCCGGCGCGCATCGCCGCGGCCGCCCGGCCCGGCATGCGCATCGGCAGCAGCGGGCGGCGCTTACCGGCGGCGCGCAGGTAGTCGCGGATCAGCTCGTCCATGCCGTACACCCGCGGGCCACCGAGGTCCGGCACGAGACCGGCCGGCGCGCCGAGCGCGAGCTCGACCATCCGGGCCGCGACCCGCGGCGGAGTCGACGGGCTGCACCCGCATGCCCGACGGGACGGGCAGCACCGGCAGCTTCGCCATCTGGGCCGCGGTGCGCAGCATCAGGTCGTGAAACTGGGTGGCCCGCAGCGTGGTCCACGGGATGCCCGACTCGGCGACCACGCGCTCGCCGCCGAGCTTGGCCGCGTAGTAGCCGAACATCGTGCGGTCGGCCCGGCTCGTCACCGGCACGCGGTCGGCGCCGACGACGGAGATGTACACGAGATGGCGGACGCCGGCGCCCGACGCGGCCCGCACAAGCTCGCGGGCCTTGAGGTCGTCGCTGGTCGAGCGCACACCGGAGGCCACCCGCCAACTCGCCAGCCGCGCCCGCCGCCGGGTGCGCTAGCAGGTCGCCGCGCGTCGTGCCGTTACTTCCAGACCCGATTTGCCCACCTCCGCGCCAGCTGCGGACCGCATGCTCCCGCGGGCACCGCTCCCGGCCGGCGGCTCGCGGACCGAGCCGAAACCCCCGGCCGTCCACTGCCGGGCCCGCGGGACAAGCCCAAAAGGATTCTCCGCGGACAGCCAACGCCCTAACGCAGCGTCCTCCGCATGCCCGGTGTCCACCGCGCTTCGATGATCGTTAGCCCGCAAACCGCATTCTCGCCGGCGTGTCACACAGGTTCCGGGCTAACGATCATGACGCCGCCCACATGCTGAACCACACCCTAAACAGTGGGAGAGTGGCCGGCGGTCCGCCGAGGGTGACCGGCCTAACTGGACAGTGAGACGCCCGTGAGGTCGGCTGAGTAGGCCCAGAGGCGTGCGGCCTGCTCGGGGTCGACGGCGTAGGGGCGCACGCCGGCGCCCGGGGCGCCTTCTGGCACCAGGTCGGCGATGTCGCAGTCTTCGCAGTAGACGCCGCCCATGCCGGCCAGGCGTGGCGAGGTGGCGGCCCACACCTGGGTGGCGGCGCCCTGCTCCGGGGTCTTGAACGACGGGTCGAGCGCGTTGCCCTGCTCGTCGATCCAGCCGGCGGCGACCATCTCCGACCGTGGCAGGTGGCGCTGTAGCGGGGTGAGGATGCTGCCGGGGTGCACCGCGAACGCGCGCACTCCGGCGTCCTGGCCGAGCGTGTCCAGGTGTACAGCGAAGAGGACGTTGGCGGTCTTGGCCTGGCCGTAGGCGGTCCACTTGTCGTAGCCGGACGTGAAGTGGATGTCGTCCCAGCGGATCGGTGAGCGGCGGTGCCCGCCGGACGAGACGGATACCACGCGGGCGCCGCCGTCTCGGGCGATCGCGGGCCACAGGCGGTTGACGAGCGCGAAGTGTCCGATGTGGTTGGTCGCGAACTGCGCCTCCCAGCCGGGCCCCACACGGGTTTCGGGGCAGGCCATGATGGCCGCGTTGTCGATGACGAAATGGACGGTGCGCGCGGAGGCTAGGAAGCGCTCGGCGAAGGCGCGGACGCTCTCCAGGTCGCCGAGGTCGAGCTCGTCGACCTCGACGCCGGCGATGCCGGACAGCGCCTCCGTGGCCACGGCCGGGCGGCGGGCGGGCACGACCACGTGCGCGCCGGCGCCGGCGAGCGCGCGGGTGGTCTCCAGGCCCAGGCCGGAGTAGCCGCCGGTGACGATCGCGAGCTTGCCGGACAGGTCGATGCCGCGCAGTACCTCGGTGGCGGTGCTCCGGTATCCGAAACCGGAGCCGATCTTGTGTTGTGCGGTCCTCGTCGTCATGCTCCGGACGCTACGACTTCGAGGACGCTCGAACGCAAGCTCAGCCCTTGTCGTAGAAGCGCTGGGCGCCGGGATGCAGCGGCACCACACCGGTGCGCGCCGCCGCCTGCCGGTCGGCCGAGCCCCACTCGGGGTGGCCGTCGACCAGCTCCTGGCGGTACGTGAAGATCAGCGCGGTCAGGTCGTGGGCGAGCTGCTCGGGCATGTCCGCCTCGACCACGACGAGGTTGCCGACCGTGACGGTGGGGATGTCGCCGGGCAGCCCGTACGCGGAGGCGGGGATCTTGCCGGTGCCGTAGGTCTCCGGGTAGAGCCGGTCGAGCTCGGGCACCAGGCCGTCGAGCGGCAGGAAGCGCATCTTCGCCTTCGCGCCCATCAGCTCCGTGATGCCGACGGTGGGCAGGCCGCCGGACCAGAACGTGGCGTCGAGCGTGCCGCCGGCCAGCCCTCGTGTGGTGGCCGAGAGGGAAAGGCTGGAGCGCCTGATGTCGCGGTCGGGGTCGAGGCCGGCGGCCCGGATCAGCCGCAAGGCGAGAAACTCGGTGCCGGAGTTGACCGTGCCGGTGGAGACCCGCTTGCCGCGCAGGTCGGCGGGTGACCTGATGCCCGCGTCGGCGCGCACGACAAGGTGGGTGTAGCCGTGGTAGGCCACCGCGAGCGCGCGCAGCGGCCGCGGGCCGTCGGCGAACGTGCCCCGGCCGCGTACCGCGTCGGCGGCCACGTCGGCGAAGGTCAGCGCGATGTCGACGTCGCCGCGTGCCATGCGGAGCAGGTTGTCGGCGGAGCCGGCGGTGGGCGCGACGATCGCCTCGTAGCCGGCGAGGTGGGTGGTGATCACGTCCGCGTAGGCGCCACCGAGCTGGTAGAAGACGCCGGTCGCGTTGCCGGTGCCGAGCACGAGATGGCGGTCGCGCAGGCCGGTGGGCGGGTCGGGCGCGCAGCCGGCGGCGAGCGCCACCGCGGCCGGCAGGGCGAGCAGGCGCCGCCGCTTCACGACGGGCGGGCGCCGGGGTCGAGCGCGGTGGCCACGCGCCGGGCCAGCACGGCCGTCTCGTAGCCCACCTGGCCGAGGTCGGCGCCGGACTCGGCGAGCACGGCCAGGTATGCCCGGTCGGCCACCGACATGATGAGCAGCACGCCGCCGTCCATGTCGAGCACCGACTGGCGGATCTGCCCGGTCTGCATGCACTTCGCCGCGCCGGCCGACAGGCTGGCCAGGCCGCTGGTGATCGCGGCGAGCTGGTCGGCCTGGTTGGCCTCCAACCGCTCGGAGGCGGCCAGCGCGAGGCCGTCGACGGAGACCGCCAGCGCGTACACGACGGACGGCACCTTGCGCGCGAACGACGTCAGCAGCCAGCCCAGGTCACCGTAGTCGACGGGGGCCGGCAGGGAGTCCGTAGCGTGGTTCATGGGTGTCCTCCCGGGTCGGCGGCGCGCTGGCTGGCAGTGCGGGTGGTGGTATCGCGGTGCGGCGGCCCGCGGCGATGCCACTGGCCAAACTGGACAGTCGCGCGCGCACCTCGTCTGGATCGGGCGTGCCGCCGGCGCTCGGGCGCCCGGCGACCGGACCGGAGGGCAGCGCGGTGGCGGGTGCCCGCTGCGGCAAGCCGGATGCGGGTGACCGCTGCGGCAAGCCGGATGCGGGTGACCGCTTTGGCAGGCCGGACGCGGTCAGCCCGTCGACGAACGCGGGCACCATCGCGTGCGGCGCCGGCTGCTCCTGGTGGTGCACGACGGTACGCGGCGGCGCGGCCGACGGGGTGGGCCCGGGCGGCGGCCCCAGCAACTGTCCACGGTAGAACCGGGCCGGCGGCGGGAGCGGCGCGAGGACGCGCTCCGGCAGCGTGACGGTGGCCGCGGTGCCGCCGCCCGCCACGCTCGTGAGCCGCACCTCGATGCCGTGCCGCGCGGCCAGCCGCCCCACCACGAGCAGGCCCATCGTGCCCACCAGCGTGCTGGTGAGCGCGGACGGGCGGGCGATGCGGTCGTTGGCCTCGGTGAGCCGGTCGGCGGTGAGCCCGATGCCCTCGTCGAAGATGGTCAGCGCCACGTGGTCGACAGCCTGGCGGGCGGCCACCCGGACGGTCGTGGTCGGCGGCGAGAAGCTGGCGGCGTTTTCCAGCAGCTCGGCCAGCAGGTGTACGACGTCGCCGACGACGTGCGCGGCGACCGCCACCAGCGGGGTGGCCACGGCGTCGACCCGGCCCGGCTCCTCGATCTCCGCCGCGGCGAGCTGGATCACGTCGCGCACCGCCACCGGCTCGGTGAACCGCCGCCCCGGGTCGCCGTCGGCGAGCACGAGCAGGTTTTCCTCGTTGCGCCGCATCCGGGCGGCCAGGTGGTCGAGGGCGAAGAGCCGGGCCCGGCCGGCCTGGTCGGCCTCGTGCCGGGCGAACTCGCCGATCATGTGCAGCTGCCGCTGCACCAGCGTCTGCCCGCGCCGGGACAGCGCGGTGAGGGTCGCCGTGGTCTCCATCCGCTGGAGCGCCTGCTCGGCCGCGAGCCGCAGCGCCTGCCGGTGCACCGTCGCGAACGCGGTGGCCAGCTCGCCGATCTCGTCGGCACCGGGCGGCAGCATGGCGTCGACGCGGGTGCCGGAATCCCGCAGCGTGCCGCGCACGGTGGGCTCGTCGGGCGCGGCGGAGACCTGGGCGACGGCGTCGGGCAGCTCCGTGTGCGCGACGGTGAGCGCGGTGGCCCGCATCCGGCGCAGCCGCCGGCTCGTGCGCACGGCCTGGATCACCGCGCCGGCCAGCGCCAGCCCCACGAGCAGGCCGGTGAGCGCGGCGGTCATCAGCGTGCGGGTGTGCGCGGCGACCTGGATGTCGTACGCCTCGCGCTCCATCGACGTGGACAGCTCCGACTGCATCAGCCGCAGCCGGCGCAGCAGGCCGCTCTGCGCCGCCCACCAGACGTCGGGGTCGACCTGGAGCGTGGCGGGCGCGCCGCCGGTGTCGAGCACCTTGTCGCGCATGTCGCGGGCGCGGGTCACGTCGTCGCCGGTGACGAGCTCCTCGAAGCGCGCGTGGGTCTGGCCGGGCAGCCGCTCGATCACCTCGAGCTGCTGGTGCTCGGCGCCCTCCCAGGCGGCCAGCCGCACCAGCTCGCCCGGCTGGAGCCGCTCCCGCGTGAAGACCCGGCGGAGCAGGTCGAGCTGCTCGGCGGCGAGGTGTTCGAGCTCGGTGACGAGCACGACCGCGCGGGCGCTCTCCAGCAGCCGCTGCTCGGTCAGCTGGCTGGGCACCGCGTCGGCGATGCCGATCATCGCGTGGGTCACCGCGTTGTAGGCGTCGAACACCTCGGGTGAACCGTCCGGCGCGCTCACCGCGATCGCCCGCACGCTGGTCAGGACGTCGACCACGGCGTCGGCCGCGTCGAGCTTGCCGGCCAGCGCGGGCGAGACCTCGCGGGCGTCGCGGGCCGCCGCCGTGTATCGCGCGCGGGCCGCGTCGGTGCGGGCGCGCTGCGCCTCCAGGAGCTGCTTGCCGGCCTCGCCGCCACGCAGCCGCAGCGCGATGGTCTCGGCGTACTCGAGCTCGGCCTGGTGGGCGACCGCGATGCCGGCGTTCGCCGTGCGGGCCAGGATCCGCGCGTCGCCCGCGCGGCCGGACTCGGTGAGCGCGTCGCGGGTCTGCAACACGCCGAGCGTGACCAGACCGACCGTCGCCACGACGACGGGCAGCAGGATGCGCACGCCGATCGAGCGCAGCGGCCCGGGCCCGCCGGCATCGGCGCGAGGGTGGTGGGTGGCGGGCACGCCGGCGTCGGCGCCAGCCGGCCCCGGCCCGCCGTGGTGGGCGGGCACGCCGGCGTCGGCGCCAGCCGGCCTCCGCCCAAAGCCGCCCATAGCCGTCCACTCCGTCTCCGGCCAAACAAGTCACCCCCCGCGGGCGACCACGCCTACGATCGGCCCATTCGGGCCTTAGCGACATCCTCTGCACAGCTACCTCGGGCGAACCGATAGTGCCAGGGCGTAACGACCACCACCGATCTTGATCTGCGCGGCTCGGATGATCGGCGGGTGTCTCATCCCCCGACCGGTGCGCACGGCGATCGCGAATTCGATTTCATTCCGGAATGACACCGAGTAATAGCTGCGGAAATTGGGCAGGCATTCATGAGTTACTGTGTGCGCTGTGACGAGACGTTCCGCAGAAGTCCGCCTTGATTCACTACTCAGCACCGCCTGCGACGTGATCGTGGAGCGCGGCCTGGCAAACACCCGCACCTCCGACGTGGCGGCAGCGGCAGGCGTCAGCCAAGCGTTGGTCTTCTACCATTTCGCCACGAAAGAAAATCTACTCGCTCAAGCTTTCGCGTACGCGGCGGAGCAGGACCTGGCTCGCCTCCACTCCGTCGTCCACTCCACCGCGACGCCACTGGAAAAGCTCAAAAAGATCCTCCGGCTGTACGCGCCGCAGGGCCGTTCCAAGTCGTGGGCGATGTGGATCGACGGCTGGTCGGAGTCGCTGCGCACACCGGAGCTGGAAAAGGTTTCCCGCCGGCTGGATCTGCGGTGGAAAGAGGCACTCACCGAAGTGATCACCGCGGGCGTCGACGAAGGGGCGTTCAAGTGTGACGACCCGGCCGGCGCCGCCTGGCGGATCCTGGCGATCATCGACGGCCTCGCGGTACAGGTGACCGTGCACGACCGGGTGATGAGCCGCCGCCAGCTCAGCGAGTGGATCCGGCTGTCCGCCGCCCGCGAGATCGCCATCGAGCCGGCCCAGCTCATATAGGCGGGAGCGCGGCCCGTGCGGGGCCGCGCTCCCCTGTTCAGTCGAGCAGTTCCGTCACCGAGCCCGCCGCGACGGTCCGGCCGCCCTCGCGCACCGCGAAGCCGAGCCCGACCTCCATCGCGACCGGCGAGCCGAGCCGCACCGTCAGGTCGACGGTGTCGCCGGGCATGACCATCGTGATCTCGCCCAGGTCGACCGAGCCCGGCACGTCCGTGGTCCGGAAGTAGAACTGCGGCCGGTAGTTGCCGAAGAACGGCGTGTGCCGGCCACCCTCGGCGGTGGTCATCGCGTACAGCCGCGCCCGGAACCGCGTATGCGTGCGGATCGACCCGGGCGCCGCGACCACCTGGCCGCGCCGCACCTGGTCGCGCTTCACACCACGCAGCAGTACGGCCGCGTTGTCGCCCGCCTCGGCCCGGTCCAGCGACTTGCCGAACGTCTCCAGCCCGGTGGCCACAGTGGACGTCGTCGGTACGAAGCCGACCACCTCCACCGTCTCGCCGAGGCGCAGCGCGCCGCGCTCCACCGCGCCGGTGACGACCGTGCCGCGGCCGGAGATGGTGAGCACGTTCTCGATGGGCATCAGGAACGGCTCGTCCAGCACGCGGGGCGGCACCGGGACGTACCGGTCGACCGCGTCGAGCAGGTCCACGATGGACCGCGTCCAGCGCGGGTCACCCTCCAGCGCGCGGAGGGCGGAGACCCGCACCACCGGCACCTCGTCGCCGGGAAACCCGTACTCGGACAGCAGCTCGCGCACCTCGAGCTCGACGAGGTCGAGCAGCTCCTCGTCCTCGACCGCGTCGGCCTTGTTCATCGCCACCACCAGGTACGGCACGCCGACCCGCCGGGCGAGCAGCACGTGCTCGCGGGTCTGCGGCATCGCGCCGTCCTGCGCCGAGACGACGAGGATGGCCGCGTCGACCTGCACCGCACCCGTGATCATGTTCTTCACGTAGTCGGCGTGGCCGGGCATGTCCACGTGGGCGTAGTGCCGCGTGGCCGTCTCGTACTCGACGTGCGCGATGTTGATGGTGATGCCGCGCGCGACCTCCTCCGGCGCCCGGTCGATGCCGTCGAACGACACGAACTGGTTGACGGACGGGTCCCGCTGGGCGAGGACCTTGGTGATGGCGGCCGTCAGCGTGGTCTTGCCGTGGTCGACGTGCCCCATCGTGCCGATGTTGAGGTGCGGTTTGGTCCGCACGAACTGGCTCTTGGCCATGGTGGATCAACCCCTTGTTTCTGGGAAGAGAGTGATGGCGGGGCACCCTCCTCCCGGCGTCCGCGCGCGCCTACCGGCCGTCCGCAATGGACGGTCTACCCGCGCGGGAACGGGAGGAGGGTCAGGTATCCAGACGGACCGGCGACGCACACGCGGCGGCCGCGACCGGCAGGCCAGTGCCTGCGGGCCGCGCGAAGCCAGCCGGGGCGAACATGCGGATCACGGTAGCTGTCAACACCACCGCGCCCAACCGTATTTCCATGGCGAAGCGGGGAGCCAGTAACCTGACTCCCCGCCTCTGGTGTGGGACTTGCGTATAGGTCCTATCCGAGGCCGCTGCGCATGGCGGTGATCAGCTCACCGTTGGCGGTGTCGCCGTTGAGCTCCCAGAAGAAGGCGCCGCCGAGACCCTGGTTGCGGGCGTACGTCATCTTGCCGCCGATCGTGGCCGGGGTGTCGTAGCTCCACCACTGGTTGCCGCAGAAGGCGTACGCCGTGCCGGCGACGGTGCCGGTGGCCGGGCAGCGCGTCTTGAGCACCTTGTAGTCCTCGTTGCCCGCCTCGTACGTGCCGGGTGCGGCACCGGTCGCCGAGCCGCCGGGCGCGGCCTGCGTGACGCCGGTCCAGCCACGGCCGTAGAAGCCGACGCCGAGGAGCAGCTTGCTGGCCGGTACACCCTTGCTCTTCAGCTTCTGTATCGCCGCGTCGGCGTAGAAGCCCTGGGTCGGTATCCCGGTGTACGACGTCAGCGGCGAGTGTGGCGCGGTCGGGCCCTGTGCGGCCCAGGTGCCGAAGTAGTCGTACGTCATCGGCATGAGCCAGTCGACGCTGCCCGAGGCACCCGCGTAGTCGGCCGCGTCGATCTTGCCGCCGCTGCTGCCGTCGGCCGTGATCGCCGCGGTCACCAGCGCGCTGGAGCCGAAGCGGGTGCGCAGCGCGCCCATCAGGTTCTTGAAGGAGTTGGGCCCGCTGGTGTCGCAGGTGAGGCCGCAGGCGTTCGGGTACTCCCAGTCGATGTCGATGCCGTCGAAGACGTCCGACCAGCGCGGGTCCTCGACAAGGTTGTAGCAGGAGTTGGCGAACGCGGTCGGGTTCTGCGCCGCGTGGCCGAAGCCGCCGGACCAGGTCCAGCCGCCGAACGACCAGATCACCTTGATGTGCGGGTACATCCGCTTGAGCTTGCGCAGCTGGTTGAAGCTGCCGCGCAGCGCGCCGGCGTCCCAGGTGTCCGCGACGCCGTCGACGCTGTTCGCCGTCGTGTACGCCATGTCGTAGTCGGCGTAGGAGTCACCGATCACGCACTGGCCGTTGGTGACGTTGCCGAACGCGTAGAGGATGTGCGTCAGCTTCGACGCCGAGCCGCTCGTGTGGATGTTCTTCACGAAGTACTGCCGCTGGTAGACACCCCACTGCGCGAAGTAGCCGACGAGCTTGCGCCCGGCGGGCGGGGGCGGCCCGGTGGTCGGCGGCTGCGTGGTGGGCGGGGCGGTCGTGGGAGGCGCGGTGGTCGGGGGGTTGCTCGTCGGCGGGGCGACGGTGGTGGGGGTGGTGCCGCCGCCGCAGGGCGCGCCGTTGATCGTGCAGTTGGTCGGCGCGCGGAACGCGCCGGTGCCGATGTATCCCCACGTCTGCGAGCCGCCGGGCGGGATGGCGCCGGCCCAGCTCTTCTTCGTGGCGACGTAGTGGTTGTTGGTGCGGGTGACGTCCGCGTCCCAGGAGCTGCTGATCGTGGTGCCGGCGGGAAGGTCGAACTCGACCCGCCAGGTGGCGACGGATGCGTCCGAGCCGTTCGCGACCGTGACCCGGACCTCGTGGCCGCTCCCCCAGTCGGAGGTGGCCGTGAACTGTGTAGTGACGCTCCCCGCGCCGAAGGCCGACGCGACGGGGATCGCGGCGACTGCCACAGCGACCACCGTGCTGGCCCACAGCGCACGCCGTAGGGATCTCCTCATCCGACGTCTCCCTAATTGTTAGGAAACTTTCCAGAAGGTTGATGCGACGTTACTCACACGGCTGTGAACTCGTCAAGATGCGAATTTCTCGATCCGTGCGCGGCTCAACCGCTGGGCCCTCGGCTACGTACGTATGGATGAGCGATCGGCCCGGACGAGCGCTCCGGGCGAGGGGAGGACGGCCCATGACGGCCCAGCCAGGCGAACGCACTGTGTCGTGGCTGGACGAGGACGACCCCAACCGGGGCTCCGTGCCATTCATGCCGGTGGAGTCGGTGATCGAGCTGACGCCGTCCGGCGAGGAGTCGCCACCCCCCAAGAAGTCGCGGCGTGAAAAGGCGCCGAAGCCCTCTCGCGGGAAGCTGTGGCGGCGTGACAAGGCGACTCAGGAGAAGCCACCGCGTGAACACCCACCCCGCGACGTGACACCTCGCGCAGGAGACTGGCCGGCGCCGGCCAGCGAAGAATGGCTCACCACACTCCGCGGCCCGGCCCCCCGCGACGCGCGCCCCGCGGAGGAGGAGTGGTCGACCGTCCCGGACGAGGCGCCACGCACCGGTCCGCACCCAAGCTGGGCGGCCGGCCCCGAGGAGACGGTCGACGACGACGGCTGGACGACGACGCCACCCCTCCGGCCGCCGCCCGCGGAGGCTCCGGCCGGGCCCATGACGCGCGAGGACTGGTTCACTCCGCGCGCCGACGACCGCCCCCAGGACCAAGGGTGGGATCCCCCACGCGAGGCCGACCCGGAGCCGGACTACCGGACCGGATGGAACGAGGACCCGGAGCCGGCGGCCCCGCCCGAGCCCACGGCCCGGCCCGACTGGGTGGCCAGCCCCGAGCCGGCGGCCCGCACCGACTGGGCCTCCCCCGAACCGGCACCCCGCTCCGAGCGGGCCGCCTCCCCCAAACCGGCGGCCCGACCCGAGTGGGCCGCCTCGCCCGAACAGGCGGCTCGTCCCGACTGGGCGAGAAGCGCCGAGCCGGCGGCCCGCCCGGACTGGGTCACCTCCCCGGTCCCCGCCTCCGCGCCGGCCGCGGCACCGGAAGGCGGCTGGCCCGAGCCCGCGCCCAGCGACGCCCCCGTCCCGGAAGCCTGGCCGGCACCGCTCGACATCACGCCCGACGACGACCTCCCCGAGCCGCCGGCGAAGCGCCGCCGAGGGCCCAGGTCCACCGGCCCGACCGGTGGGCGGCCACCCGGCCGGCCCGGCCGCCGGCGCAAGCCGCTGATGCTGCTCGCGATCGCCCTCACCGCCGCGGTCGTCGGCGCCGCGGTGGTCGCGGCCGCCAGCGCGTACCGGCTGGTGCTCGACGGCGGCGGCCTCTCGCACACGATCGCGGCGCCGCTCGGCGGCCGTACCCAGGCGGAGCTGGAGCTGGAAAGCGGCGCGGCCATCGTCACCGTGCTCGGCACCGACCTCGGCGACGACCTGTTCCAGGTCACCACGCCGGACAGTGACGACGCCGTGCCGCGCGCGACGATCGACGGCGACCGCACGACGGTACGCGCGACCTCGGACAGCGGCGAGGGCGCCAGCGCTGTCGAGGTGCGGCTCAACTCGCGGGTGACCTGGCGGCTGACGTTTCGGGGCGGCGCGAAGACGCAGACCGTCGACCTGAGCGGCGGGCGGCTGGCGGCGCTGGACATGGAGGGTGGAGCCACCCGGCTGGAGCTGATCCTGCCCAAGCCGACCGCCACCGTGCCGATCCGCCTGCGCGGCGGGCTCGACGAGCTTTTCGTGCACGCGCCCACCGGCGTACCCACGCGGGTGAAGGTCACCAAGGGAGCCACCAATGTCACGCTCGACCGCTTCAACCGGTCGAAGGTCGCGCCCGACACGACATTCACGCCGAACGGTTGGGGGGATGCGAAAGCACGGTACGACGTGGATGCCGCGGAGGGTATCGGGACGGTGAAGCTGGACCGCCGCTGACCTGTTGTCGCTTTCCGCCCCGGGTGACTGGTTCTGTGTGCACGGGTGACAAATTGCTGACAGAAGAGGCTCTTGCCATCTGTTAGATGGTCGCGAATCCTTTCCCACGAGTCGCGCCGACGAGGGGGCTACGCCGGCGCGGAAGTCACCAAAATGGGGAGGGGCCGTGACTTCAGTACTCCGTACACTTCGGCGCACCGCGGCGCTGACCGGCGCGCTGCTTCTCGGCAGTGGAGCGGCTCTGGCCGCCGCCGCGCCGGCGGGGGCGGCGAGCGTCGGTTACGTCCGGCTCGCGCATCTCTCGCCGGACACACCGGAGGTCGACGTATACCTCGACGACCTGTCCGGTCCGGCGGAAACGCAGGTGTTCAAGGGCGTCGGATACGGCGTGATGTCGGCGTACCTGCCGCTGCCGGCCGGGCGCTACGCGGTGTCGATGCGCCAGAAGGGCGCCGCCGCGTCGACGCCGCCGGTGCTCACCACCGACGTGAGCGTGACGACCGGGCAGGCGTACACGGTGGCCGGCGTCGGCCGCTACGCCGACCTCGGCCTGCGGATCCTCAAAGACGACATCAGCGCGCCGGCCGCGGGCAAGTCCAAGGTGCGGGTCGTCCAGGCCTCGGTGCGCGCGCCGGTGCTCGACATCTCCGGCGCCACCGGTGCCGAGATCGGCAAGGGCGTGCAGTTCGCCACCACCACCGACTACCGCGAGGTGCAGCCGGGTGACTGGCAGGTGCGCCTCCAGCCCTCCGGCGGCGACGCGACGGTCGCCAAGTGCACGATGGCCGAGGGTGGCGTCTACTCGCTGATCGTGCTCGACGCGAAGTCCGGCGGCCTCACCACCGAGCTGCGTGAGGACGCCAAGGGCGGCGTCGTGGTGCCGGCCGGCGGTGTGGACACCGGTGCCGGCGGCTCGTCGGGCGGCCCGGTGCCGTACCCGATGATGTTCACGGGCCTGGTGGGCGTGCTGGTGGCCGCCTCCGCGGCGGTCGGCCTCGTCGCCCTGCGGCGGCGCGCCGCCCTCGCCCGCGGAGCGTCCCCCGAGGCGTAGTGCGCGCGTACGTCCTGGTCACCGCGGGCGCGATCGGGCTCGCGGCGGCGATCATCGGCGCGGCTGCCATCCCACACCGGATGGCGGCCGCGCCGTCATGGGAAGAGCCGGTGCCCTCGCCCGCACCGGTCGCGATGACCACCGTGCCGCCCAAGCACCAGCCGCAGGGCCCGCCCACCCGCCTGCGCGTGCCCCGGATCGGCGTCGACACGCCGCTGGTCACGCTCGGCCTGGACAAGGCCGGCAAGCTCGAGGCGCCCAAGGTGTACGACAAGGCGGGCTGGTTTCGCGGCGGGCCGTCGCCGGGCGACGTGGGCCCGGCCGTGCTCGCCGGCCATGTCGACTCCAAGGCCGGCCCGGCGGTCTTTTACCGCCTGCACGAGCTGAAGGTGGGCGACAAGATCGAGGTGCGGCGCGGCAAGGACACCGTGACCTTCACCGTCACCGTGGTGACCAAGCACCCGAAGGACGGGTTTCCCACCGCCGCCGTCTACGGTCCTACACCCGGGCCCGAGCTGCGCCTGGTGACCTGCGGCGGCGTATTCGACCGCCTGCGCAACTCCTACCGCGACAACGTGGTCGTCTTCGCCGTCACCCAGCCAGCCCAGGTGATCCCCAAATCCGCCGCGGGCTAGGCGTTGAGCTTGCGGCGGCCGGCGAAGCCGCACTCCAGACGGTGGTACCAGCCGATGTCGCGGTCGCCCTCCAGCCAGCACCACAGCACCGGCCGGCCGTCGCGTTCGCCGGCGAAGTCCAGCAGGACCGGCGCGTACCCCTTGACCTGGATGTCGTGCTCGCCGAGCTCGTCGAGGATGCCGTAGATGCGCGCTTCGAGTCCCTTGACCTCGGGCAGGCCGCCGTGCGGGCTGCTGCCGCCGTCGGCCAGATCGGCGTGCAGCTCGGCGAGGTCGGCGCGGAGCACGATCAGCTCGTCGACACGCGGTCGGAGGGTGGCGAGCAGGTGGCGGGCCTGGGCCAGAGTGAACACGTCCGACAGTATGGGGCATTCGTTAATCGGTCATGGAGCTGCCCGATTTGTCGGGATACCGACTACACAAGGTGATCGACGACGTCGACCTGGACGGCGTGGTCGTACGTGGCCTACGCGGCAGCTTCCACCGCCGTCCCACCGGGTCGGACGTGCTCACCGTCGGCGTCTACAGCTACGCCGGTGCCGAGCTCATGATGGCCTGGGGCTACGTGGGTGAGCCGCACTGCCGCTTCAACGCGCTGCGCCGGCCCGACGGCTCGTGGGAGCCGCCCCGGCAGGGCTGCCCGCCGGTGTCCAGAGTGCACGACGGCGGGCGGGTCACCGCCCTCACGCTCGGCGAGCACATCCTGCCCACCGAACCGATGACCGGCCCGCCGTCGGGTGGGGCGCGCGCTCCGGATCCGAACGCTGTCCTGCCGGCGGTCGGCGGGCCGGGAGGACTCGGATCTTGGCCGCCGCCGGCCGCGTGCGCGGCCGACAGCGGGTCCTGAGCGGGGCGCTGCCCCTGGTCCCTGTTGAGTTGTGCACTTCTTCAAGTCCTGGGCGCCCGCCCGCTGCGGGGTTGGCGGACGCCCCTCGCGCTCCGGGTTGGAGCGCGGGCCTAGCGGTGTGCGTGCGCCGGCGCGGGGGAAGGCGCGGTCCGGCGCACGTACATCAGGGACGCGGCGGTCAGACCGAGCCCGGTCACGAACGCGACCGCGTGCACGAGCGGATGCACGATGGGCACGAACGCGATGACCGCCACCGGCACTTGGACGACCGCCACGAGGGCCGCCAACAGACCCCTTCGCCGACCGCCCCATAGGTACGCCGTCCAGACCGGCGCGGTCACCACCGCGAGCACGAGCACGTCAAGCATCGCGTGGAGGGCGGGGTTACGCACCTTGTCGTGTGCGAAGGCGGATGCCGGTGAGGACACCCAAAGGGCCGCCGCCACACCACCGATGATCACCGCGAGACGTCGCATGGCCGTACCTCCCTGAGTGTCGCTATCACTACTCCCTGTCATGACACTAGGAGTGCAGAGAGCGGCCGGGAAGGGATGAACGCATGAGTGAATCAGGAGCACACGAGAGTGGCGCGCGTTCCTGCTCGCCGGCTCACTCGCTCTGCTGGGCGAGCTGCCGGGCCCGGTCGCGGGCCGCCTCCAGCGCCGCGAGCAGGGCGGCACGCACGCCGTGGTTTTCCAGCTCGCGGATCGCGGAAATCGTTGTCCCAGCAGGGGAAGTGACCGCCTCGCGGAGCTTGACGGGGTGCTCACCGGAGTCGCGGAGCATCACCGCCGAACCGATCGCCGTCTGCACGATCAGCTCGTGCGCGACCTGGCGCGGCAGCCCGAGCAGGATGCCCGCGTCGATCATGGCTTCGACGAGCAGGTAGAAGTACGCCGGCCCGGAGCCGGACAGCGCGGTGACCGCGTCCTGCTGCGACTCGGGGACACGGAGCGTGGCGCCGAGCGGCTTGAACATCTCCTCCGCCAGCGCCAGGTGCGCGGCCGTGGCGTGCGGGCCCGCCGAGATCGCGGTCATCGCCTCGTCGACCAGCGCGGGCGTGTTTGTCATGACGCGCACGACCGGCGTGCCCTCGGGCAGCCGCCGGCCGAAGAAGCCCGTCGGGAGGCCGGCACAGAGCGAGATCACAAGCTTGTCCGGCGGCACCTTGGCGCCGATCTCCTCCAGCAGCACGCCCGCGTCCTGCGGCTTGACCGCCACGGCCAGCACCTCCGCCTCGGCGACGGCGGTGAGGTTGTCGACCATGCGCACGCCGTATCGCTGGGCGAGCTCCTCGGCCCGCGCGGCGCGGCGCGTGGTCGCCATCAGCTTGTCGGCCGGCCAGCCCGCACGCAGGAGCCCGGAGAGCATCAGCTCACCGATCTTGCCCGCGCCGATCACCGCGACCGTATGAACACCCGGTGCCATGCGGCCATCCTCTCGCACGCCCACCCAAGGCCCGTCTGGCGGGTGCCGCGAGGTGCCGGCAAAGATCAAGATCAAGCTTTGTGCTACCGCGATGATGCTCCTATGGTTGTCAAGCGGCGGGGTCAGGGTCGTTTGTTGTGATGATTTGGTAGAGCTCGCGGGCGATGTAC